>DASTWM010000471.1:0-2689 GCA_035765855.1 Roseiflexaceae bacterium
GTGTTTTCCGCGCCGCAGCGCGGAAAACACGCACATAATCAAAAAGAAAAGTTCCTTGCTGCCGCAGGCGAAAACCCATGATCGGTTGCATGAATCAATGCCATCGAGTAACTCGTGTGATTATGAGGGTTTCGGGACACAGGGTCAGAGAATGGAACGCTCATTGCGCATCGTAATGCTCGCGCCGTTTGGCATTCGGCCCAAAGGGACACTATCGGCGCGCATGCTGCCGCTGGCGCAGTCGCTCGTGCGGCGCGGGCATCATGTCAGCATTATCGCCCCGCCCGTGAACAACCCGCAGGATGCCGGGCGGCATGACTGCTACGATGGCGTGTTCGTCGAACATACCGCGCTGCCCAAATGGCCTGGCCCGCCTGGCGTGGCGGAGCAGGTGATGGCGCTGGTGCGCCCCGCGCTTGCCGCCCGACCTGACGTGCTGCACCTGTTCAAGCCGAAAGGCTACAGCGGCCTGGCCGCGCTGCTGGCGCGGGTGGTAGCGCCTGGTCTGCCACTGGTGGTGGACACCGACGATTGGGAAGGATGGGGCGGGTGGAACGACCTGTTGCCATACCCATGGCCTGCCAGGGCGCTCTTCGCCTGGCAGGAGCGCGATCTTCCCCGCCGTGCCGCAGCAGTAACCGTGGTGAGCCGCACGCTGGAAGCCCAGGTGCAAGGGTTTGGCGTGCCACCTGAACGGATTGTCTACGTGCCAAACGGCATGCATGCCATGCAACCAGCTCCGCTCCGTGAATCATCGAGTCAGCCAACCATGCTGTTGTACACGCGCTTTTGGGAACTTGACGTGCGTGATGTTGTGGCAACGCTGGTTGGCGTGGCGCAACACATTCCGCATGTGCGCCTGCTGGTCGTTGGGCGTGGAGAACGCGGCGAAGAGCATGATCTGCTACGCTGGGCGCAGCGCGCAGGCGTGGCGGCGAACATCGATTATCGCGGATGGGTGGAGCCGGAGCATATTCCCTCGCTCCTTCAATTGGCTACGTTGGCGCTGGTGCCGATCAACGACACGCTCATTAACCGCGCGCGTGGTTTAGCGAAGTTGCTGGAACTCATGGCTGCCAGCTTGCCAATCGTCGCCGGTCGCGTGGGGCAGGTGGCCGAATACCTTGAAGACGAACGCAGCGGCCTCCTCGTACCGCCTGCCGATAGTGGTGCAATGGCAGCGGCGGCCCTCCAGCTGCTGGGCGACGCGCAGTTACGCCATTCGCTTGGCGCAGCGGCGCGCGAACGAGCAACGCACTTGCACTGGGACGTGCTGGCAGAGGATGTGGAGCGCGCTTACGCTATCGCGCGCCGCTTCCTGGACTAGATGCAGCTACGAACTTGTATCTATGTTGGTTATATGCTGTACTACCTGTGCCAGCATTCTTCAATAGAATAGCATAGATATCTATTTTACTGAGGAGTCTGCGATGCGACAGCGTTTACTGATTGCAGCTGCGATAGGAATGGTAAGCGCAACATTGTGCTGGCTTGTCCTTACAAATTTTCAACGCGACGGGGGCGATTTTACATGGGCAGTACGCGCCGCACGCGATCTCCTTGCTGGTCGTGATCCATACAATCATCCATTTCATGAATACGCAATCCCGTATCCGCTACCAGCCGCCTTTGTTGGTTTGCCATTCGCTGGGTTGCCGGACGAATTGGCGGGCGCACTCTTTTTCGGGATCAGCTCAGCACTGCTTGCGTTCGGGCTTACAAAGCATGGCTACGGGCGTCTGCTTATCTTCCTGGCGTATCCCTACTGGGACGCGCTCCTGTGCGTGCAATGGTCGCCGCTGATCATGGCGGCTGCCTTTCTTCCAGCTTTGCTGCCCATCGTTCTGGTAAAGCCGCACATTGCTCTACCCGTTGCGCTGACACATTTGAATCGGCGCGGTATCATTTTGTCTGCCATCGTTGCGGCGGCCAGCATAGCTGTTCTGCCGAACTGGCCGCTCCACTGGCTGAGCCAGCTTGGTAGCTATCAACGCTTTTTTCCAGTGCTACTGATCCCCGGCCCACTCTTGTTGCTGGCTTTGCTCCGCTATCGCGAACAAGAGGCCCGATTGCTTGTGCTTGCTGCGCTCATGCCGCAACGTTGGATCTATGATAGCTTTATTCTATGGCTGGTTCCAAAGCAGCCGCGTGCGATTCTTGTGACGGCGGTGCTGAGTTGGGGATCATGGCTGTGGCGGTCATTCTTTCCTTTTCATACGATTGAGCAAGTGGGTACAACTGTGGTGATCTGCTGCTATATTCCAATGCTTGGTGCGGTGTTAGCTCGGCGGCGGGCTGCTGAACAGCATGCCGGCCAGGATCAGGATGGTACGCAGATAATCGTGGCTGAAGGAATCTGATTGAACGATGCAAATGCTATCACGCCAATCTCCCGCAGTTTTTGCCACGCACCGCCTGCGCCATGTCACGCTTGATTACCTGTGGGTAGCGAGCGTTCTGTGGCTGATCTGGATCGTGATGAGCATGCTGCCGCTGCCGCCGAACGACCTGTGGTGGCATATGGCGGCTGGCCGTATCATGATCAATGAAGGCGCGTGGCTCCAGACTAATCGCTGGGCCTACACGCTGCCGTACGACGCACGCTATGTGTATCAAAGCTGGCTCAGCGAGCTCACGATGTATGCGCTGTGGTGGCTCGGCGATGTGCCGCTGCTATCGTTAGCGCGCA
>DASTWM010000472.1:0-15918 GCA_035765855.1 Roseiflexaceae bacterium
GATTCAGGAAATTAGCTGGGCGACATTGATCACGCGAACGCAAACCTTGAACATGGATATTGCGCTCGATTATCGCATCTCAAGGGCTGGCTCATGCGACAATCCGGACTTTTCAGATGATGATGCGAGCGATACCAATCCAACAGGCTGGCGAGCGCTTAAAGGTACGCCGGAGGGCGCTACGACACGATCCGAAAATGGGCTGAATACGGTTCCGATTGGCGAATTGCCAGCAACCTGCTTCCAATACCGCGCGAAGCTTTCGAGTGGCAATGGCTCCACAGCAGCATCTGAGACGCCCTCGCTGCTGAACCTCGGCATCAAGATCATCCTTCCAGGGAGCCCAGATATTAAAGTTGCGCGAGCCACTGTCCTGGCAGGCAAGACGAACCCAGCAGCGTTTGGCGGGCTTGACATTGCCATCATCAACAAGAATGACGCCGAAGAAACACAACCGGCGGCTATCGAGGGCGCTGGTTCGTTCTATGTAGACTTGTTGGTATACGAGCCGGGCGAAACGCCAAATCTTTCACCAGCATTGCCGTTGAGCGGCGCTGACGAAGCGCATAGCAAGGCATATGCAAATGTATCGAAGGATGATCTTGGCGCAAATGCAACCAAGTCGCTAAGATATTGGTGCGATTCAGCAGCGGATGGATGCCAGCCATATGATATAACCAAAGTAATCACAAAGGTTGGCACATATACCTTCGTGGTTGTGGCTGACTCAACCGGTGGACCGGCTCCGTATGTGCTGGTGCGCGAAACGTCGCCAGGTGGTGAGAGCAATAACGTCATGTCGGTAACGTACAACGCGCCGGAAGATCCTGCCAATCCCGGGCAGCCATTGCCACCTGATCCAGTTGATCTGCCAGTGGATGATGGACAAGTGCATATTATGCTGCCACTGATTGCAAAATAGGTGAACAAAGCTGGTGAACACGCGCGTTGTTCACCAGCTTTCATAAGTGTATACGTGAAGATGTGTAATCTGTCATCATTATCTTTGCAGCACTATGCTATAATGAGGCGCGCTGGGTGCCTCATGCTGCGACGGAATCTCGATGGAAGAAAGGTGATTGTTCAATGAGGCGTGGAGGTAGGCTTCTGCTGCTGCTCGGCGTTCTGATTGCCGCGCTTGCTGCTCTCGTGTTGTATGTTGTGCTAGTGAACGGCTCGTCGATCAACAACGGCGCTGCGCAGCTAACAACCCCAACAACAGAGCTACGTCGTTCGGTTGTAACAGCGCTGGCTGATATTCCTGCGGGAACAGTGTTAAGCGACACTGCACTGCTGGCTACTGAAGATATTCCAGAAAGTCAATATAACGCCAATCCAAATCAATACTTCCTGAGCGCAGGTGAACTTCAGCGCAAGATAACGTTGCGCGCTGTTCCTGCGAATCAGCCGATTCGGCAGGAAGATGTGACTGATGCAGGGCTGTCGTTGCAAATCCCGCCAGCTCAGGAAGGGCAGCCGCGGCCAAAGGCATTTGCATTTCAGGTGAATAACCTGTCAGGTGTGGCTGATCAAATCAGTCCAAATGACTTTGTTGATGTGCTTGCAACCTTTGACATGAACACTCTGGTCTTCCGACCATCGTATAATGAGCAGGGGACGCCAGTTACCACCGAGCAAGAGGTGCCTGGTTCATCGACGAAGACCCTCGTGCAGAATGTTCAGGTGCTCAAAATCCTGAAGCCGCAGGTGCAGCCAGCAGGTACGCCAACCCCCGGCCAGGCTTCGGAAAGCGCCGCGCCGCAAACTGATGCAAGCGGGCAGCCCGTTCAGAACAGCCAAGGTCAGCAGGGACAAGGCGCACCATCCGGCGATACCATTGCTCCTGGCACATGGCTCCTTGTATTAGCTGTTACCGACCAGCAGGCTGAAGTCATTAAGTATGCTGTTGAGCGGGGCAACGGTCTGACCCTGGTGCTGCGTGGCCATGGCGACACTGCTGTGGAAAATACTATTGGTGCAACGCTTGACATACTTATTACCCGGTTTGGCTTGCCGCGCCCCAATCCTTTCCCGCCCGAAGTGATTAACAATGGTCAACCTGCACCCGCAGCGCCGCCAGCCGTAACACCGACACCTTGACGGTACAAGGAGCGCCTCATGGCCGAGCAAATTCGCGTTTTAATCGTTGATGACATAACAGAAACACGAGATAATCTCGAGAAGCTGTTGTTTTTCGAGAAAGACATAGAAGTCGTCGCCAAAGCAAGCACAGGCCGCGAAGGCATCGCAATGGCGAAGCAGTATAAACCTGATGTCGTCCTGATGGACATTAACATGCCTGACATGGACGGCATCGCGGCGACGGAAGCTCTTATTAGCCAGGTTCCTGCCACGCAAGTCATTATGATGAGCGTGCAGGGCGAACAAGATTATCTTCGTCGCTCCATGCTGGCCGGAGCTCGTGAATTTTTAATCAAGCCGATTAGCGCCGACGATCTGTATAATGCTATTCGGCATGTGCATCGCCTGCGCACGACTCAAGGCCGTTACATGCCTGCTGGCCCGGTGGATACCGCTGTGGCGGCAGATGGTGGCGGTTCTCAAGGCCAGATCATTGCGCTGTTCAGCCCGAAGGGTGGGGTCGGCACATCTTCGGTAGCGGCAAATACAGCTGTGGCACTGCGTCAGCTCACTAACAAGAAAGTTGTGCTGGTTGATGGCAACCTTATCCTCGGGGATCTTGGCGTCATCATGAATCTTGTGTCCAGTAAGACAATTGCTGATCTTGCCAACCGTATAGAGGAACTTGATCGGGAGCTTCTCAATGATGTGATGGCCACGCACACATCGCAGGTCAAAGTGCTCCTTGCGCCACCAAATCCACAAACTGGTGAGTTGGTGACATCTGATCATTTGCGGACCATTCTTGAGTTGTTGCGCAAAGAATTTGACTACGTGGTTGTTGATACCCAGTCGTCATTTCAGGATCGAGCACTTGCTGTGTTGGACATGGCGGATCGCATCATCGTGGTCATGACTCTTGAAATGTCCTGCATCAAGAACGTCAAATTGTTCCTGGAAGTGGCCGACCTGCTCGAATACTCTGATGACAAAATCATGTTGGTGCTGAATAAGTCTGACAGCCGACTGAATCTGCGCGTAGAGAACGTGGAGGAGAGTTTGCGTCATAAGGTGTCGCTGCAAATTGCAAATGCGGGCAACGACATGACCCTCGCTATCAACAATGGTGTTCCGTTAGTCATTGAGCGGCGAAACCATCAGGCAAGCAAGGATATTTTCGCGTTGGCGAATATTTTTGCTAATGAGCGCGCTATGGCCGCCACAAAATCAGTTGATGGTCCAGCAGAACGGTCTCAGCAGGAAGGCCGCGGATTGTTTGCACGGCTGTTAACTAAACGCTAGCCGGAGGAGGATCCATCCATGTCGCTTCTCAAACGAATCGGGAATACTTCACCGGGTGCCGAGCCTGGTGCTCCACCTAGTGTACGGCCTGGTGCGCGGCCCGAGTCTGTTGGTCGCCTGGGGCCTGCACCAAGAGAACAAGAAGAGACAACATTTGTCGATCTTCGCATGCGTGTGCAGGATCGGCTGATCAGCGAGCTTGATCCAAAACTCGATCTGTCGAATGCGGTGCGCGTACGTCGGCAGGTTGAAGATATTTTTAATTCGATTCTGGATAGCGAAAGCATTGTGTTGAGCCGGGCCGAGCGCGCGCGCATGTTTGAAAGCATTGCCGCCGATATTCTCGGGTTCGGTCCCCTCGAACCGCTGCTGAACGACCCGGAAGTGAGTGAAATCATGGTCAACGGCCCGCGCCAGATCTACGTTGAGCGCAAAGGCCGTCTTGAGAAAAGCGACATTATTTTCAATAACGACGAGCATGTGATGCGCGTCATTGACCGCATTGTGGCACCGCTTGGCCGCCGTATCGACGAGTCGTCGCCAATGGTCGATGCACGTTTGCCCGACGGCAGCCGTGTCAATGCAGTCATTCGCCCGATCTCGCTGGTCGGGCCAGTGCTGAGCATTCGTAAGTTCAAGAAGGAAGGCATCACTGTCGAGGACATGATCCGCTTTGGGACGCTCACGCGTGAAATGGCGGAGTTCCTTTCGGCATGCGTGCGCGCTCGCTTGAACGTTGTTGTCGCCGGTGGTACTGGTTCAGGAAAAACAACCACGTTAAATGCGTTGTCGTCGTTTATTCCTGAAGACGAGCGTATTATTACTGTTGAGAATGCGGCTGAGTTGCAACTGCGGCAGGAGCATGTCGTGACGCTGGAATCGCGCCCGCCGAACGTTGAAGGACGTGGCGAGATTACGATCCGCGATCTTGTCATCAACTGTTTGCGTATGCGGCCAGAGCGGATTGTGGTCGGTGAGTGTCGCGGCGGCGAAGCGTTGGAAATGCTCCAGGCTATGAACACCGGCCACGATGGCTCGATGACGACACTGCACGCCAATACGCCGCGCGACGCTATTGCCCGAACTGAGACCATGGTGCTGATGGCGGGTATGGATCTCCCTGTGCGCGCGATCCGTGAGCAGATTGCTTCGGCAATTAATTTGATTGTTCAGCAGGCGCGTCTCAAGGATGGTAGTCGCAAGATCATTAATATTACTGAAGTTCAGGGTATGGAAGGCGATGTTGTGGTGCTGCAAGATGTGTTTGTTTTCGAACAAACCGGCATTGACGAGCGCGGCAAGATCGTTGGGCATCTGCGGCCAACCGGCATTCGGCCAAAGTTCATCGAACAATTTGAGCAGAACAATATTTACCTGCCGCCCAATATCTTTGGGCATGCCAACGAACGGTTCTTCTAAACACAGCTTTTGGGATCGGATTGAGAGCAATCCGATCCAAACCTTTTCCTGATATGAATTTTCATTCCCGGGCTGGTGAGTATTCACAACGTGAACTATCAGATAACAAACGACATAGCACTTATTTGTCGGAAAGGAGCGCACGATGAATGTACCGCTTGAACTCAGCTCGAACATCGTGCCGCTGGCGAGCGCCGGAATTGTTTTTCTTCTCATCATCGGTGTGTTCGCGCTTGTGGCGCGTGGTCGGGCGAGCTCGCCCGCTGTTGGCGATCGTTTGACGCAATTCGCAGGTCGCGATCAGCGTGTTCAGGTCGATGAGCAGAGCAAGCCACTGGCTCGCATCGATGCTGTGGTTGCTAAAGGCAAGCGCGGAAGTCAGATCGGGCGCAATTTAGCACGGGCTGACTTAAAGCTCACGGTCACCGAATTTATCGGAACCAAGATTCTGGCGGCAGCGATTGGCGCGGGCGTCGGCGCATTTGTTGGGCGCGCAAGTTCGCAGGCCATGCTGATTTCAGCCCTCGTCGGTGCTGTGCTGCTGTCATTTGTGCCTGATATATACGTCTCATTTGCCGCAAAGCGGCGCGTCCGTTCCTTTAACAACCAGCTTGGCGATGCGATTAATTTGCTGGCGAACTCGCTACGCAGTGGTTACAGCTTCTTGCAGTCAATGGAGTTGGTATCACGCGAGGCACCGCCGCCCATGGCGCAGGAGTTTCGGCGCGTCGTGCAAGAAGTTGGCTTAGGCTTGTCAACCGAAGTCGCGCTCGAAAATCTGCTCAAACGCGTTCCATCTGAAGATCTTGATCTGCTTATTACTGCCGTCAATATTCAGCATGAAGTTGGTGGTAATCTGGCGCAAATCCTTGAAACGATTGGTCATACTATTCGCGAACGCGTGCGTATCAAGGGTGAAATCCGCACGCTAACGGCGCAAGGGCGCATGTCTGGCTATGTCATCACAGCGCTGCCAATTGGTCTTGCCATCTTTATTACTGTTATCAATCCGGAATATATGGCACCGATCTTTACATTTGGCCTTCCTCCCAAGGCATGGTGCTGCTTGCCTGTGGCATCGCTGTTTATGATTGTTCTCGGCTATCTCGCAATCATGAAGATTGTTGATATTGAAGTGTGAGGTGTCGTCATGATGTTACCAATCATTCTTGGCATTGGCGTGGTTTTATTGCTTGGCATCATGTTGATTATCTTTGGGGTCACGCGCTCCTCACAGCCTGATGTTATCAATGACCGCTTGAGCCAGTTCACCGAGCGCCCGCTGACGTTAGCTGAGTTAGAACTTCAGCAGCCGTTCAGCCAACGCGTGCTTGTGCCGCTCGCGCGCTCGATTTTCATGGTGCTTGGCAAAGCAAGCCCAAAGCAGGCCGCTGAAAAGACGCGCGTTAATTTACAGCAGGCTGGTAATCCAGGCAATATCACGCCGGTGATGTTTAATGGCATTCGGCTGGGTTTGGCGGTTCTGCTGGTTGTTATCTTTGGGCTTGTCACGCTGCGCTCGATGGCCTTCCTCTCGGCGTTGATGTATACGGCATTTGGTGGCGTGATTGGCTATCTTCTGCCAGGCATCTGGCTTGGACAGCAGATCAAGAAGCGCAAGAAGAACATTGTCAAAGCATTGCCAGACGCATTGGACCTCCTGACGATCAGTGTCGAGGCTGGCCTCGCATTCGACTCGGCTTTGCAGCGCGTGGCCGAGAAATGGGACAATGAGCTTTCGCGCGAGTTCCGGCGCGTGCTTACTGACGTGCGGCTGGGGCGGTCACGACGTGAAGCGCTCAGGGATATGGCGCAGCGCACAGGTGTAGAGGATGTGCAAACGTTCACCGCCGCTATCATTCAGGCCGAGCAACTCGGTGTTTCGATCGGTAAAATCTTGCGCGTGCAGGCTGATCAGATGCGTATTCGGCGACGGCAGCGCGCGGAAGAGGCAGCGCAAAAAGCACCTATCAAGATGCTGTTTCCGATGGTGTTTTTGATCTTTCCGTCGCTCTTCGTCGTTATTCTTGGCCCTGCCGTGCCAAAGCTCATGGATTCACTCGGCGGTTTATAGAATATAGATACCAGGGACGTTCAGCACGAATCCGTGACCTGAACGTCCTTTTTTTGTGGGTGAACAATGCAACCTATTCATATTACCAACCAAACCCGCAACCGTGTTATTGCAGCAAATGGTGAGCTCGCGCGCTCGTTTCTGGCGCGCGGGCGTGGCCTCATGGGGAGGAAATCGCTACCAGAGCAGTATGCGCTGGTGATTTATCCTGAATGGAGCATTCACACCTTCTTCATGCGCGTGCCAATTGACGTGCTGTTTGTTGACCGCGCGGACCGTGTCGTCGGCATGCGCGAAGCAATGCCGCCTAACCGCCCGTTTGCTGGTGTCGCACCGTGGCGCGGGCGCTACGTCATCGAACTTCCCGCTGGTGCCATTCAGGCAACCGGCACCGCGCTTGGCGATCAGCTTGACCTTACGCCACATCCGTAAGCATGCTGGCTATCGGTTATTTATCAGTCCTTTAGCTGTGGAGCCGCGCATTCTGGTATAATGCGGCTATGGCTGCTCCTTCATTGGCGATCATTCGCCGTTCACGTCGTCGGTTGGCATTTGGGCGGATGCTCATGCCTGCCGGCGTTTTCTTTGTTACACTGCTCCTCTACCTGTCCACATTGACACAGGTACATACGTTTGACGCGCTCTCCTATGTCACAAGCGTCGAGCGCAAGCCCTGGACCGAAGTATTCCATCCTCATCATCTGGCGTACGGCCCGCTTGGCGAATTGGCGCTGGCTGCCAGCACTGCGCTTGGCTATTATGGCGGCGCGGCGTTGCCCATGCAAGCGGTGAATTCCTTTGCTGGCGCGCTTGGAGTCAGCTTCTTTTTTGCGCTGGTGCGGTGGCTGAACCAGCGTACGGATCTTGCGCTTGTTGCGGCGGCGCTGTTAGGTTGCGCCTATGCGTATTGGTATTATGCGGTCGAGATTGAAGTTTATACGGTTGCGGCGCTGTTTCTGCTCGTGTGCCTCGCGCTCATGCTGCGCATCCTTCAACAGCCATCGCCGAGGTTAACCGCGTTTCTGGGTTTAGCGCAGGGCGGCGCAGTTTTATTTCATCAGACGAATGTGCTGCTCTGCGCGCCCATTCTGGTATGTGCCATGCATGATCTGCGAACGACGCAAATGCATGCTGTGGCGAACATTTATCGTCCATGGCTCAGACGCTGGCTGCTGTATGCTGTTGTGTTGCTGCTGTCGGTGGCGCTGCCGTACTTCTTTGTGGGCGTGGTCGTCAGTGGCTTCCGCTCGATTGATGCGTACGCCGCATGGCTGACAGAATACGCCCGTACCGGCTGGTGGGGCGGCCCGATTACGGCGAAGAAATGGGTGGATCTCGGGAGCGGCGTGGCGGAGACGCTGGCACAGCCGGGTGGCGCGCTGCTGTGGCTGTTGTTGGTCGGATTGCTGGTGCTGCATGGGCGGCGCGCTGTCCGCGGTCAGCCCATGATCACAACGTTAGCTGTGACATGGCTGCTGGCCTATGGCGCGTTTTTCTTATGGTGGGAGCCAGACAATATTGAGTTCTGGATCGCGAGCCTGTCACCTGCGCTGTTGCTGATCGTGCTGGCGCTGCGTGCTGAACGACACTGGGGCGCGGGCGTATGGATCGCGCTGGCAGTGGCAATTACGGCGTTTGGGTGGAACTACGATTCAATTCGGCAGCGGGGCAATGCGGCGACTGATTTGCAGCGGATGATTGCGCGCGGGCTTGCAGCGCACAGCACCCCCGCCGATCTGCTGCTCATTCCAGATGGCTTGCTCGAATTGTACCTGCCGTATTACGAACAGCATGATAATTTCCTGTCGCTGAATCAGGCGCTGTTCGATAACGGCGACAATTGGGATCGGGCATGCAGCGCGGTGCAGCAGCGCATCGAGGCGGCCCGGCATGCCGGGGCAACAGCGATCATTGCCGAAGAAGTCCTGCGCCCGGCTGCTGATCTCATGCAACGCCACCATCTTCAGCAGGGCGAGATTGACGCCTGCTTCGCGCCGTACCGTCCTGAACTGTTGCCATTCGCGATGCCACCCGCCGCGCCGGCGTACTGGCGGTTGCCACGCGGCCAGGAGCAGGCGACCGACGGCGGCTGGCACTTCGCAGCGGCGGCGGAAGGCTGGCAGGCGGGCAATATTGCCGACAGTCAATTTGCAAATGGCTGGCGCTTTCGCCCGGAAGTAGACCCGTCGCTGACCAGCCCGTTGCTCGATTTGCAGGCGGAACGGTACGGCACTATCGAGATACGCATGGCGAACGGCACCAGAGCGCGCGACGCCCAACTCTTCTACGCTGGGCCTGACGGGCAGATCGTTGAACAGCGCTCAATTCGTTGGACGCTCAGGCCAACGTCCGACCTGAACACCTATCGCATTGATTTGAGCAGCGCGCCGGGCTGGCACGGCACGATCACGCGCCTGCGCATCGACCCGGTTGGCGTGGGCGACGGCGGCGAAATACTGATCGAGTCAGTACGGTTGGTGCCGAAATAACATCAGTGCGCTTCTGCTGGCATGGCAACTAATGCGGCGCGCGGAAGCCTGCGATCGCGGCCAGCCAGGATGAGATAGCCGTACAGCAGCACGCCCGAAATAAGCGAAACAGCAATTTTCACGGCCAGCGGCAGATTTGAGGGCGAAACAAAGCCTTCAATCGTGCCAGCGATAAGCAGCAGCGGAATACAGCCGAGCAGCAGGTAAGCCGCGCGTTGTGCGGCCAGCTTCAGGGCTGCATGGCGGGTCAGCAGGCCGGGCCGAATAACCGACCAGCCGAGTTGGAGGCCCGCGCCGCCCGCGATAAAGATCACGCTTAGTTCGATCATGCCGTGACCAGCCACGAAGCCCCACAGATTCCCCGCGAAGCCGAGCGCCTGCGCCGCGCCAGCGACGGTGCCGAGCAGCAGCCCGTTCTGCGCCAGAATGTACAGCGTCAGCGTGCCGAGCAACATGCCACCGGCAAAGGCAATAATGGAAACCCGAATATTGTTCGTCGCAATCATGGCCGATGAAACGGCGCGCCCGTCATCGTTGATGTCTTTCCACCATTCGTGTTTGTCGCGGATGTCCTGAAGCCGATCTTCAATCCCTGGCACAAGCTGTGGGGCCATGTTCGGATCACGATACGTGAGCGTGAAGCTGATCAGCGCCGGAATGAAAAACATCAGAAAAGACGCCAGCGTATAGCCCCATGTTGCTCGGAAGGTGCGCGGAAACGTGTGCGTGAAGAACATCAGCAGGCCGCGCCCGCGTGTGGAGCGGCTCTGATACACGGCGGCATGCGCCTGGGCCACCAACCCGTTCAGGTAATCTACAACGCGGTGATTGCCAAAGTCGCGCCGCGCGACGGCGAAGTCCGAGGTAGCATTGCGATACAGGCGGCCAAGCTCATTGATCTCGTCGGCGGATAACGTGCTGAGACCGCCGCGCCGTGATTTGGCGAGCAGTTCGGTGAGGCGTTCCCAGTTGGGTTTTTTAGCGGCAATAAAATCTTCAGCGAGCATGCCTGCCTCCCTTTACGCGCCTGTGGCGAGGCTGGTGCCCGGCTCGTAACATGATCGGCAGCGCGCCTCGTACAATTCCAACCCACCAACGACAATCGTCGGCGCGTCGAACGGCGCGGGCAGATTGTCGATTAAGCGCTGCGAGCGGGTGGCGTAAGCTCCGCAGCGCACGCAAATCGCGTATAGCTTATCGACCTGTTCGGCCACGGCCATGAGCCGCGACATGGCCGGGAACGGCTGCGCGCGAAAATCCTGATCGAGACCGGCCACAATCACGCGCATGCCACGATCCGCCAACTCCTGGCAAACGGCGCAAATATCATCGGGATCGTCGTCCAAAAAGTGCAGTTCGTCGAGCGCGACGACATTGATATCGTCCTGCACATGGACGAGCACATCGTGAATGGAGTCGATGATGTGCGCTTCAATACGCACGCCGTTATGGCTTACAAGATTGCCGAGCGCGTAGCGGGTGTCGCGGCGCGGCGTAAATGCTTGCAGGCGCTGGCGGGCAATCTGCACGTGGTGCAGGCGGCGGATTAATTCTTCGGTTTTGCCACTGAACATGCAGCCGCAGACTATCTCAATGCGGCCACCATTTGCTGGTCGAGTCATTGGTTTTGTTTAAGAAAAACTATGTTGCGGAACCTTTCGCCATGCTACCATGGCTCACCTGCACCGGCAAGCTTCGATCATGAAGAGAACATGACGATCCAGAGTTGCGCCACTTGGCATCCGGTAGTACCATAGCGCGGCGCGGCAGACGTGTGCTGATCAAGGGAGGTTCCGATGGCGAGTGGCGATCAATTTGACGGCTTGTTGGAGTGGCGCTGCATTGGCCCGTTCCGCGGCGGGCGCGTGGTGACTGTAACTGCGTCGTATGATGATCCGAACGTGTTTTACTTTGGCGCGGCGGCGGGCGGTGTGTGGAAAACCCATGACGCGGGAACGTATTGGGAATGTGTGTCAGATCCTTTCTTCCGCACGTCATCGATCGGCGCGCTGGCGGTTGCGCCGTCTGATTCGAGTGTGATCTATGCCGGCACAGGCGAGACGACGATTCGTCTCGATGTCTCGCATGGCGACGGGATGTACAAATCCACCGATGCTGGCCGCACATGGGCGCATATCGGGCTTGAAGACACGCGCCACATTGGCAAGATTCGCGTTCATCCAGACAATCCTGATATTGTCTACGTCGCGGCGCTTGGCCATGCCTTTGGCAGAAACGAGGAGCGCGGCGTCTACAAATCTACCGATGGCGGCGCGACATGGCGCAAGGTGCTGTACGTGAGCGACAAGGCGGGCGCGGTCGATATCAGCCTTGATGCCGCGAATCCGCGCATCATCTATGCCGCGATCTGGGAAGCGTACCGCAACTTCTGGCAAATCTCCAGCGGCGGCCCCGACTGCGGTATCTGGCAGTCTATGGACGGCGGCGAAACATGGACGAACATCACCGACCGGCCCGGCCTGCCGAAGGGGACCAAGGGCAAGATCGCCGTGGCGGCGTCGCCTGCGCAAAGCGGGCGCGTGTGGGCGCTGATCGAGCACAAGACCGAGGGCGGGTTGTACCGCTCCGACGATACGGGCATGACCTGGGAAAAGGTCAGCGACAACCAGAATCTGGTTTCGCGCGCGTGGTATTACATTCACCTCACGGCTGATCCGCAGGATGCCGACACGATCTATGTGAACAATCTGAGCTTCTGGAAGTCGACCGACGGCGGGCGCAATTTCTTTGAAATTGCCACGCTGCATGGCGACAACCACGACCTGTGGATCGATCCGCGCAACAACAAGCGGATGATTCAAGGCAATGATGGCGGCGCGCATGTATCGCTGAATGGCGGCGTGTCGTGGTCGACGGTGTACAATCAGCCGACGGCGCAGTTCTACCACCTGGCGACCGACAGCCGCGAACCATACTACGTGTACGGCACGCAGCAGGATAATACCAGCATTGCCGTGCCGAGCCGCACGCATGACATGGCAATTTCATGGAGCGATTGTTTCATCGCCGGAACCGGCGAGAGCGGCTACATCGCCGTGCGGCCAGATAACCCGAATATTGTGTACGTCGGCGCGATCGGCTCGTCGCCGGGCGGCGGCAATGCGCTCCAGCGCTACGACCACAGCACGAAGCAATTGCGCTTAATCACCACATGGCCAGAATCCATGCGCGGCTACGGCGCGGAGTCGCACAGGTACCGCTTTGCATGGACGTATCCGATCATCATTTCGCCGCACGACCCGAACACCATTTACATTGGCGGCAATCTGGTGTTCAAGACCACCAATGAGGGCCAGACATGGGAGCCAATCAGCCCTGATCTGACCCGCGCCGACCCGGAAACGCTGAAGCCGAGCGGTGGCCCGGTGAACCGCGACGCCGTGGGCGCAGAGATCTATGCCACCGTCTTTTCGCTGGTTGAGTCGCCGCACGAAAAGGGTGTGCTGTGGGCCGGTTCGGATGATGGATTGCTGCATATTTCATTCGACGCTGGCGCGAACTGGGTCAATATTACGCCGTCAGATTGGCCGGAATGGATGCTGATCAGCTGCATCGAGTTGTCGCCGTTTGACAAAGCGACGGCCTACGTTGCCGGGACGCGCTATAAGCTCGACGACTACCAGCCGTATGTATTTAAGACGACTGACTACGGTCAGACATGGCAGCGCATCAACGACGGCATTGATGCGAACGACTTCACGCGCGTGATTCGCGCCGATCCAGCACGGCAGGGCTTGCTGTATGCCGGTACGGAGACGCGGCTGTACGTTTCGTTTGACGATGGCGCGTCATGGCAGCCATTCCAGGGGAACCTGCCGATCGCGCCCATGCATGAGATTCTGGTGCGTGGCAACGATCTGATCGTCGGCACGCATGGCCGGTCGATCTGGATTTTGGATAATCTTTCCGTGGTGCATCAGATGTCCGACCAGGCAACGTCTGGAGCGGCGTACCTGTTCAAGCCGCAGCCTGCCATTCGCCCGCTGGGCGTGATCGACTGGACAGGCAACGTTGCCGGTAAGAACTATTTTGGTCACACCGGCGGCGCGTTTGAGTATACAAAAACACCCGAGGGCGAGCCGGTCAGGAAGTTCCTCGATATTGGTCAGAATCCGCCGCGGGGTGCCATGATCGCCTACCATCTCAAGGAAGCGCCCAGGGAACCGGTTACCTTGAGCTTCAAGGATGGGCAGGGCAACGTCATTCGCAGCTTTTCCAGCAAGAAATCCGATGAGCCTGCCGCGGACGCGCCGCAGGTTGGCGATTTGAGCGTAACCGAGACTCCGCCAACGGAAGGCACCGGCGAAATAGCAGTGGCGACGGCTACCGTCCCGGCGGGCGAGGACAAGAGCCCCAAGGTGCCGGCGAAAGCGGGATGGAACCGCTTTGTGTGGGATCTGCGCTACGCGCCTGCGCCAAAGATCGAGGGCAAGGATCCGGCGTCCGAGGTGGAGTTCGAAGGCCCGATTGTGGCACCGGGCACCTACCAGGTGACGCTCACGGTCGGCGACCAGAGCTTCGATCAATCGTTCGAGGTGATCAAGGAGCCTGCCATTGCGACGAGTAACGAGGATTTGCAGGCAACGTTTGAACTTCGCAAACGCGTGTACGACAAGATTAGCGAAACAGTCAGGACGATCAACAGCATGCGCGACCTGCGGCAGCAGCTTGACGGCTGGGCCAGGCGCGCGGGTGAGCTGTCAAACGGCAAGCAGGTAGCCGATGCGGCGGCGGCGCTGCGTGACAAAGTGCTGGAGGTCGAGAAAACGTTGCTGGTGCCGGACATGCGCCCCGGCTGGGGCGACACCGGCAACAATGGCGCGCGACTGCTGGATCAGATCGCTGAACTTTCGCCACTGCTGGAATTGGGCGAATACAAGCCAACCGATGCTGCGCATGAGGCTTTTGACGATCTGGCTGGCAACATCAACGCGCAGATCCAGAAGTTTCAACAGTTGCTCGACACCGATCTGGCGCAGTTGAACCGAACCATTTCCGAAGCACATATCAACGCTATTCTGCCGCGAACGACGACATCTGGCGCGTAGTGCGCCATGTTTATGCATGTACAAGGAGGAAGACCATGGAGGAAATTTTTCCGTTTGCTGCTGGTGCCATTATCGGCCTGTTGGTGTTGCGCATTCGCTCGACGGCGCTGCGCATTGCGGTGTTCGTCGTGCTGTGCGCCCTGGTCGGCGCGCTCGCGAGTTTCCTGGCGGGCGAACTTGAAATAAGCTGGGCGTTTGTTACGGTCGATGCCGGTCTGGTCTGGCTCGGCGCAGTGGTGGCAGTCAGTCTGGCTGCTGCTCGGCGGCTGGTGCAGCGCTGAGGTACGTTTCATGCAAAGGCGGGAAGATGACGATAACGTCATCTTCCCGCCTTTGCGTATCTACGATGGAGCGTCCTACGCTTTATATATCATGCACATGCTTCTTTTTCACTGCAACAAGGAGGTTTTATGGCTCTCATCAATGGCGCTGTCCGCCAGTCATGGGCAAGGGGTGGCATTGCATGTTCGCTCATTCTGGCACTGTTGGTGAGCTTATTGGCGTCTGGCACAGTGCAGGCATCTGTTCCCACGCCATCGGTACAAACGTACAATCAAACGTTTGACAGTTTGATAAGCTCAGGAAGCACGGCATGGCAGAATGACGTGACGCTGAAGGGATGGTATGCGGCGGCGGGAAGCACACCGGTTACGTCGGTTGCTGCATATAACTACGACAGTGCGCCCGCAAGCCCCGCTGGTGGGCTTTACAGCTTCGGCGCGACAGGCAGCTCGGATCGCGCGCTTGGCCTGATTGGCAACTTTACCAATACGCCGAAGCGCATGGGTGTGGTGCTGCGTAATACGTCGGGCTCGCGGATCAAGCGGCTGACGATTGCCTACACCGGCGAGCAGTGGCTCGACGGAAACACTATCACCACAACTGAGCGCTTGCAGTTCAAGTACAAGAAGGGAGCGACCGGCGTTTCGCTTGGTGCTTCCGACATCCAGACATCATTAGGGTTTACGAATTATCCGGCGCTTGATTTCACCAGCCTGCGGAACAGCGCGCTCGGACCGATCAACGGGAAGGATCCCGCGAACAGCCGGGCTATCTCATCAACCATCGAGCTGCATCCTGATCTGTATCCAAATCAGGAACTCATGCTGATATGGGAAAAGGATAATGTTTCCCCTGGCGCGGATGATGGGCTGGCAATTGATAATCTGTCGATCACTGCCGGGTTTAACACGGCGCTGCCCGTCGCTTCATGCCCATCCTCGGTGACGGCGTTCCAGGGCAAGACGGCAACAGTTCCGCTCAGTGCGTTCGATCCGAATGGCACCGTGACGCAGGCGCAGATTACGAGTGGCGCAGTGGCGGGCATTTCGCTTGTCAACCAGACGCCCGCGCCAGGCCCAGGCGGCACCTACACGGCAACATTGCAGATCGACGGCGCGGCAGTTGGCCCGCATCCGGTGGTTGTACAGTTTACCAGCCAGGAACTCAACGAAACCAGGGAATGCACAATCAATGTGACTGT
>DASTWM010000473.1:0-14470 GCA_035765855.1 Roseiflexaceae bacterium
GGACATTGCGGCGGTCATGCCGCTGCTCAGCGCGGCGGGCGGCGTCGCGATTACTCTGGATGGGCAACCGCTCGACATTGCGCCGCTGCTCGAAGGGAAGCGCCGCACCGAAACGTTCATTATTGCCGGGCCAACCCACGCCGAGCGCCTGCGCCAGTTCGTTCACGAGCGCTAACTCATCGCAAACCAACCGTATCGACCAGCGCGCCGATTTTGCCGCGCGAGTAAGCCAGCCCATGATACACCGCCACCGCCGCCGCCGCCGCGCGGATGTACAGCTTTGGCCGATGAAGGACGCGCGCCAGCCAGAACACGCGATGGCTCCAGGCCGTGATCAGCGCGCGCATGCGGTAGATCAGCTTGCGCCGAAACGAAAGCGTTTTGGCATCTGGCGAGACCCGCTTGCGCGGCTGCACCTTCAAACGACTCACGCCGAAGCGTCGCCATGACAGGCGGTAAGCCAGCCCTTCCCGGCGCTGCCGGAAACCAGCGGCCTGCGTTTGCTCGACAAAGGCGCTGTCCACCGGCGTTAACGTCAGCCGCCGCTCATCAATTCCGGCTGCCACCAGTTGCCCGAGCACAGGCGAGCGCACCACGACGACATTTGTGCCGTTGCCATCGGACGAATACGGCTCCACCCAGGCGTCGCCGAAAGAAATATCTGCCGTTTCGGCCACCACATCATCGCAAAAGTTGCATGCCGCATGCTGAAAGAAGCCCGAACCCCAGTCGCCGTCGGCCAGATTCCACCAATCCTTCTTCACAACCCGCCCATCGCGCAACGTCAACTGAGCGGTGTAGGTGCTGGCCGGGCGGCTTGGATCCTTGAGGCGAAACTCCACGCTCTGGATTTCTGCTACCGGAACATCCATCTGCCATGCGAAGCTTTCGACGAAGCGCGCGCTCTTCATGTGGCCGCAAAACAGGCCCAGCGTAAACGCAATCCGCTCACGAAGCACCGGATCGTCGCGGCGCAGCAACTGGATGGCCTTGATGAAACACGGCACGCCGACAACCGCATAGCGGCCCGGCACGGCCCGGATAATTTTGAGCACGTCCGAGAGTTCCACGGGGTAATAGCGCGATTTCGCGCCAGCGCGAATCTCCTGCTCGGTGTGCGAAAGGTGATAGCGAAAGAAGCGCCCTTCCTGCTGCGGGTCGGCGCTGGCGGTAACGTGTGCCACATGATCGACCATGCCCTTACGCAGCAATTCGGCCAGCACCCAACTAACCATGCCGCCCGAGCTTCCCTGGCCGCGAAACTGATCTTCCGCCACATAGCCCACGTAGGCGGCCTGAAACCGTCCTACCATCGGATCGCGGTGTTCGGCATTGGGAAAAAGCACCGTCGCCAGCTCGTCTTCGTTCGCGGCGGCGGGCGAAAATGGACACGTTTGTGAGAACGACGAGGAGCGCAGATGCAACCACTCCACCGGCCCAGTCGGCTTGTATTGTCCGTACCGATCCATGATCATCTGCGCGCCTGCCGCCCCCGCCTGAGCCACACAACTACCGCAGCCGATGCACAAACCTGAGCGCACGATATCGCGCGGGCTAAACACACACTTGTTGGAGTTTGTCATATTTCAGGCCAGCGCTTGAGCAAGGAATGCTTCCGATGTTTTGCGAAAATGCTCAATGGTACGCAGCAGCTCCGCAGCTAACGGTTCGCCCAGGCAGGTATCGTACACCGCGGCAGGCGTGTTCTCCGATGCGATGTGCTGCTCGCCGCCAATCATCGCCATGAGGCAGCGAATTTTGTTGGAGCGGTAAAAGGACGTTTCGCAAACAAACGGCCTGGCGTTCCGCAATGCAAACACGCAGCCATGAAAAAAATTGGTTGCTACCGCTTCCGCATGTTTCATCGCATGCGCGAACTCGTCGGGGCCAGCCGTAATCCACTGCTGGTCGGCCCAGTCGTTGCGGTAGCCGATGCTCACAAGCAGATAGCCGCGCGTTTTGGCCCAGCGCTGCACTTCCCGAATGAACGAATCCGAAAAATTATGCCCGTACACGGCGACAAACGGCCGCGACGGAGCGTGCCAGTCGCCTGCTGGCTGCGGCACGAATTGCAGGCATGGATCGAGCACCAACGCCGGATCGAAACCGAGCGCGGTGTTGATAATGGCGCGCGAGTTATCATCACGCACCGAGATCGCATCAAAACGGCACAACTGATCCGCCCAGACTGGATCCAGCCCCCATTCGGCATGGTAATTTCCAAAACTGGCTGCGTACGAAACTAGGCGCGGCGCTCGGACGCCGCTGCCGAAGAACAACGCGCATGTTCCATACCAGGGATGGCGTAAATTCCATACTTCGTCGCTGCCAACCACCACCAGATCACAGGGTTCCATGTCCGATGGGTTTTCGAGAGCAAACGGCCTCGAAAGCGGCAGGGAACAAAAACTCGTAAAGAATTTCTGGATTTTCTGACGATACAGCGGATAATCGGATTGCGGGACAGGAGTTGGCAGAACCGGGCGAAAAGCGCACTTCCATTCGGCAATATTCACTCTGCGCGAGTGATGATCAAGAATCACGGCATCATGGCCGCGGGCGCGCAGTGCCTCCACTAAACAACGCGCCTGCCAGTAGCTCCCATAATTAATACAGCGGTGAAATGTCAGTACGCCCACTTTGTGCGGTGCATTCATAGAAACCCTTATCAGAAAAAGAGCCAACAACTACCACATTCAGCAGATGGGCTTATTGTTCTTAAACGACTGTGCTGCCATGGTAACACAATTCGGTCTATCCGAAAACGTACATGGATGAAGCGCGCCGCTCAGTATGGACTATTGAACTATTGCTTCACATGCCACGCTTTGCTATAATGCTGAGGCCACCTACTAGCTAAAACAGCGTTAATCCATGACAAGGACTCAGCCAACCGCTCTCCCATATTTTCGCACACCCGTCATTTCACCATCTGGCGAACAGATCGCGTTTGTTTATGCGGCAGATATCTGGCTTGTGCCGGTCGCGGGCGGGCGCGCCGAGCGGCTGACGGCGCATCCCAGTTCGCACCATGCGCCGCGCTGGTCGCCTGATGGAACGCAACTCGCGTTTACATCTACTCGGACTGGAGCGGGCGATCTGTACGTGCTTTCGTTCACCAATGGCGATGTGCGCCGCGTAACTTACCATGAGCAAGCAAGCACAGCCGAAGCATGGTCAGCCGACGGGCAGTATCTCTTCTTTAGCTCGCTGCGCGACCTTCAGGGTACGGCGATTTACCGCGTGGCGGCGAACGGCGGCACGCCCGTGCCATGGCTGGCGCAGCCATATGAGCGGCTGATACATCTCAGCGTGTCGCCCGATGGCAGCCAGTTAGCTTTCAACGTAAGCCGCGATCCATGGTGGCGGCGCGGCCCGAATCCGTATGGCGGCGCGGAGGTGTGGACGGTGAGCAACGCCGTGGATGCCACCGACTACCGCAAGATCAGCGATTACACTGGCCTGAACCGCTGGCCGCTCTGGGCCGCAGATGGCCCAGCGCTTTTCTTTGTATCCGACCGAGACGGCGCGGAAAATATCTGGCAGCAGCCGCTCGACGGCGGCCCGGCGCGCCGGATAACGCATTTCATGGAAGGGCGGGTGCTCTGGCCCACCATCAGTGGTGACGGGCGCACGATTGTATTTGAACGCAATTTCCGCATCTGGAAGCTCGATCTCATGAGCGGCACCATCGAGCAGATCCATGTGCAGACCCATCCAGACACCAAAATGACGCCGGTGCGCGTGCAACGCTACGCGCGCGATTTTAGTGAATTTGTGCTGTCGCCAGATGGAAAGAAGATCGCGTTTGTGGCGCGCGGTGAGATTTTCGTCGATTTTGCCGACAAGGAAACCGACCGGGAGCGCCGCCAGGGGCCGGCCTTCCGCGTGACGAACACCGACGCGCGCGAAAGCGACGTGCGCTGGTCGCCGGACAGCCGTAAGTTGGTGTATGTTTCCGACCGTCATGGCGACGGCGAAGTGTATCTGTACGATGTGGCGGCCCGCGTGGAGCAGCGCCTCACCAACGACGAGCGCCCGACATCCGGGCCACGCTTTTCGCCCGATGGGAAGTGGATCGCGTTTGTGCGCGGTGACGAGGAGATTCGGCTGCTTCAGGTCGCAACTGGCGAAGATCGTCCGTTTATCAAAGCCCGATTTACGTCGGGTACCGGCCTTGCATGGTCGCCGGATAGCCAATGGCTCGTGTACGTGGCTCAGGACGAGCGCTTATTCAGCAACCTGTATGTGCAGCGCGTCGGCGAGGAGCAGAACCGCCAGATTACCTTTTTGAGCAATCTGCGCGCATGGAACCCGCAGTGGGCGCCGAGTGGCGAGTTCATTCTGTTCACCACCAGCCAGTATCGCGCCGAATCGCAGATTGTGCGGGTCGATTTGCGCCCCCAGGCTCCTACGTTTCGGGAAGAAGAGTTCGAAAAGCTGTTCGAGGAAAAGAAGAAGGACGAAGGACAAACGACGAATGAGGGAAATGATGCGTCAGCGACGCCAGCCGACAATCCTGTAAAATCCAGGACACCAGAATTGCTTGAGATTATGTTTGACGGCATTGCGCGGCGCATGCGCTTTCTCACGCCGACGCAGATGAATGCGCGGGTGCAGTGCATCAGCTCCGACAGCCGCGATTTGATTTTCAGCGCCACAGTGGCGGGCAAACTCAACCTGTGGACCATGCCGCTCGACGAGCCGCGCCGCGACCAGGCGCCGCGCCAACTGACGACCAATCCCGGCTTCAAAGATGCCGCGCAGTTTGCGCCCGACGGCAAGAGCTTTTATGTGCTCGACGGCGGCCAGATTGTGCAGCGCAAATTCCTGAAGGGCGAGCAGAACAACGTACCGCTCATGGGCGAGGTCACGGTCAACTTCAATAAGGAAAAGATTCAGATATTTGAAGAAAGCTGGCGGTTGCTGCGCGATCATTTTTATGATCCAACCTTCCGCGGGCTGGATTGGAGCGCGGCGCGCGAGCAGTTTGCGCCGTTAGTTGCAGGCGCGCAGACACCCGGCGACCTGTACACGCTGCTTAACCTGATGGTCGGCGAGCTGCGAGCATCGCACCTGGGCGTGGGCGGCGGCGGCAGCATGCTGCAAGATGGCTATATCGGGTTGCTGTTCGACTCTAAGGAGCAGGCGAGCAGCGGGCGCTTCCGGGTTGCAGGCATTCTGCCCGACAGCCCGGCGGCGCTGGCGGGTGAACAGATTGTGATCGGCGACTATCTGCTTGCAGTCAACAATGTGCCGCTCGACTCAGGCACTAATCTTGATGAGTTACTCCAGCGCATGGCCGGGCGGCGGGTGGTTTTGCGGCTCAGCCAGCAGCCCGATGGCAGTGGCAGCATCCGCGAAGTGGCAGTGCGTCCGGTCGACGCCTACCAGTACGAACATCTCTGCTATCAGGCATGGACCCTTGCGAACGAGGAATACGTTCATCGCGTCAGCGGCGGGCGGCTGGGCTACGTCCACATCAACGCCATGAGCTATGAAGCCTACCAACACTTTTTAGCCGATCTTGATGCCGAAACATACAGCAAAGAGGGCGTGGTCATCGACGTACGCTTCAACGGCGGCGGACATATTGCCACCTTCATTTTGGACGTGCTTTCACGGCGCAGCGTGTTGCGAAGTGGCTACCGCGACCAACCATCGGTGGATGCCGGGTATTTTCATGGCAACCGCGTGCTCAGCAAGCCCACAGTGCTGGTGATCAACGAGCGCTCGCTTTCTAATACCGAAGGCTTTGTGGAGGGTTATCGGCGGCTGGGGCTGGGCACGGTGGTTGGTCGCCCGACCGGCGGCGCGGTCATCAGCACGATCGACTGGCGGCTGCTCGACGGCGCGACGTTCCGGCTGCCGCGCTACAAGGTGGCGACGCTGGAGGGCGAAGATCTTGAAGGCCAGGGCCGCCCGCCCGACATCGACGTGGCGCTGCCGCTGGGCGCGTCTGCACGCGGCGAAGACCCGCAGCTTGATGCGGCGATTCGCATGCTGCTTCAGCAGATCGACCAGCAAGCCTGATTGTAAAAACACAGGGTAACAAAAAAGGGCGAGCGCAATGCTCGCCCTTCTTGCTTTTTATGGCCTACGACCCAAGTGGCGCGGCTGGCTTCTTCTCATTCAAGCGCAGCGTCTCGCGCTTCGCGAACGTGATCTTACCATCCGCCACATCGGCGATAATTGCATCGCCGGGCTTGTACTCGCCAGTCAGCAGCGCCCGCGAAAGCGGCGTCTCGATCAGGCGCTGCACGGTGCGGCGGAGTGGCCGCGCGCCATACGATGGATGGTAGCCTTCACGCACCAGCAGTTCCTTGACCTGTGGCGTCAGTTCAAGCACCATGCCCTGCTCGCGCACGCGCTCCGTCACCTCGTTGACCAGCAGATCGACGATCTTGGTCAACTCGTTCTCGGTGAGCGGGTTGAACACGATGATTTCATCAATCCGGTTCAGGAACTCGGGCCGGAATGCCTCGCGCATCGCTTCCTGCACGCGCTCGCGCGCCTGCTCTTCGGCATGCTGATCGTGGTTCCGCACCAGGCCGATCCGCTGCTGCCGAACGTGCTCCGTGCCAACGTTCGATGTCATGATGATCACCGTGTTGCGGAAGTCGACCGTGTGGCCCTGCCCGTCCGTCAAGCGCCCGTCGTCAAGCAACTGCAACAGCGTGTTGAACACATCCGGGTGGGCCTTCTCGATCTCATCGAACAGAATCACCTGATATGGCCGCCGCCGCACGCTCTCGGTCAGGTGGCCGGCGTCGTCGTAGCCGACGTAGCCCGGAGGCGCGCCGATCAGCCGCGACACAGTGTGACGCTCCTGGAATTCGCTCATGTCCACGCGGGTCATCGCATCTTCGCTGTCGAACATGAACTCGGCCAGCGCCTTCGCCAGCTCGGTCTTACCGACGCCGGTTGGTCCAACAAAGATGAATGAACCAATCGGGCGGCTGGGATCCTTGAGGCCGCTGCGCGCCCGGCGAATCGCATCCGCCAGCGCGACAATCGCGTCATGCTGCCCGATCACACGATCATGGAGCCGCGCCTCCATGTCTACCAGTTTTTCGCGCTCAGTTTCGAGCATGCGTTGCACCGGCACGCCCGTCCAGTTCGCGACAATCGCCGCAACATCCTCTTCGTCCACCACCTCGTCAATATTAGCGGTCTTGAACCAGGCGTCACGCTCTTTCTCATAAGACTGTTCGATGGCGAGGTAACGCGCCCGCAAGGTCGCCGCGCGCTCGTAATCGCGCCGCGCTCCGGCGTCTTCCTCCTCGCGCCGCAGCGTCTCAAGCTCCTGCTGCTGCTCGCGCAGGGTCGACGGCATCGAGTAAATGTCCATCCGCAGCTTGGCCGAGGCCTCGTCGATCAGGTCAATCGCCTTGTCGGGCAGGAAGCGGTCGGTGATATAGCGGCTCGACAGGCGCGCCGCCGCCTCGATCGCCTGGTCGGAAATCGTCAGCGCGTGATGCTCCTCGTAGCGCCGCCGCAGGCCGCGCAGCATCTCGACCGTTGTTTCGACATCCGGCTCTTCCACAAACACCGGACTGAAGCGCCGCTCCAGGGCCGCGTCCTTCTCGATATGCTTGCGGTATTCGTCCAGCGTCGTCGCGCCGATCACCTGCACGTCACCACGCGCCAGCGCAGGCTTGAGCATGTTGGACGCATCGATTGCGCCTGCTGCCGCGCCCGCGCCGACCACTGTGTGCAACTCGTCAATGAACAGAATGATCTTGCCATGGGCCGAGCGAACCTCGTCCATGACGGCCTTGAGTCGCTCCTCAAACTCGCCACGGAACTTCGAGCCAGCCACCATGCCGGACAGGTCCAGCGACAGCAGCTTGCGATCCTTCAGCAAGTCCGGCACTTCGCCGTTCGCGATCTTCTGCGCCATGCCCTCGGCAATCGCCGTTTTGCCAACGCCCGTCTCGCCGACGAGCACCGGGTTATTCTTGGTACGGCGGCACAGAATCCGCATCACGCGTGTGATTTCGGAATCGCGCCCGATCACCGGATCAAGACTGCCCTGCCGCGCGAGTTCGGTGAGATCCGTGCTGTATTTTTCAAGGATCTCATAGCGGCTTTCTGCGCCGGGGTCATCGGCGCGTTGATTTCCACGAATATCCATAAGTGCCTGATAAATCCGCTCCTGGTCGACGCCAAAGCTGGAAAGAATACGGGCCGATGCCCCCTCGCGCTCGCCACTGATGGCGATCAGCAGGTGCTCAGTCCCGACATATTGATCAGAAAGACGGTTAGCCTCATCCTCGGCACGCTTCACCAGCCGCTGGGTACGCGGCGTGATGTACACCTGATTGGCATAGCCATACTGGCCGTACACCTTGGGCGACTTTTCCAGTTCACGCTCCACGCGCTGCGAGACAGCTTCCGCGTCTACGCCAACACGCTCAAGCGCGCGGCCCGTCAGCCCATCCGACTGACGCAGCATGGCCAAAAAGATATGCTCCACATCCAGTTGGGTGTGGTGTTGCTCTTGCATGATCTCCTGGGCCTCCTGGAAAGCCTCTTGTGCCTTTTCTGTAAAACGCTCTAGTCTCATCTGTGTAAAACCCCCAGTCGGGTGCGACAACCTTTTGTAACCTCTAGATTCAGTATAGCATAGACTTGCAACTTCGTGGCCACAAAAATGATGCTGTTCGCACGCTTGCGATGCCCTTCCTCGCATCCACAATGGCATGATACCACGCACACTTGTGCGAACGCGCTAACATTTCGTTAGAAATAGGTGCATGGCAATGCCAGGAGCGAAGCATGGTAAAGCGGCAATACATTGCATGCATGATACGCATCACAGCAGTGAATGGATTGCACGCCATGGCGCTGGCAGGCTTTTTTTTGGCTTGTCGCAACGGCAACAGCGCGCTATACTATGCTACCATGGAGTCGAAATCTGCGCCGCCGCACGTAACGATATCCCATGAACCCATTGCAGTACAATCAAGCACCTGTTCTTGCCTGGCCATGGCATGGTGCTTGCCGTTGTCGCCTGGTTGCTCGTGTTCGGCTACGCTGGCAGGTTGCACCGAGCCGCGCACGAAAGGAGCCGCATGGACTTCGTACGCGTTACCCGCGTCCCCAACACCGCACTCCCTGACGCAACAGCGCTTGCGGGGCCGCATGTTGTCTGCACCGGCGAAATTATCAGCCGCGACGCTCCTTATATCACCATTCAGTGCGACGGCAGCGGGTTGCTCAGTATCATTCCATCCGCAATCGAGGGCATGCTCGTGATTGAATATTTCCCGTCGCGGGCCGCGCTGGATGCAGCGGAGCGCACGCGCGCGCGTGCCGCTTCAGCATCTCCGCAACAGGCCGACGTTACTGAAACGTAAGCGCGCTGGCATACGCATGTTATTGAACACCGCTGGGCCTGCGTAAAGCCATAACACAAAGTTCAGCGGCAACGCCAATGAAGACGCCCACTGCGTAGCATGCCAGGTCGCTCCACACGAACGAGAACCCCAGTATGAGCCCGCTGAGGCGCGTGTGCCGGAGCGCATCGATCCAGGGTGCATGGTAAAGCTGACTCAGCTCATCCACGTACGCGATGCTCAGTGCGCCCAGGGCAATCCCGCGCGGCGACGCCGTTGTGAAGATCATTCCAAGTCCTGCAAAGACCATCAGCGCCCACAGCGTGTCGCCCGCGTAGGCTGAGATGAGCGGCGGCAGCACTGCCGCGTAGCGCCGCGAGGCCAGGCCGCACCCAATGATGATCACACATGCCAAACCGTACAGGCTGCGACTACGCGCGCGTGGTGTGCTCTTTAACATCAATTATTTCTTCTAAAATATCAAAAACGCACAGACCAGCTTCTATCGTACCTCGATGTATGCTAACACACAGACTGCCCAAAAGCATTATGGCGCATGCGTGCGCAACGAGTCCCGCAGGCGCGGAGAAAAGATGGTGGTATCATGCACTTCCAGGCCCGCTGGAAGCGGCCTGCGCCTGCCAACCTACGTCGTTCAGCCGTGGGGGAAACAGCCACCGCAAGATTCATTATTCACAAACTTGTGGAGGAAACATAACTGCATGTTCTACGACCCGCGCAAAAACGACCACGGTCTGCCGCATAACCCGCTGAACGCGCTGGTAGTGCCGCGCCCAATCGCCTGGATCTCATCGCTGTCACGCGCAGGCGTGGTCAATCTCGCGCCCTACAGCTTTTTCAATCTTGTCTCATACCAGCCGCCCTACCTCATGTTCGCCAGCACTGATCCGAAAGATTCGCGCCGCAATATCGAAGAAACCGGCGAGTTCGTCGTCAACATGGCGACCTGGAGTCTTCGGGAAGAAGTCAACTACACATCGATCATGACTGAGCCGACCATGAGCGAAGCCGAGCTTGCAGGAATCGACATGATACCGTCGCACGTCGTCAGGCCGTCGCGCGTCGCGCAATCGCCGGTCGCGCTGGAGTGCCGCTACGCCAAAACGGTCGCGCTTGACGACTACGATGGCACGCCTGCTCCGTCAGCCATGATCATTGGTCAGATAGTCGGCGTCTATATTGACGATGCGGTGATTGTGAACGGGCGGGTGGACCTGGCCGAGCAGGCGCTTTCCCGGCTGGGCTACCTCGATTTCGGCGTCATCAGCACGGTGGTCACCATGCCGCGCCCGGAGCGCGACACCCCGCCACCCGGCGCGGGATTATTGTCGGATCCACATTAAGCGCTTCGTAGCGCTGATCCAGCCCTCACCCCGTTGCTGGCGCGCCACCCTTCTCCCGCCGGGAGCGGGGCCGGGGGTGAGGGTGAAAGTGGAACCCGCTGATGCTATAATGCCTGTAGAAAGCCTTTGCAGCAAGGAGATAGAGCTATGAACACAGCGACATTTCAGAACGAGCCGTTTACCGACTGGAGCGACCCCGCTAATGTCAAGGCGATGCAGCAGGCGCTGGCGCAGGTCCATGATGAGCTTGGCAAAACCTACCCGCTGGTGATCAACGGCGAGCATATTACCACCGCGAAAACAATTGAGTCGCGCAATCCAGCCAATCCGCATGAAGTTGTTGGGCGGGCGGCAAGCGCTACCGCCGAGCAGGCCGAGCAGGCGATTGCGGCGGCGGTGGCGGCGTTCGAGTCATGGCGCAAAGTACCCGCCGCCGAGCGAATCGCGTTGGTGCGCAAGATCGCCGCCGAGATCCGGCGGCGCAAGTTTGAATTCATCGCATGGCTGGTGTACGAGGTCGGCAAAACGTGGGTTGAGGCCGATGCCGACGTCGGCGAGGCGATTGATTTCTGCATGTTCTACGCGCAGGAGATGGAGCGCCTGGCTGGCCCGCAGCCGATCAATAGCCTTCCAGGTGAGCGCGACGCCATTGTGTATGTGCCGCTCGGCGCGGGCGTCGCCATCCCGCCATGGAACTTCGCGCTCGCTATTACCACCGGACTGACGGTCGCGCCGGTTGTGACTGGCAACACCGTCGTGCTCAAGCCCTCGCCGCGCTCGCCGATTATCGCCGCCAAACTCATGGAAGTCATCGAAAGCGTTGGCGCGCCGGCGGGCGTGGTCAACTTTGTCACCGGCGAGGACGCGGTGATCGGCGATGTGCTGGTGGATTATCCCAGGACGCGCTTTATTTCGTTCACCGGCTCGAAAGAGGTTGGGCTGCGGATCTTCGAGCGCGCCGCCAAACGCCAGCCCGGCCAGAAGTGGCTCAAGCGCACCATCCTGGAAATGGGCGGCAAAGACACGCTGGTGGTTGACGAAACCGCCGATCTCGACGCAGCAGCCGAAGCCATTACCGCGTCGGCATTTAGCTTCAGCGGGCAGAAGTGCTCGGCATGTTCGCGGGTGGTGGCGGTGGAGGAAATATACGAGCCGCTGCTCGACAAGGTCGTGGAGCGCGCCCGCGCGCTGCGCCTGGGCGACCCGACCGATCCCAAAACAGCCGTGAGCGCGGTGATTGATGAGCGCTCGCTCGACAAAATCCGGCAGTACATTGACATTGGTAAGCAGGAAGGGCGGCTGATGCTGGGCGGCGAGGTGCGAAACGACAATCTGGTTGTGCCGCCGACGATCTTCGCCGATGTCGCGCCCGATGCGCGCTTGTCGCAGGAAGAGGTATTCGGGCCGGTGCTGACCTTTGTCAAAGCCAAAGATTACGACGAAGCGCTGGAGATCGCCAACAACACCGAGTTTGGTCTGACCGGCGGCGTGTTCTCGCAGGATCAGGAGCGGCTCGATCGGGCGCGCGAGGATTTCCATGTCGGTAATCTGTACTTCAACCGCAAGATCACCGGCGCGATGGTCGGCGCGCATCCGTTCGGCGGCTTCAACATGTCCGGCACCGACTCCAAGGCGGGTGGGCCTGATTATCTGCTGCTGTTCATGCAGATGAAGAGTATCGCCGAGCGGGTGTCGCCCGGCACCGGCACAGCCCGCGGCGGTGAGTAATTTTTACCACGAAGGCACCAGGACACGGAGTGAATAAAGATTTGCTGTTCTGGTGCTTTCGTGGCTTTCTTATGCACTTTTCATGACGTATTTACTATCCTTGATAAAAAAGGACATGAGCAATGAGTCCACAATTCCGTGCGCTGCTGGTTGGCGCGGGCGGCATGGGTCGCAACTGGGCGAAAAACCTGACAGCATGCGATGAGGTTTCGCTGGCCGGGTGGGTGGACATTATGCCGGACGCAGCGTCGAAGGCCGCGCACGATCTCGGCATCGAAGTTGGCTACACCGATACCGATCTGGAGCGAGCACTGGCGGAGGTCAAGCCGGATTTTCTGGTGGATGTGTCAATCCCTGAGGCGCACCATGACGTGACGCTGACGGCCCTGGCTGTTGGCGTGCCAGTGCTGGGCGAAAAGCCCATGGCCGACACCATGGAGCGCGCGCGCGAGATGGTCGCCGCCTCAGAGCGCGCCGGCAAGCTGTACATGGTCAGCCAGAGCCGCCGCTACAACGCGCAGCTTCAGGCATTCCGCCGCCTGATTGCCGGGCAGCTTGGCGAGTTGGGCATCCTGAACGCCGATTTCTACCTTGGCGCGCACTTCGGCGGCTTCCGCGACGAGATGGCGCATGTCCTCATTCTTGACATGGCGATTCACACCTTTGATGCCGCGCGCTACCTGAGCGATGCCGATCCCATATCGGTCTACTGTGATGAGTTCAATCCGCCATGGAGCTGGTACAACGGCGCGTCGAGCGCGGTGGCGCTGTTCGAGATGAGCAACGGCCTGCGCTACACCTACCGGGGGAGCTGGTGCGCGGAAGGGCGCATGACATCATGGGAAAGCGATTGGCGCGCGGTGGGAGCGAATGGCACAGCCACATGGGACGGCAGCAACCCGCCAACTGCCGAGGTAGTCACGCAGCGCGGCGGCTTCATCTCCGAGGTAGAGCCACGGACGACAACGGTCGCAGATATCCAGCCGGGCATCGCCGGGTCGCTGCGTGATTTTCTGCATGCGCTCCGTACCGGCGCGACGCCCATGGGCGAGTGTCATGACAACATCAAGAGCCTGGCCATGGTCTTTGCGGCAATCGAGTCGGCGCAGACCAGCCAGCGGGTGAATATCGAATTTTAACAACGACTTCCAACCAGTGTTCACATTGTCATGCTGAACGAAGTGAAGCATCTCATTGCATCTCAGCGGGATGTTTCGCTCCGCTCACCATGACAAAGCCAGCTCAGCTACTTTTCAACCCAAAGCTCGTAACTCTTAACTCCCCTCATGCTCGCCGTTGAGGCAGCGCACCGCCGCGTCGCACAGAATCGCCACGCCGGTCGGCAGGCTCGACTCGTCAATGTCGAAACGCGGATTGTGGTGCGGGAAGTTCAAGCCGCGCTCGTCGTTGCGCACGCCCAGCATGAAGAAATTGCCCGGCACCGCCGCCAGCACCGCCGAAAAATCCTCGCCGCCGGTGGTGCGGTAGTTTGTGTCGATGTTTTCCTCGCCAACCAGCGCGGCGGCGGCCTGGTACACCACGCCCGACGGCGCTTCGGCGTTCACCGTCGCGTCCACGCCGTACACGCTGGTCACTTCGGCCTCCGCGCCGAAGGTCGCCGCGACGCCCATGCAGATTTCTTTGACGCGGCGGTGCAGCAACTCGCGGGTTTCCGGCGTGAAGCTGCGAATCGTCCCGCGTAGCTGCGCTGTCTCAGCAATCACATTGGACGCTTCGCCAGCATGGATCGCGCCGACCGTCACCACGCCAATTTCCTCTGGGTTCAGATTGCGTGCGACAATTGTTTGCAATGCGACCACGATGTGCGCGGCGATCATGACGGCGTCAATCGTCTGCTCCGGATGCGCGCCATGCCCGCCGCGCCCTTTCACCAGCACATCAAAGCGGTCGGACGCTGCCATCATCGGCCCGGTGCGATACGCCACCTTGCCGACTGGCATGCTCGACATCACATGCAGCCCCAGCGCCACATCGACGTTCGGGCCTTTCAGCACGCCGTCGTCAATCATCGCCTTC
>DASTWM010000474.1:0-9236 GCA_035765855.1 Roseiflexaceae bacterium
ATGCTGTTCGATGAGCCGACTTCGGCGCTTGATCCAGAGATGATCAACGAGGTGCTCGATGTCATGCTTGACCTGGCGCGCGAAGGCATGACCATGGTGGTGGTTTCACACGAGATGGGCTTTGCGCGCGCCGCCTCAAACCGGGTTATCTTCATGGATAACGGCAGCATCGTGGAGACGGGCGAGCCAGCTCAGATTTTTTCTAACCCGCAGCACGAGCGCACCAGATTATTCCTCAGCAAGATTTTGCACTAAACGCGGCGTATCTACGCCACCGACGGCAGCGGTGCATCGTGAATCACTTCGGTGATCATGCGCAGCAGGTCGTCGATCTCGAACGGCTTTGTAATAACACCGGCGCATCCCGCCTGGCGCGCGTCGTTGAGTTCGCACTCCTGCACATGGGCTGTAAACGCGAGCACCGGAATGTTGCTTGTAGCATGATCGGCCTTCAGGCGGCGCGTGGCTTCCCAGCCGTCAAGTCGCGGCATGGATAAATCCATCAGCACCAGGCACGGGCGGCAGCGCTGTACGACCTCAAGGCAGCGCTCGCCATTCGGCACGCTCACGACGTCGTAGCCCAATTCTTCAAGAATAAGCTCGACAACATCGCGAATATCTGGTGTATCTTCAGCAACCACAATGGTTGCTCCTGATTGTGCGTTCATCATGTTGATCTCCTCGCTCCATCGTCCTCGTTGACGCTGTACAAAACAGAACGCGGCCATCTAACGTAAGGATACGGCATGCAGGTTGCAATTTTGTCATCGAATAGCTCACTGGTGCGACATGTTGTCGTATTGCTCCTGTCCTGTCTCAATGCTATAATCTCGATGTTATGCAACAATCTGAAGCAATTCAACGCGTCCGCATATACATCAACGAGCGCGACGCAACGCAGGACCGGGCGCTTTATCTTGCTATCCTTGAGCAACTTCGGCGCGCAGGTGCTACCGGCGCAACGGTGCTGCGCGGTGTGGCCGGCTTCGGCGCTGGCACGCGCCTGCTTACGACGAATGTAGGTGAACCGGCGGCATCGCTGCCCATGATCATCGAATGGGTGGATCGCGCCGAGCGGGTCGAGCGGGTGCTGCCGCTGCTGGACGCGTTGCTCGCCAACGCGCTGGTGACGGTGGAAGATGTGCGCGTGTACCGGGCCGCGCTCCGTTCCATGGGGCCGTTCGCCAATCAAATCGTTGGCGCTGTGCTGGATCGCGACGTGCTGGTGGCCGAGCCTGCTGTGCGCGTGGCAGACGCATGCCGCCAATTGCTGGAGCGCTCCCAATCGCTTTTGCCGGTGCTCGACGATCATAAGCAGGTGCTCGGCAGTGTTCCAGCGCATGTTCTGACCATGCCGCTGCTGCCGTTTCATCTGCTGCGCGCGCTGCCGCCGGCCGAGCGTGATGCGGCGATCAATGCCCTGCCGTCCCGCACGCTTGCCGATGCCATGGACACTGAGCCGCGCGTCCTCACGACAGAAACGCTGGTGACGCAGGCTGTTGGCGCGATGGTCGAATGGGGCTTGGATGTGCTGCCGGTGGTCGAGCGCGACGGGCAGTTCGTCGGGCTGTTCGCGGTGGAGCAGGCGCTGCGGGCGGCGCAGCCACAGCAGGCCGGTGCGGGCGCGGTGCGGGCCGCCGAGCCGCCGACAGCGGTGCGGTTGCTGATGCAAGTGGCGGTGCCGACGATTGCGGTGAATGCCCGCGCCACTGAGGCGCTCGTGCGGCTGTTCAACGCGCCGGATCGCTACGTTGTGCTTGTCGACAACGGGCGGCCAACCGGCATGCTGACCGAAGATGCGTTTGTTGCGCAGGCCGAGCGCCCGTTGCGCGATGCGTGGCTCCAGATGTTGCAAAATCCGCCGGTTGCGCCGCAACGCGTGTGGGAGCCGCTGCTTCAGAATCTGTATGCCGCCGAACTGCCTTTCGTGCCGGTGCCTGCAATTGAGGCGCAGGCGACCCGCGACGCGGCCATGCGCATGTTGCTGGAGCAACAATTGGAGCGGCTCGTCGTGGTTGAAGAGGACGGACGCATGGCGGGTGTGATCGGGCGGCGCGGGCTGCTGCGGGCGCTGGCGCAGGAAAGCAGCGCTTAGCGATACGCCACCATGAACAGTCGCTTGAACGGCAGCAGCACCCGCCCGTCACGCTGCTGCGGGTAGTCCAGCGCGACGCCCGCGCGCAACTCGGTCAAAAATGCCTCGCGCTGCTCGTCGCTTTCCAATGCCTCAAGGTACGGGCGCAGGCCGGTGCTGCGAAACCATTCCACAATTGCATCCGAGCTTTCCAATACGTGATAATAGATCGTCTCCCACATGTCGAGCCGCTTCGCAAGCGGTTGGAGCACATCGTAGTAAAACGATGGCTGCTCGATTGTCAGTACGCGCCGGTTTGCGGCCATGTGCTGCCGCCACTGCGGCGCGTTGGCCATTGCTTCCATGCGCTGATGGATTGCCGAACGCTCATGCGTCGGGATTTGCACCGCCAGTGCGCCGCCGGGCGCAACCTGCGCGAACAGGTGCGGAAACAGCGCGACATGATCAGGCAGCCATTGCAGCGCCGCGTTGGAAAACACCACGTCAAACGCCTGCTCGGCGACCCATGTGGCGGCGTCGGCGAGCAGCCAGGTGCCTTCCAGGTGCTGCGTTTTGGCAGCCGCGATCATCTCCGGCGAACTGTCGAAGCCGACGATTTCGGCGTCCGGCCAGCGCTGCCGCAGCACCGCCGTGCTGTTGCCCGGCCCGCAGCCGACATCGACCACGCGCTGTGGGCGCGCGATGCCAATCCGGTTCGCCAGATCAATCGAGGGTTGCGTGCGCTCGTTACCGAACTGAAGATAGAGTTGTGGATTCCAGGTTGTCATGTCAATCTTGTCTCCACTAGAGCTAAACAGCGACCCGACCGTCGGCCGCGCGTCCATCGTACATGCTTGGCTGTTGCAGCGCCTCCGCCAGCGACTGGCCCTGGCGAAATATGTAGGTTGGCACGCGCAATTCGGCCAGCCGCGCCTGCACCGCCAGCGAGTCATTCCAGCCGCCGAACGACTCAGGATCGACCAGCACCGTGACCGCGCGCACGCCCCGGTACAACAACTGCTGCAAACTGGCCGTCCAGCGCTCATCCAGCGACGGCGTGATAATGATCAGCGTGCAGTTCCGGCCAAAGCGCCCGCTTTCGGCGGCCAGCACCTCGGCCAGCGGCTCGGTGCCGTAGGCGCGCAGCACCGCCAGCGCCTCCAGAATCTTGAACAACTGGCGCGACTCGCGCTCGGCGGGAATGACCTCGCGGTGCTGCCCCCATGAGACGAGCCCGACCGCGCGATTTTGCGCCAGCAGGTGACTGGCGATCGATGCGGCGGCCTGCACACCGTACTCCTCGGTCGTTTCGGCGGCGCGGGTCGGCGTGTTGCCGCGCTCGCGTCGTTCGCGGGCTGGCAGAATGCTTTGTTGCACGCGCTCCTGCATGTCCAGCACGATGTACAACTCGGCGGTCGGGTCAAGCTCGAACTCTTTCACAATCAGCTTGCCAGAGCGCGCGGTGCTGCGCCAGTGAATGCGGTTAAAGCTATCGCCCGGCTGGTAATCACGAATCGTCGCGACGTTCGGCGTCACGTTGTAGGCGCGGCTCTTCACATCCTGGCCGCCCGGAAGTTCGGCATTCGGCAGTTGGAACCCCGATAGCGGCGTCGTAGACGGGTACACCAGAATCTCGCTGGTATCTTCCATCTGGCGCTGCAACTGAAAGATGCCAAATGGATCGCCGCTAATCAGCGTCGCCGGGCCGAGTGTAAACTTGCCGCGCATGGTGCATGGCGTGCGTGCCGTCCAGCGCCGCCGCTCATGGCCGCCCAGGTACGACACAAAGCCCGAGCTATGCAGCGGCATGTCGGAATGATCGCGCAGTTCGATCCACAGCTTGGGTATTGCCCACAGATTTTGCACGATCAGCCGCTCGCGCGCTTCGCCGCCCACCTGCGAGCGGTTGGTGAAGATTTCGCGCTGCACGCGCAGCCCGCGCAAGTTGAGCCATGCCCACAGAAATGAGAGCGCCAGGAGCGCCAGCAGCAGGTAAAACAGGTGAAAAAAGAGCCGGATGCCGGTGCCTTGCGCGGCCAGAAAGCTCATGAACGCCAGCAGCAGAATGCCGATCGGGCGTAACAGTTGTTCGCGTCGTGTTGTCATAAGATATTACGCTTCACGTTTTACGTTTTACCATTATTTCCCAATACAGAATTTACTAAAAATGGTATTTAACAGATCGTCATTAATATCTTCGCCGGTGATTTCGCCCAGCGCCGAAACCGCAGCAGTAAGGTCAATCGTCAGCAGGTCGGATGGCACGCCGCGCTTGTAGCTGTCGAGCACCTCGCGCAGGTGCGTGGCGGCCCGCCCCAGCGCGTCATGGTGGCGCGGATTGGTGACAAGCTGCGCGTCGCCGTTGAGCGTCTGGCCCGCCAGCGTGCTGACCATGGCCTGCGTGAGATCATCCAGCCCTGCGCCGGTCAGCGCGGATAGTCTGACACAGGATTGCAGATTGCCGATTACCAATTGCAGATTGCAGATCGTACCTTCGTCGTTCGTCGTTCGTCCTTCCTCGCACAAGAGATCAGTTTTATTCAGCACCATAATCGTCGGCTTGCCCCCGGTCAGCGCGGCAAGTTCGCGCTCGGCATCAGTGATCGGGCGCGTGGCGTCCCGCACCAGCAGCGCCACGTCGGCAGACTGGAGCGCGGCGCGGCTGCGCTCGATGCCGATTTGCTCCACCATATCGTTAGTCTCGGTGATGCCAGCCGTGTCCACCAGCACGACCGGAATGCCGCCGATGTTGGCCGTTTCTTCCAGCGTGTCGCGCGTGGTGCCGGGGATCGGCGTGACAATTGCCCGGTCGGAGCGCAGCAGCGCGTTCAGCAGGCTTGACTTGCCAACGTTTGGCACGCCGACCAGCGCGGCCCGCGCGCCCTGCCGGTAGATCATACCCTGTGCGGCGGAGGCGCGCAAGCGCTCAATCTGTCGCAGCGCGGTTTCAATCGGCGGCACGATTTCTTCGACGTCCACATCGTCTTCCGGGAAATCGATCATGGCCGTCAGGTAGGCCAGCGGGTTGAGCAGCCCGGCCCGTATCTGTCCGACTGCGTTCGCCAGCCAGCCGCCAAGCTGCGCCTGCGCCAGCGCCAACCCGGTTTCCGTGCGGGCGTTGATCACGTCGAGCGTGGCTTCGGCCTGCGTCAAGTCCATGCGCCCATTCAGAAAGGCGCGCATGGTGAACTCGCCCGGCTCGGCGGGACGCGCGCCTGCCGCCAGCGCCAGCGCCAGCACGCGATCCACAATCAGCGGGCCGCCATGGCATGAAATTTCGACCACATCCTCGGCGGTGAAGCTGCGCGGCGCGCGCATGTACACCACCAGCGCCTCGTCGAGCGTGTTGCCGCCGGGCGTGACCACGCGCCCGAAGCGCATGCGGAATGGCTTCCACGCGCCGCGCTGCGCCGGAGCAAAGATGCGCTCCAGGATCGGCAGCGCGTCCGGGCCGCTGAGCCGCACCACCGCAATGCCGCCCACGCCCGGCGGCGTCGCGATGGCCGCAATTGTGTCATTGTAGAGCATAGGGTAAATTATAGCATGCGGTTGGGAAGAACGAGGTACGAACGTTGTGTAACACTTGATAGAAGATAGTCGGAGAAAGTAGCAAACCTTAAAGGAAAAGTTATGATAGGTATGAAAGCAGTAGTTCTCGATTTAATCTCTGTCGTTGTTCCATGCATCTTCTTTGTTGCCTGTAGTATATGGTGGTACATGCAACATCGTGTAAAGGGTGGTAAGAAAGACGATAAGGTGTATGCGGCGTTGCTTATAACCGGCAGTGTCACTATCTTCTTCGCTGCAAGCCTCTTTTGGCAAATTAAGGCACAAAATACTTTGTTGAGTCTCTCTGCTGATAACGTTACAGAAGTATACGTGAATGGCACAAGATTGACAGAGCGCCAAGAGGTTATCGCTATCGTTAATAGCTTACATCAGGCGCAGTGGTTCACATTTGTTCATGGGGAACAAATTACACCTGTCGCACTTATACTTGAGCAACGATCAGGTAAAAAAATGAAATTTGCTATAGGTATAACTCAATATCAGAATGCCAAGGGAATGCTTATTGAGCCAATACAAGAATATCTTCCAACTTACCTGTCCGATGGTCTCTTTTATAGTGATACTCTTGAGCAAGTACTCCAGCAGGGACATGTATCAATAAGTAGTAATAAGAAGAAGTCGGGCGGGGCTGGCTTGCCGCAGTGTGAGAGCGCAATCTCCGCGCCTTCGCGTTAGCACATTCCTTCAGCCGCATCGGCCGGGCATGCGCCGGGAGCGCGCAGCGCAGCCCATGTGCGCGGCCCAATGATTCCATCCACATTCAGGCCGTTGTGCTGCTGAAATGCTTTCACCGCCATGGCAGTCTGCGGGCCAAAGATGCCGTCAACAGTTCCCACATCGTACTTCAAATCAGCGAGTCGTTGCTGCGCCGCTTTCACAGCGTCGCCCTGCATGCGCGGCGTGGCGAGCCTCAAGGTGGGGCTTTGCACCGCCAGGGGCGCTGGCGGAACTGGCCCTTGTAGTGTTGGCCGCCATGCGGCAGTTACACCCGTTCCTAATTCATTCGTTACCATTCCATCCGCAGCATTGGCAACCGCGATAACGCCAGCGTCGGTGCGAACGAGCATCCGCTGCCCATCCGGCGCAAGATCGCAGATCATGTGTGGCGAAAGGCGCGTTGTGGTGCCATCTTGCTGGATGAGATACGTGCCGCCGTCGTGCTGTAGTCCTGTCGGCATGATCGGCACAAGCAGTGCGCTATCGTCGGGCAGCCAGAACAGGCGCGGGAACGTCCAGCCCGGATCTGTCCACCAGATGTTGTTTTCAGGATAATTTGTGTCGCGCGGCAGCGTAAGCGTGGCAATATCTTTTTGTTGCGCGCCGTCCCACGTTACAAACCGCAGCCGCAACATGGCGTCATCCTCGTCGGCAACTGTCCACGCCAGCAGCTTGCCATCGTGCGACCACGCCGCATTTCTGCCGATCTCCTGTGGCAGCGCAAGCGCATCGGCGCTGCTCAGGTTGACCTGCATGCTGGGGCCAGCAATTAGCATGTGTCCATCGGGCGACCATGCGGGATGGCCGGTCTGGCTCCAGTGACTGGAAGCCACTTGCCGCGCTTCGGCACCATCCGGCCTGGCGAGCATGAGCAGGTCGGTATCCTGTCCAACGCCAGTAAGATACGCAAGCTGCTGGCTATCCGGACTCCAGCGGTAATCCCAGCCAGCGATTGGCGACAGCACGGACGTTGCGGGCGGATGCTCGCCCAGGGTCCACACGCCCTGCCCGGTTGCCAGCCGCTGCCCGTCTGGCGACCAGACGAGACTCCCTGCCGTGGAGCACTGGGCGGGATCAGGCGCGACAATGGCGCTGCCCTGTACTAACGTCATGCGAGATGCGCCCTGAATAAGTTCGATGTTGCCATCTGATTGAAGGAGGACAGCATCCGATAGTGTTGTTTCAGCAGTTGGCTGGATGGTAGTCGGCATGGATGTTGGCGGCGCTTCAGTTGGTGCTGGCGCATGCGTAGGCGATTGCAGCGCCCCAGCGGAGGCCGAAGGAACCGCCGTTTGTGTCACAGGTGCGCTGGGCGCGGCGCATGCGACACAAAGAATCACGAGAAAGTAACTGAATATCAGGCGCACAGTTGGAAGCATTGAGCCTGGATTGTTGTGCTGTTTCATTCGTCATTCCTTTGGGCAATGATTGGCGAGCGCCAGAAGCGACATATTGCTCAATGTACTATAACGTAGATAGTATTGCAGTTACGCTCATTTCGATCTGGAAAGTGCTACAGAAACTGCTACAATATACATGCTATGACTGCTGACCACGATCTTCTGTTTGGTAATTGGCTCAAGCGCCTGCGCGCCCAGCACGACCTGACGCAAGAACGGCTTGCGGAGCAGGTTGGCTGCGCGGTGCAAACCATTCGCATGATCGAGCGCGGCGCGCGGCGACCTTCGCGCGAAATGGCGCAGCGCCTGGTTGACGTGCTGCATGTGCCGGAAGCTGAGCGCGAGCATGTGCTTCGTTTGGCGCGCGCCCGTCTGGTAGAAGCGCCTGCGCCCATTCCGCTGCTGCGCCATGATCACGAGGTGGCTGCTCCCGCGCGACGCCGGGTGCGCCTTCCGGTTCCCGCAACGGCGCTGATCGGGCGCGAGGCGGAACAAGCGGCGCTCTGCCAACGTCTTGCCGATCCATCATGCCGGCTGGTGACGCTCCTCGGCGCGGGCGGCACCGGCAAAACTCGGCTGGCGTTGCAGCTTGCCACGCATCTCAGCCAGCACATGGAGGAAGATATCGCCTTTGTGGAACTGGCGCAAATTGTGTCGGTGGAGCATGTCGCCGCTGCAATTGCCGATGCGCTGCGCTGCCCGATCATCGCCACGCAGCCGCTTGAAGAGTCGCTGCTGGCATGGTTGCGCCCGCGCCAGATGCTGCTGATGCTTGACAATCTGGAACACCTGCTCAACGCCACGGCGTTGATTGCGACGATTTTGCAGGAAGCGCCGGGCGTGCGCATGCTCGTGACGTCGCGCGAACGGCTGCGGCTGCGTGAAGAATGGGTGTTTGAGCTTGGCGGCTTAGCCATTCCGTCGGACAACACGCGCGCCCAGATCGAGCGCTGTGACGCGGTACGGCTGTTTGTGGAGCGCGCCCGCAAAGTCTCGACCACGTTTGTGCTGAACGCGCACAACCGCGCCGCCGTCGCGCAGATTTGCCGACAACTGGACGGTATGCCGCTCGGCTTGGAGCTGGCGGCGACATGGGTGCGCGTCCTTTCGCCTGACGAAATTGCCGCCGAACTTGCGCGCGATCTCGATTTCCTCTCGTTGAGCGACCGGAATAGTGATCCGCGCCATCAATCCATGCGCGCGGTGATTGATTATTCATGGGCGCTATTAACACCGGCGGAACAGCAGGTGCTGGCGCGCTGTTCGGTGTTTCGCGGCGGTTGGTCACGCGCGGCGGCTGAACAGGTGGCGGGCGCGTCGCTGCCGCTGCTGGCGAGCCTGGCGGATAAATCGCTCATCCGCCGCACGGCTGCGGGGCGCTATGAGATGCATGAACTGGTGCGTCAGTATGCGGCGGATCAGCTTGCGGCTAATCCGAGCGAGGCGCAAGCGGCCCATGAGCAGCACTGCGCCTA
>DASTWM010000475.1:0-7675 GCA_035765855.1 Roseiflexaceae bacterium
TGGATCGTCTGGCGGTACGAGAAACCGACGATGAGCAACAGCACCCCGATGGCGACGGAAATCGGGATGACGAGCGGCAATGCCATGGTACCTACCGCGACCAACACAAAGAGAATCGCCTCAGTGGCGTACGCGACTGACGAGAGCGCGTCGGAGGAAAAAACGGCTAAGGCGATGATCTTTCGCAGGCGCTGATGCTGCTGCTGCTCGGTCGCAAGCGGTTGACCAACTAACAGGCGTTTGAATACGCCGATCATACATGCCTCTTTCAAACTGCGAACAATGTACTCTTGCGATGATTCCTGCGCAGCGCCAGCCATGTCCATCACGTCGTTATTGGACGAGACAAAAACTGTTGCATGCGCCAAACATAGGTAAAATGCTAGCACGCGCCGAATAACGTAACAAGGGCAAATAGGCTATTTCGCGTAAAGATTGTATAAAGATTCGCAGAGCGCAAGCCTAGTTAGCGGAGAGCTCAACATGGAACAGGCCAGGGCGATTGTACGATTATTCCTAAGTACAATCACACAAAGATTTTGGAAATGCGGTACCTTGTCGGGAACAGGAGGGAGCGATGCGAAAACTCTTAGCAATGCCTATTCCGACCGCGCACGAGTTGGAGGCTTTCGCGCAGGTGTATCGCACAACCCGCGATGTGCGGCTCCGCACGCGCTCAAATCGTGCTCTTGGCAGCTGCGCAGCGTCTGACTGCAGCTGCTATCGCACCCAGTGTGCGCGAGGATGACCAAACTGTACGCACCTGACGCAACCGCTGGATGGCAGCAGGTATCGTTGGGCTGCATGATCGTCCGATGCCAGGAGCGCCCCCACAATCACGGAAGCGTATAAGGTCCAGTTGCTGGAGACCGTACAACGACGTCCACGCCGTTGAGACCAACCATACTCAATGTGGACGCTCCAACGCTTGGCGGATTACATGGCCGAACAAACAGGCATCCGCGGCTCATATGAAACGATTCGGCGGTTGCTCAACGCCGCTGATAGTGTGCTCAGCCGCCCGCAGCACACAATGAACAGCCCCGATCTAGAGTACGCAGTAAAAAAAGACGATTGAAGACGTCCGCGATGGACGAACAGTTGGGGAGGTTTTCTATTACGCTGACGAGTTCAATCTGCGTTGGTTTCCAACATTGCGGGCGATGTGGAGTCCCAAAGGACAGCACGTGCTGATTCCGACGCCCGGGTAGCCCGACACATACGATGGTATGTGATGTTGGTCTATCCAAACGAAAGCCTAACGCCCAACAGGATGCTTGACTCTGCACTAGCTCTGCTGTGTCGTCAACCTGGCGACAAAGGGAGGTTGATATGAGAACTCCTTTTGTCGCCAATCTGACGACAAAGGAGGTTAAACAGCAGTGCATTGTTTCTACAGTACAGCCCCGGTGATTATACCGGTTCGCTCGTATCACCATCCTTATGACCTACAATAACCCGCCACCCATCCCGCCCACATCGTCGGCAGCCGATTCGTCGATCGTATCAAGCGGGCGTGGTTGGGCTAGCGCTGGCCCATGTGTCTGCGGAGTAGGTGGCATGACTGCGATCTGCGGAATCATGCCGTGGCGGGCCAGGAGCGGCAATACTGGCAATACGCGCTGGGCCAGCGCCGCGATAAGCTGTGGCAGCGTCACGCCGTCGGGCAGCATTTCACCAGCGGCGACCAACGCGGCCTCGCGGATCAGCAGACCATCGAGCAACAGCGTCCGCAACGCACCAGCTTCGGTGTCCACCTCCGGCATACTCGCCACCAACTCGCCTACTCGTCTGATCTCCGGTGGCGTCACGCGCACCGTCTTGGTCAGCGCGCGGGCACCTGCGCGCTGATCGGCGCGATCGCTTTGGTCTGCGTGGTGCCGCGCGCGACTTCCTGGCCGGGGCAAGCGGGATGCTGCATGCGTAGAACGGCGGATGGAGCGGCGGCTTGCCACTTTCCTTGCGGAAGGTGTCCACCGCGTCCAGCACCGCGTACTGCTGCGATCGCGCCGGGATTACGTCGCCGGTCAGCGTGCCTTTGACCGTGCCCAGCAGCGGCTCATGGAAGCCGACCTCCAGCAATTCGCGCAGCAGCACCTGGAAGCGAATCTGCGACTGCTGCTTGCCGGTGGTGAGGTGGCGACCCCAGCCGAACGCGATGCCGTAGCGGTCGGTGGTGTGCTGCATTTCGCTGATTGACTGCACGCCGTCGGCAACCACAAACATGGTGCCGGTCTCAACCGCCCAGTGAGTCACAACATTGTCGCTGCCATGCCAAATCGTCACCTGCTGAAATCCGGCGCGCTCCATCGCGTCATCGAGCGCCGGGTTGCGCTCCACCTGCGCCAACCAGCCAGCGTAAATGCGCCGGTCGGTGGTTTGCAGGCCGGTGGGCCATTGCAGCAGCGGATCGGCCACGCGCGACACTGGACGCCGCGCCGGTCCACAGGAGAAGGGTGCGTCGTCGTTCATCAGTAGTCTTCTCTGTGTTCGTTGTTACTCATGGAGCGCTGCCAGCAGCAGCGCGATGACCTGTGAATCACCGCCGAGCCGCCTGAGTTCGGCCAGCGCCCGCCGTGCGGCCAGATGGAGATCGGGACCGAGATCGCGGGCGGCAATAGGAAGTCGGTGCCGCCGACCAGCACCTCATAGCACCCTACATGGCGACACCCATCGTGTAAAGTAATATAACATTCTGTGATCCTGTGTGATCTATTGAAACATTGTAGAACATCCGCTATAGTTGCCACCATAGCAGCAAGGAGGTACACCGTGAGAGACGAATTGTTGTTTGTTGATGAGGTCGCACAGGAACTCCGCGTAACGCGGAAAACGGTATATGAATGGATGCGCGAAAAAGGACTTGAGTACGAGGTTGTTGGCGCGCGCCGTCGCATCCGGCGCTCGGCAATGGAGGCGTTTATTGTGTCAGGAAAGAGTCGCCAGGAGCAAGCAGAAAAAAACACAACGCCCGGAGTTCTTTACGAGGTAGCTACTACTGCTCCTCCAAAGATTCCGGGCGTTGTAATTTTGGAGCCGATGACTCCAGCAAGAGTACCCATCGGCCCGGAAAACGCGACTGCTTCGGTTGATGCCTGGTGTGTACCACCCTGCTGCTCGAACCTTAACAATCAGGAAAAATATTCATGTTGACTGCATCGCAGTACGGTGCGATGCACGTCATAGAGAACGTTCTTTGCATCACAGCAACCACGGCACGTTGCTGTGGACACCCTCACGGTTGGCAGCGCACCTGCCGACAGGTGAGATAGCTGATCAGTTGCCCTGCGCGTTGTACAGCGAACAGGATGACGCCGCGCTGTTGTTCCAGGTGTTCCCGACGAGGCCGAGGAACGTCTGCGACCGACCCGGCGCGAGCAGTCCGAAGATCGGGTGCTACTAATTGGCGGGGAGGGAGGGATTCGAACCCTCGTAGGCTATTAACCTAACTCGTTTTCGAGACGAGCACGTTCAACCGCTCCGTCACCTCCCCAGATATGAACTTTTCGCAGAACGGCGGCTGCAACCCCGAAAGGCGCAACCGCCGTTGCCGTGTGGTGACCTCGGTGCGATTCGAACGCACGACCTTTTCCTCCGCAGGGAAACGCTCTAATCCACTGAGCTACGAGGCCTTGATTGTTATGTTTTGACTGCGCCAAAACTAACGAGATGTATATTACCACAAACATGGCATGAGTGCAAACGCCTTTTGCGGCCTGAACATGTTTTGCTCACAAACATGTGCGTCTTGTCCCGTGTAACGCGACGGCTGCTACATGTGGCGCTTCTCGGCTGCCGTCGGTCCTTCCGAAATGATGCCAATCGGCACGCCAAGCTCAGCCGCCAGCCGTTTCAGCAGCGCAGCCGTGCCGGAAAGCGTTTCAAGCACAGGCTGGCAGCGCAGCAGCATGGCGGTAAGCTGCTCCTGGTACGCGAGCATGTGCGGCTCAGGGGAAGGATCGATTCGCTTGATCAGATGACTCTCATCCTGATAGGCTGTGCAGATTTGCACGGCGACCAATTCAGCCAGACGGTCGACGCATGTGACTGCCAGCGCGTCGAGCGGGCCGGTCACGTCCAGCGCGTAGCGCAGCATGACCAGATCGGGCCAGCCGACGCGGAAGCCGCCCTGCCATGCGCCAGCGCCGTTGCGGGCATCGGGCAACGCCGCAGTCAGCCCGGCGTCCTCGGTCACGAACGGCCCGGCACCATGGCGCGTCGCGTAGGCGCGCGTGATGCCGAGCCGCGTGATCGCGTTGGTGTAGCCCGCTTCATAAAGCAGTTGCTCGGCGTTCGCCAAAGTGGTCGTGCTCCATGTCGTATACGGATGGAAGCCGCGCCATTCATCCAGCAGCACGCCCTGCGCGCCCTCAAAGATGACCGTGCCGGGCCGCGCCAGAAGGGTGTGCAGGTAGCCGCCGCGCACAATTTCCGCTTGCTGTGTGAGGATCGCGCACGCATCCAGCAGCCAGCCATGATCGTCATCGTGCAGCATGTCGAGTTCGCGCGCGACCGGTTCGGTGTCCGGCAGCAGGTCGCAAAGTGCGGCAATTTTGGCTTGATTGATTGTCTGGAGAAACGCCAACTTGGCGCGTAAGGCATGCGGCTTCACGAGATCGCCCGCAAACAGCACGCGCTCGCCATGCGCAAGAAAGTCGGCCATTGTTTCTCCGACGCCCATACCGCAACTGCCATGCCGTCCCGCGCCGCGCCCCAATTCCTTGAGACGATTGGCGGCCCGCTGGAAGGGCGTGATGATCAGCGCCCGTTCATCGATTGTCGTGCGTTCCAGCGCATCCACGCCCAGCGCGTGAAGGTGCGCGGCTTCGGCCAGCATGGCGAGCGGATCGATTAGCATGAAGCGCGACAGGTGCGTGGCCGCGCCAGCCAGCGTGCCACTGCCGAACTGCGCAAAAACGTGCTCGCGCCCGTCGGGCGTGACGACGCGGTGGGCCGCCTGCGCGCCGCCGTTGTAGCGTACCACGGTGTGCGCATCGCGCTGGCGCGTCAGAAAATCGACGATCGAGCCTTTGCCCGCATCGCCAAAGCCAAGATCGACAGTTAAAATCGCTTGCTGCATAGTGAAATCACCTGTATGCTGTCGGACGAAGAACGGTAGCAAGAGTGCATTTCGGTCGTCTACCGTCCTTCGTCAGTCGTCTCATTTAGAGCCGCCCGTCGTCCATCGTGCTGTACGTGCTGGCTGGCAGCAGCCCGGTTGCCATGCGGATGAGCGGGCCGCGCTGAACAGCGTAGCGCGTGAGCGCCGTCGTAGCTGCGGCGGTGGCCGCCCGGTCGTAGCCAGCCTGCATGAGATCGTTTGCGCCGCTGGCGAGATCATCCACCGTGCCTTCGCACAGCCCAATTGCCAGCGCAATCGTTTCGCACACGGCTGCCTCGTCGTCCAGCAGCAGCACGCGCTCGCCGAGCAGTTCCTTCCAGCGCGCCTGCACCTCCGGGTTGCGCCCATGCGATGTGTTGGTCGGAATGATGTGAAAATATTCGTAGCGCTGCTGCACCTCCGCGACGATCTGTTCCACCGGCACGTCGCGCTTCAAGCCATCGCCGATGTGTTCGCGTACATGATCGCGCCGAACTACCGGGTAGGGCTTCTCGTCGCCGATTGTGAACAGGTAGCCCTTGTGGCTGCGCCGCTCGTAGCAATCGATCGACGTGTGACGCGCCATGAAATACATGGCAAGCTCGTAGGTTTCGTGGATCTGGCCGCCGCCGCCGCCTTCCAGATAGATTTTGCCCAGGTCGTCGTCCATCTCCAGCCCCGACTCGAACTGGCCGATCTGAAGCGGCACGCGGTCGCAGTACGCGTCGCCCACCGCGCCGAAGAGAATCTGTGGGTGATCCACAAAGCCCTTCTGAATCAGCGTGCGCATGAGCGCGCCGAGTTTGGTTTGCATAACGCGCGGCACGGTGCCCATCGAGCCAGTGACATCAAAAATGACGCCGATTGCGACCGACGCGGGGTGTTCCATGCTGTCGCGGCTTTCGCGCGTCTTGCCGAATGGATTCATCTCCGGGTGAATCTCGGTGCGCCCGGTGGCGCGCACCTGCTGGTCATACGTGAAGGCGGTCTGGTTGGCTGCCCGACGGCGGTTCTGACGTGCCTGGTAGGCAGCGTCGCTCCATTGTGAATTGCCCATGGGTGTGGTCCTTTCTTGTTACGCTGGCATGACAAACGGTCGAAACTGCGGCGGTCCGTAGTGCCGCTGAAGAAGGTCGCGAAAATTGTCGAAGAGCTGCCACGCATCACTGGCGCGGCGCTGCGGTGCTGGCAACAAACAACTGCGGAGCAGCGCCTGCATGCTTCTCGGCACATGCTCCGGTAGTGTGCTGGCGTCGCCGGAGCCGCCAAGCAACCGCACCATCACGCGGGCGGCCATGTACAGGTCGGTTGCAGGCGTGGCGGGCACGCGGGCGGCAACTTCCGGCGGGTAATCGGCGGCGTGCGGCGGGCTGATGGCCTTGATCGGCTGGCCGACCGGCACGCTGTAGCACCAGTCGAGCAGCATGCCGTTGTGGTCGGCGGGCCGCACGAGCATATGCGCCGGCAGCACCGCGCCGTAGACCAAGCCGCACTGGTGCGCCGCGCCCAACGCAGCCAGCATGCGGTTGAACATCCACGCGGCATCGGCGAGCGGCAGGCCGCGTGGGCAGGCGCGCAGCACCTCCGTCAGCGACACGTAGTCACATTCGGCATGGAGCACATTGACGCTGCGTTCGTTACCTGCCTCATCGCGCAGGCGGGCGTGCTCCACGAGCGCCGGGAAGTGCGCCCGCAGCGGCTGCCCATCCAGCGCCCGGCTAAGGTTGCGCAGTGCTGTCGCTTCAGCGTCGAGCAGATCGTTGTTCCGCGTACTGCGCGCGATCTTGAGCAGCACCGGGCCATCTTTCGCTTCGGCGGCATACAGATCGCACAGGTCGCCACGAATCGGCGGCCCATTGGCTACGTAGCGATCGCGCTGCGTGGCGACCATGATCTGTGGTGAGGAGCCGATCTGGCGTTGCGCTGCCGCGTACCAGCTTTGCAGCAGACGAAATGCTCCATGCGCCTCGGCTGGCTGGTGCGGGTTGTGATCGGGATGCGCGATAGCAGCAAGCCTGCGGTAGCTTTGCCTGAGCGCCGCTTCATCGCCAGGTGCCAGCAGCCCGAAGATGTCAGTCGGGCTGTGTGCTTGTTGGAGCAATGTAAGAAGTTCTGAAAGATTCATGGTGTGCTCTCAATAGTGTTGTTGTCACAATAAGTATGATAGTGTAGTAATGACAAAAAGTCAAGAGGCAATTTTGTCATTTTGACAAAATACATGCGCAGGAAAAATGAGCAATCCAGGGTGACAACAGGGTGGTATGAACGGGAGGCATGATCCAGCGGGTAGAAAGGGATCGCTTTGAGTGATTAGCAGAAAATAGAACACGGCAACCCGTTTATCCAAACAGATTGCCGCATTCCACTGTGGTACCCCCGGCCCGACTCGAACGGGCGACAAACAGTTTAGGAAACTGCTGCTCTATCCACCTGAGCTACGGGGGCATTGCCAGGCATTATAGCGCACGCACACACCCGAGTCAACGCTCTTGCCGCGCCTGCGCGATTATGCTATAATCCGTAACAGCGTTATGAGAGGGGCCGAAGAGGGGATGCCTTCGTCGCCCCATTCTT
>DASTWM010000476.1:0-47453 GCA_035765855.1 Roseiflexaceae bacterium
TTGCGTTGGTGCTTCTTGATGCATCATGGATTATCGGCAGCGCTGTGGGATTAATTATCCTCCTTCTGATTCGCACGGGTGGTGAAGGTGTTATCACCGATCTTCGGGCGCTGTCGGTCTTTGCGTTGAGCGTGGGCGGCATGGTTGCGGCGCGCCTGGCTATGGATACAGCCCAGCACGATGTCGAGCAGAACGTGCGCCGCGCGGAAGAAGCGCGGCTCCGCACGGAGGATCAGGCGCAACAGCTCGCCACGGCCAATAAGCAACAGGAGCAGCAACTGAACGAGCAGCACCGCCTGCTGGAACTGGTTGAGACGCTGGAGGTTCCAGCGGTGACGCTCGCAGAGGGCGTGCTGTTCGTACCAGTTGTGGGGCAGCTTGACAGCCGCCGCGCGCAGGCGCTGATGACGCGCCTGCTTGAGCAAACCTATGTGCAACGCGCGCGGCTGGTCGTGCTTGATGTGGCTGGCGTGGCCATGGTCGATACGCAAGTGGCGAAAGCATTACTCGACACGGCTCAGGCGCTGCGGCTGCTGGGCTGCCGGGTGACGATCAGCGGCATCTCCGCCGAAGTAGCTTCTACCCTGACCAGCCAGCAAGTTGAGATCACGGGTGTACAGACGGTTCGCAGCCCGCAGGAGGCGCTGGAACAGTACACGCGCGAGGTCGTAGCGGCCAACTAATTAATACATGAAGTCAAGCCCATCTGTACGAGGAGTACAGCACAATTGTGCTCCTTTTTTTGCCGCCAGACGGAGCAAAATGGTACAATAGGAGCATGCAAATAAGCCAAACGGAAGGGGCATGCTATGTGTGGTGGCGTACGCTTCAAATACGATGACCGGCTGGAGCCCGCATTGCAGGAGATCTTCACGGGCGAGCAACTTGCGCAGGCCAGGCAAAGCGGTGTTGTGCAATCTGTATTCTGGCAGCCGCGCCCGGTGCTGCCGGTGCAAATCGGCGACGATCTGCGGCTGTTGGACTGGGGCAACCGCGACGAAGGGCTGAAACTTCCCAAAACGGGCTGGGTGCGCGTGGAAAGCCTCGAAGCAGGTAAATGGAAGTACCTGCGCCCGCGCGAGGTCGTTATTCCGGCCTTTCAGGGCGTTGAAAAGAAGGTCTGGTTCGGCATCGAGCATGGGATTCATGGCTACCTTGTGCAGCGTGATGGCATCGAGCGCGTGTACATGCTGACCTTGCCGCCCACACCTGAGTACCGTGAGCTAACCGGCCATGACCGCATGCCAGCACTCATCGATCAGGATTATGTTGTGCCGATTGACGATAGTGGCAGGCAAAACGCGCTCGGCCTCTGATCTTTCATCGCCAGGACACAAAGGACACAAGGATGAGGATAAAGCTTCGTGTTCTTTGTGTCCCGGTGGCTGATACTTACGGGCTGACCCGCGCGCCACACTGCGGGCAGAAGCGCGCATTACGTGGCATGATAAACTGGCAGTTCGGGCATGCGCGGGTGTCTGCGCCCGGCTGCGGCGGAGGAGCCGATTGCGATGCAGGCGATTCTGCTGCGCCACCAGACGGCGGCGGAGCACTGGCCTGTGGCGGTTCCACGTATGCTTCGTCTTGTGCCTGCTTGAGTTCTTCTTCCCTGAGCGTAATTTGCGAGCGCAACGCATCTACGCTCTGCACCAGCGCGCCAAGCGTGGGCGACTGAATTTGCCCGGCTTTGTACAGTTCAAAGGCGCGATCACCAAGCTCCTGGCGTTTGGCGTCGATCTGGCGCTTCAATTCGGTGATCTCACCTTGCAGGCGTAGCGTCTTTTGCAGGCGCTCGGCCTCAAAGCGCGCGCGATCGAGTCCCTGGCTGAGCGTTTTATTCAGGTTTCCTAAAATATCCATGCGTGTTCTCCATCAAAGTACCAAAATAGTACTCATGCGTATTGTACGTTAACATACGCTATGATGTTTCATGGCACGACAAAGCCAAACGCATCCCTGACATCCTTCACGCGTTGACCATACATACTACTTTAGTCACTGCTACATGTCCTAGCAAAGAGCTGTGGAAGTAAGTACCTTCAGGGGAATGCATGCGCAGCCTGCTCCGATTACAATGGCACAGGCTACTCGATAGCTAATCTGAAAAAGGTCTGATAAACACATTATTGACAATTCTCAGATTTGCGTGTATTCTCGACATCATCATGGTAGAAGTTAACGTTCTCTTTACTAATTGTCATACGCGCTGTACCCATTCGCCCTGTTTGCCTATTTTAACCCGTGAGCTTGCAGCGTTGTTCGTCACAGACACTTTGGTCCCTACTCGTATGTTGACGTATGGCAAAAAGAAAACGTTACCTATCGCGTGTCCGTCTGTGGCAAGCTGTAGCTCCTCTGTAGTGAGGACTGCACAGTGACATATCGTTTACACGATCCTGCTACGAAGCTGGATTCTTCGTCGCTTTACGCCCGAACCCTTCGCCAGCAGCAACGTCGCAAACGTTTCTCCGACCTTCCGCCAGAAACCCCTCTGCCCGGTCAGTATCTGGCATGGTTTCGCAGCCATGGCAGAAACATGCCAGCACGTGTTGTGCTGCATTTGCTGGTTGCATTGTTGGTTCCGCTTGCAGCAGTTGGCGGGCCGCTGGTGCAGCAATGGTCAGTGGCGGTCCCAACCACAGCGCCAGTCGCCACAATCCGTGCGGGCGATCTGACACTGCCCGTTGCACCGTTGTCGCTCAATGCGCCTGCCGATGCGCCAGTGCCAAACTCCGCTTTCGCCGAAATTGATGCCTTGCCAGCAACCCACTTCGACCCGCGCCTGCTTCAGGTGCATCCGGTCGCGGCGACGGTTGCGGTGCAAGAGGCCAGGGTTCGTACCGGGCCGGGCAGCAACTACGACGAATCGGGCAAGCTCGCGCAGAACTCCGCGCTTACATTGCTGGCCCGCCATGATGATTGGTACAAAGCACAGCAGCAGGACGGCAGTATTATCTGGGTCGCCGCCGAATTGCTGTCGATGAACCAGGCTGCGGCGGATCTGCTTCCTGATGCTACTGACATTCCCGCGCCGCCACCTGAAAAGGTAGGCACCGTGGCTGAAGATAATTTGAATCTGCGCGACGGCCCCGGTACCAATTTCATCGGCATGAGCAAACTCAACGCTGGCACAAATCTCGACCTGCTGGCGCGCTATGGCGATTGGCTGCAAGTACACACAGATAGTGGACACACCGGCTGGGTGCTTAGTCAACATCTTAACCTTGCACCCGGCGTGCTGGAGCGGGTCGAGACGGTGACGAGCATTCCAGATGCCAATCCGAATCTGGTCGGCAGTGTCAGCGAGCAAAATGTTACATTGCGCAGCGGTCCTGGCACAGCTTATGACAAAATGGGCGCGCTTGGGGCTGGCATGCAACTTGAATTGCTGGCGCGCTATGACGATTGGTACAAGGTGCGGACATCGCGCGGCACGACGGGATGGATCTCGACAGAACTGGTGAACGTCGATGACTTCATTGCGCGGCGCGTCTCTATTACGCGCACTATTCCGGCCCTGCCACAGAAGCAGGTTGCCAGGCCGCAGGCAGCAGCCCAATCACAGGCGGCCAGGCCACAGGCGGCAGCGCCACAGGCAGCCGTGGTCGCGCCGCCACCGGCACCATCGGCAGCAGGCGGCAGCGCCACAGGCTTCGCCATGCAGTTCGTCGGCTATCCATACGTGTGGGGCGGTGAAGGGCCGCGTGGCTTCGATTGCAGTGGTTTCACGCGCTATGTGTACCGGCAGTACGGTTTGAATCTGCCGCACAGCGCCGCCGGGCAGTTCAGCACCGCGTACGGCGCAATTGTGTCGCGCCCATCCGACTTGCAGCCGGGCGATCTGGTCTTCTTTGCCAACACCTACACGCGCGGCATTAGCCACGTAGGCATTTACGTTGGCGGTGGCAACGTGGTCCAGGCGCTGACGCCAGGGCTGGGCGTTGGTGTCGCCAACCTGAACGGCGGCTACTGGGCGGCGCATTACTACGCTGGGTTGCGGCCACGCACGTAATAGCTACCTGACCCATGACGAACGCCAGCGCAGTGCGCTGGCGTTTTTGTTTCCTTGATCACGACGTTGCCTTGCAGCCGGATCGACAATGCAGCGGGAGATACACAATAAGCCGATCACCAACGATCGGCTGAACCAGGCGGAAAGGGCGTGTCAGGCCGCCTCTCGCCAGCAGTACACCGGCTGAGGCGAACGATTCTGGACATGGAGACGCAGCGGTGTCGGCTGCCAGTTCGCGCGCGAGCGCGACCGAAGTGCATAATATACCTCTTCATTGCACAGCGGTCCGTCGTAATGTGCTTCGTGCGAAAGATGTAAAATATGGCTGGCCTGCTGCACCGGCGCGCCAACCACACTACAGCCAAGTCCCGGCAAAACTGCAATCCATGCCGAGCCGGTGGCGATGCTGAGTGCCAATGTTCCTTCGCGGCCCGCGCTGTGGGCGCGCCAGGCACACTGCAATGCAGCGCCAACGCTCAGTGCTGCCCGCGCGGTCACATCAGCCGACTGGTCAGAGAAGGCACCGAACACCAGCATCAACGCGTCGCCATACGGCTGAAGGAGCGCGCCATGCTGCTGGGCATGTTCGTGGGCCGTGGCCGCTAACTTCTGCCATGCCTGCACGGCAGCGCGTTGGGCGCGCTGTTCGGCTCGCTGCCTGGTGGCGCGAATGAGCAACACACTGACCACCCGCGGCTCGTTCGCGCCGTACAGTTCGCCGCTGAGGATGGCCTGCACAGCGGCGTCAGGCAGGCCAGCGGGCGCAGCCGATTGCAAGCGCTGTTGCAGGCGTCGCTGCTGCACCAGATTGTTGATCGCCCGGCTCAGTTCGCCCCATGCGCCGCGCGGCACTTCAAGTTTCTCGCTCGGCTGGCCGGTCACAATCAGCTGCGCGAGCACGCGCGCCCGTGCGTCACGCCACACGATCTCCACCGCAAGGGCGACGACCAGCGGCACAAGCAGCGCGGCAACAGGTTGATTGACAACAATGAGAGCACTGCTGATCGATGCGGCAATGATAACGATGAGGGCGAGCCGGCGCTGCTTCTGGCGAGCAGCTTCAAGAATTCCGTTCATACGTGCCATTTCATCTCTCGTCCGATGAGCTAGAGCATAGCACGCGCACACAGGTTCTACGGAGAATCGGAGATTACGGGAAGATGACAAAATTGTAATGTTTGCAGGAAAGCACAAAGGACAGAGAGCGAAGAACAATCGCCATCGTACATCGCCTCACTCATCCGAGCGCAGAATGTAGCCGACACCGCGCACGGTGTGGATCAGGCGCGGCTCACCCGCCGCCTCCAGCTTTTGCCGCAAATAGCGGACGTACACCTCGATAATGTTACTCTCGCCGCCAAAATCATAGCCCCACACGCGATCATAAATGACTTCGCGGGTGAGCACCTGCTGAGGATGGTTCATGAACAGTTCGAGCAACTCGTACTCTTTGGCGGTCAATTCGATGCGCCGCTCGCCGATAAAGGTCGAGTGCGCGGCTGTGTCCATGACCAATGGGCCGTAGCGCAGCACGGTCGAGTGCGCATCACGCGAGCGGCGGCGCAGTTGCACGCGGATGCGCGCCAGCAACTCCTCAAAGGCAAACGGCTTCACCAGATAATCATCAGCGCCAGCCTCCAAACCGGCCACACGATCCGGCACCGACTCGCGGGCGGTCAGCATGATGATTGGCACTTCCGACACAGCGCGCAGCCGCCGCGCGACCTCAAGGCCGTCCATGCCCGGCAGCATCAGATCAAGAACGACGAGATCGGGCGGACGTTCGCGGGCCGCCGTCAGCGCCGAAACCCCATCGGCGGCAATCTCGACGCTGAAGCCTTCAAACGCCAGACCACGCCGCAGATAGCCAGCGATCTCATGTTCATCTTCGACAATTAAAATATGTTCAGGCATGGCGCACCCATCGAGGCAAGTTCACACGATAGCTGATTGCTATTGTAGCAGCCGCCTGCGCAGCACGCAACCTGATAGATCAACTACATCAAGGGAATAACATCCAGCGGCGCATTACCATCATCGAAATAGCGCGTGATCATGGCGGGCCGGTAGATGCCGCGGTCGGTCACAATCGCGCTGATGAATTGTGGGAAAATTATGTCAATCGAAGGGAATGTAAACAGATCTGCATTGGTGGAAGCATCGGTGTCAGGCCCGACCGCACAAAGGACGTAGCATGGAACGTTGTGCTGTCGCGCCACCTCAGCATACTGCCGCGCGTGATGTGGCGCGGCCACGCTGCCATCGCGGGCAATCTGCTCGGCTTCAATCATGACTATGTTCCATGCACTCGCCGTTGTCGTTTCAAATGGCACGACCGTAACGCCCAGTTGCTGCGCCTGCTGAGTGACAAGCTGACTTGCAGGCGCGCCGTCAACCACGAGGCGCACCTGCTTGTGTGCCTGTCGCGCGGAGTGGAGCATCCACCACCATGTCGGGCCAATCGGGCCAGCAATCACAATTGTATCTTCGTCTTGCAGCAATTCGGCGGCGCGCCGGCCACAGCGCTCGGCAGCGCGGCCAGCCTGCCGCAACGCCTCGTCCACAACGTGGATCACGGCGCGCTCGGCGTCCTCCCCGGCGAACACGGCAGCATCGGCGCGCTGCAAGGCTGCGTCGAGCATGCGCGCTTCGGCGATTGAAGGCCGGGCAGTGCGGAGTTGCTCGCTGGCCTGAATCATGGCGGCGCGCCGCGCATCTGGCTGTCGCCCCTGCCATGCTCGGGCGGCCAGCGCTAACCCGTAGCCAGCCAGCAGGCTCAGCACCGTGCTGCTGTACATGCTCTCGCCCAGCGCATCAGCAACCGCCTCGACAGTGCGCAACTCGGTGAACCGCTCCTCCGGCAGGCGTGCCAGATCGCGAACGCGCAGCACGCCAGGCTCATGGTCATAGCGCAGCAACTCACGCAGATTGGTCAGTGTCATCATGCGGCTCGGTTCCTCCTTAACCTGTACGTTATCACCGGCCAGCTACGCGGAGCATGGGCAAATTGCTTAATCAGCATCGACCAGCGCGTCGTACACCGAGCGCTGCACAACCGCCCGAAAGCGGCCCCAATCGGCCCACGATCCATCAATTTCAGGATGGTAGCCGTCCGCAACGCTGGCGAGCGTGTCGGCCAGCGCGGGTAGTTCCTCTACATCAATCTCGCGGAACGCGCCGATCTGCTCATCCTCGTCGACGACGCCAAACGTGCCGCCGATTTCATCCACCAGAAACGCGAACGTCGCAAACGACGGATTTGCGCCCGCGGCCTTGTCTGCCTCGGCCAACGTGTACTCAATCACCGCGAGGAAGCGCCGCACCGCCACCTCAAGCCCAGTTTCTTCCGCAATCTCGCGCAGCAGCGCCGCCTCAACCGCCTCGCCATGATCGATGCCGCCGGTCAGCAGGCGAAACGCGCCGGGCGGGTAGAAGGTTTTGACGGCAGTGATCAACTTGCCGTTGGTGCGGCGCACAACCATGCACACCTCGCCAATCCGGTCGTCGGAGGAGATCGGGCGGAAGGGTGCGCCGGTCAGCGTGACGTTGATGCGGCGCGGCGCTCCGTAGCAGGCGGCAAGCGCGGTAATTTCTTCCTCGATATGTTGAGCAAGCATGGATTGTCTTTCTGCAAAAGCGTTGTGCATGAAGTCTAGATGATTCGACAACGCGCGTCAAGATAAGGGCAACGATCGCCGCCGCTGCAATTGTGTTCATGACGTAAAATGCCATTGACAATGGTGCATGAACCGTGCTAAGATAAAAAAGACCTTTAACTCAGTCCCGCGAGGCTGAAAAGGGAAACACAGTGACTGCAACATTTCCTCAACGGCTTATCTTTACTCAGCATGCTGCGTTTTCCGCGCCTCCCTGCGTCGGCAGGTGTGGCGTTTTTTGTGTTTCCTGCCTCGCCCGTCCTTCTTCTATCCTTTGTTCTTGCGTAAAGGAAACGGCATGAGCGAAAAAGAGATTCTTTCCGCCAACGATATCCGGCGCGCGATTACCCGTATCGCGCATGAGATTGCCGAGCGCAACGAGGGCGTTCGCAACGTGGTGCTGGTTGGCATTCGGCGGCGCGGCGTGCCGATTGCCCAGCGGATCGCCGCCGCCATGGCCGACTTCGAGGGCGTGCAGGTGCCGGTCGGCACGCTCGACATTACGTTGTACCGCGACGATCTTGCGTTTCGCGGCCCTTCGCCGATCGTCCGCTCGACGAACATTCCCATGGACATCACCGGGCGCATTGTGGTGCTGGTCGATGATGTGCTGTACACCGGGCGCACGGTGCGCGCTGCGCTGGACGCGCTGGCTGATCTGGGTCGTCCAGATTGTATTCAGTTTGCCGCGCTGGTGGATCGCGGGCATCGCGAATTGCCGATTCGCGCAGACTTCGTGGGCAAAAATGTGCCGACCAGCCGCGACGAGCGCGTGCTGGCGCGCCTTCACGAGGTTGACGGCGGCGAAGACGGCGTATTCATCTTTCATAAAGAAACCAATGGAGGTTAATCAATGACAACTCTTGAGCTACCCGCCCCTCCAACGGCTGACACGCGGCCCGCATTCCGCAACGGTCATCGCCGCCACGTTCTCGACCTTGACGATTTTACGCGCACCGAGATCGAGGAGGTGCTGGAAACCACCGCCAGCATGAAAGAGGTGCTCGGTCGCACGATCAAGCAGGTGCCGGCGCTGCGCGGCAAAACTGTGGTCAACATGTTTTTCGAGGAAAGCACGCGCACCCGCATTTCGTTCGAACTTGCCGCCCGCGCGCTCTCGGCCAACGTCGTCTCGATGTCGGCGAAAGGCAGCAGCGTCGAAAAGGGCGAGTCGCTGCTCGACACGGTGCGGACGTTACAGGCGCTCGGCGGCGATGTGTTGGTCATGCGACACAGCCAGTCCGGCGCGCCGTACTTTGTCGCGCAGCACTTCCGCGGCTCGGTGCTGAACGCGGGCGATGGCCGGCATGCGCACCCCACACAGGCGCTGCTCGATCTGTTCACCATCTACGATAAACTGGGGCGGATTGAGGGGCTGAAAATCGTAATCGTCGGCGACATCGTTCACAGTCGCGTCGCCAGATCGAATCTGTGGGGCATGACGGCGATGGGCGCGCACGTCACGCTTTGCGCGCCGCACACGCTGCTTGGCCGTCCAGGCTTTTGGAAGGCAACATGGCCGCAGGTCCATATTACGACCGATCTTGATGAGGCCGTGACCGACGCCGACGTGATCATGACCTTGCGCCTCCAAAAGGAGCGGCAGGAATCGGGCCTGTTGCCGACCTTGCGCGAGTACAGCCGCTTTTTCGGCGTCAATGCCGAGCGGGTCAGGCAGGCCGCGCCGCATTGCCTGGTGATGCATCCCGGCCCCATGAACGAAGGCGTCGAGATCACGCCTGACGTGGCGACCTCCGCGCAGTCGGTGATCGAGGAGCAGGTGACGAACGGCGTGGCGGTGCGCATGGCGATGTTGTACCGGCTGGCGGGCGAGTAATTCATGCGACAGGCATCGCATACACAGCCGTTTTCTTTGTTCAGCCCTCAATTTTCGGCATACTGGGTGGCGTTGCTGTTGCTCGGCGTGTACCTGCTCTCGACTGGCGGGCAGCCGTTCATCAGCGACGGCGAGGTCATGCGCATCACTGCCACGCGCATCGCGGAGGAACACACCGTGACGCTGCCAGGCGACGCGGCAGTGTATCCGCAGGTCGTGCGCCGCGCGGACGGCGTGCTGTTCTCGAAATACGGCCTGGGCCAGCCGCTGCTGGCCGCGCCGCTGCACTGGTTTGGCCGCTATGTCGTGGGCCGCTGGCTGGCCGCGCCCGATCGCGCGTTTTACGTCGGGCAGTTCACGGCGGTGCTGCTGCCCGCCATTGTTACCGCGCTGACTGGCGGCGTGCTGTGCGCATGGGCGGCCCGGCTGTACCACTCGACGCGCATGGGCGTGGCGCTGGCGCTGCTGTGGGGGCTTGGCACGCTGGCATGGCCGTACAGCCGCTTCTTTTTTAGCGAGCCGCTGTTCACCGCCTGCCTGCTCGCCGCCGCCTGTGCGATCTATACGCGGCACCCGCTTGTGGCCGGGCTGGCGTTCGGCTATGCCGTGCTGACGCGCACCATCGGCGCGGCGCTGCTGCCGGCGTTTGTGGTGTATCTTGCCCTCGCCCCTAGCCCCTCTCCCAATGGGAGAGGGGCAGCGCGGAGCGCAGGGGTGAGGGTGCGGCAAATACTATGGTTCCTGCCTGGCACCCTGCCCGCCATGCTGCTGTGGCTGGCTTACAATTGGGTGCGCTTCCGCTCGCTCGCCGACCATGGCTACGCGAGCGAGGGCTTCACCGGCAATCTGTGGGACGGGCTGTACGGCCTGCTCTTGAGTCCGGGAAAATCGCTATTCTTGTACGTGCCGCTCCTGCTGGCGCTGCCGTTCGCCGTGTGGCCGTTCGCGCGCCGCTGCAAGGCCGAGGCGCTGTTCATCGGCATGGTGACGGTGATCATGCTGCTGACCAGCGCGACGTGGTGGATCTGGTGGGGCGGCACTGATTGGGGGCCGCGCTTTCTGGTGCCGCTCCTGCCATTTCTGGTGCTGCCGCTCGGCACGTTGCTGGAGCAGCGGGCATGGCGGCTAATCATTGGGCTGGTGCTGCTGCCGCTCTCGTTATTCGTGAATGCGCTCGGCATTCTGGTGGACTTCAACACCTACATCAATCAGATCGCGGGCAACGATTTGAGCCGTGCCGCGATCTACCTGTTCCAGCCAGCGTACTCGCCTATTGTGGCACACCTGCAACGGCTTGATTTTGGCAACGTGCCGATTGTCAGCTTCGCGCTCGGCAGCCCGCAGATTGGATTTAGCCAGCCGGCAGCTACGCTGATCTCGTGGAGCTTTGTCGTGTTGACATGTGGCGCGCTGGCCGGGCTGCTGTTCGCATTAGGAACAAGGGAACTGAGGAACAAGGGAGCTGAGGAACAAGGGAACTCGTAAGGAATTTAGTTCATCTTGCCACCCTGTCATCTTGTCTTCCGTCGTCTATCGCTTATCGTCTATCGTCTTGTGAGGAGTTCTCATGCGCTATTTGATCAAAAACGGCTCGATTATCGACCCGGCCCAACGTGTGGCAACCATCGGCAACATTTTGATTGAGGATGGCAGAGTGACCGAGGTCTTTGACATGGCCGACCTGAGCGCCCATGCCAATCTGCCGGAAGGCGAGGTCGAGGTCATCAACGCGCGCGGCGCAGTGATCGCGCCGGGATTTATCGACATTCATGTGCATGTACGCGAGCCGGGCGAGGAGCATAAAGAAACCATCGCCACGGCGACGCAGGCGGCGGCGCGCGGCGGCTTCACCACCATTTGCGCCATGCCCAACACCCGCCCACCCTACGACACAGCCGGCGTCGTCCGGCAGGTCGTCGAGACGGCCCGGCGGCAGGGCGTGGTGCGGGTCGAGCCGATTGGCGCGGTGACGGTTGGACGCTCCGGCACGCAACTGACCGAAATGGCCGAACTGGTCGAGGCGGGCTGCATCGGCTTCAGCGATGATGGCAGCCCGGTCAGCAACGCGGCGGTGATGCGCAATGCATTGGCGTATTCGGCCATGCTCGAAGTACCGATCATGAGCCATTGTGAGGATTTGGCGCTGAGCCACGGCTGGGCCATGCACGAGGGCGCAATCAGCACGCGGCTCGGCTTGCCCGGCTACCCAGCCGCCGCAGAAGAAGCGCAGATTGCCCGCGACATTGCGCTGGCCGAGCAGACCGGCGGCCATATTCACATTTGCCATGTCAGCACGGCGGGCGGCGTGGCGCTGATCCGCGCCGCCAAGGAGCGCGGCGTGCGCGTCACTGCCGAGGCAACGCCGCACCACCTGACGCTGACCGATCGCTGGGTGCTTGGTTCGCTGGGGTCATGGGAGCCGCCGCCGCGCAAAGGCCGCCGCGATGGTGGCAGCGGGCGCGGGCGCAAACGGCGGCAGATGGAGCCGGAGCTTGGGCTGCCAAGCTGGCTCAATCCGTCGCTGCTGCCGCCCTACGACACCAGCACGCGCGTCAGCCCACCGTTGCGCGGCGAAGAAGATGTTGATGCGCTGATCGAAGGGCTGCGGGATGGCACAATCGACATCATCGCGACCGACCATGCGCCACACAGCCGCGTGGATAAAGAGGTAGAATACGGGCTGTCGTCGCCGGGTATCTCTGGCCTAGAAACGGCGCTGGGCCTGGTTATGACGCTTGTGCATCGCGGCGAACTCGATCTCGTGAGCATGGTGGCCAGGCTGACCGAGAGGCCAGCCAGCATTCTGGAGCGCACGCCCGCCACGCTGCGGCCCGGCTCGCCTGCCGATATCGTCATTTTCGATCCTGACCAGTTGTGGACTGTCAATCCAGATGAGTTCGCCTCGAAGGGCAAGAACACGCCAGTCGCCGGGCAGCAGCTCAAGGGGCAGGTGATGCTGACCATGTGCGGCGGAAAGGTTGTCTTCCGGCGCGGCAACTTTGGCGCTGCGACTGGCATGCTGCAACAAGCGTCGCGGCTGGAAGGCATTTTGGACGAAGAGGACGAATAGCAGTCGCCAGTCACCGGTCGGCAGTTACTGCATACTGTAGACTGCGTACTGCCGACTGCATATTGCGGACAGAAGAACATGGCCCAGCAACATCTGCTCACAATCGCTGACCAGCGCGCAGTGACGCCGCGTCTGCACTGGCTCACGCTCCACGCGCCAGCACTGGCGCGCAGCGTCCGCGCCGGTCAATACCTGCTCGTGCGCTGCACGCCGCCGGGCAGCTATGATCCGTTGCTGCGCCGCCCGCTGTTTGTCGCGGCGGTGGAGGAGGCGCTGGGGCAGATTGGGCTGCTTTACGCGCCAGAAGGTAACGGCGGGCTGGCATGGCTGGCACGCGGACATGATGGCGACATGGTCGATACGCTCGGGCCATTCGGCCACGCGTTCACGCTGGACCGCCGCACGCGCAATCTTTTGCTTGTCGGGCAGGGCGCGGGCTTGCCTGCGCTTATGCTGCTGGCGCAGCAGGCCACAACTCAAAAGTGTGCCGTGACGCTTGTGGTCGGCGCAGGTGATGAAGCCATGCTGCCGCCGCCGTTTTTGCTGCCGGGCGAGGTGGAATACGAGAGCGTCATCGGATCGCAGATTGCAGACTTCAGATTGCAGGGTAAGCAGCCAGCATCACAATCTGCAATTTACAATTTACAATCTGCAATTCAGTGGGCCGACCAGATCTGCGCGGCGCTGCCAGATGAGCAGATACCCATGCTGCGCGATGCCGTCCGAGCGGCGAAATACCGCTGGGAGCGCGGCTTTGCCAGCGTGTTGCGCGAAGGGCCGCTGGTGTGCGGCGTGGGCGCATGCGGCGTGTGCGTCGTTGAGACGCGGCGTGGCCCGCGCATGCTGTGCAGCGATGGCCCGGTGTTCGACATGCGCGATGTGGGCCGTGAGTGAGAGGCAACAGCAGAACAGCCTCGACGCACAGGTCACACGTAGCTTTTGCGGAAGCCCGGAAATGGACGGTAGCCGAGCCGTTCGTAAAATGCATGCGCCATGTCGGTCGAGAGCAGATCGAAACGCGCTGTTGGATACAGGGCGTGACACACCTCAAGCAGCGCGGTAGCAACGCCGCGCCCGCGCCACGCCGGAGCGACGAGCAGATCCGCAACGTACAGCGTCACCGCGCCGTCGGTCAGCCCGCGCAGAAAAGCGACCACCTGATTGTCATGCGTGGCGACGAGCGCAGGCCATGCGTTTTGCCAGGCGCGCAGGCCGTCGGCAGGCCGGTCGCGCAGTGTCGTCCAGCCTTCCGCTGCGGCCAGATCGCGCATAACAGGATAGTCGCGTTCATCCCATGCACGAATAGCAATGCTGGATGGAAGCGCTACGGCGGCGCATGCCCGCGCCAGATCATCGTGTGAGATAGGTGACATGATGAATACCTCACTTTGGAGCCTTTACAAAAACGTGCCTCATCATAATGTTTACAAGCAGGCATCACCCTCAGAAATCAGTATGTCATTAAGAGCATTGTCTGAAGAAAAGAGCCAACGCAATGAAACGGTTGTCTTGCAAGGAAAACGTTCATGCTCAAACGTACAGTAGATTTCAGCATCCACCTGATCACAATGCGCACCATGACTGTTCAGAAAATCAGTAATACTAGCTCTAGATGTACCTATTGGGAACTGCCGCAATAGGATATCTTTGACTGGTTGATAATCATGTTGACTTCGTTGTCCGACCTGATAAGAAGGAAGTGTCATATCTGTTGGAAGGCCAGCAAAGCGCAATAATTGCTGCAATGCGGTCGGCTGTAAATCCTCATATGCAAGCATACTGACAGAAAAAAGTATCACACCTAAAATACCCACAATGACTGTAATTACAATAATTTTTATTAATTTTGCAATGATGCTCATAACGCTAACCTCTACATGGTGCAGGGCGCGGATGCAGTACGCGCCTTATGCGCTATATTAATAGACTAGCCGCCAAAACACACAACGAGATAGTGAGGATCTTTTAACCATTAGACCGTGCCAGCCTATGCCTGTCGCACGCGCAATGATGCACTTCTGCTCTCCCATTTTCATGGTACAATCATCGCACAATCTGATGTAACACATGTGCGTGAGGAGGAAGGCGATGGCGTATGACATCACGAATATTGCGATTGAAGATTATCTTGCTAGCCTGATGCCGCCGCGCCCCGAGGCGCTCGCCGACCTTGAGCAGCGCGCGCATCTTCGCGGACTGCCGCTGATTGGCCCGGTCGAAGGTCAATTTCTGTATCTGCTTGCCAAAAGCATCAACGCGCGCGAAGTGCTTGAAATCGGCACGGCGACAGGGTACGCTGCGCTCTGGCTGCTGCGCGCCGTCGCGCCTGTCGGCGGGCATGTGACTGCCATTGAGCGGCAAACCGAGCGCTACCAGCTTGCGCAGGAATACGCCAAGCGCGCTGGCTACGGCGAGTGCCTGCGCATCCGCGAGGGCGACTGGTTCACGGAGCTTGCTCACGAGCATGGGCCGTACGATCTGATTTTCCTGGACATTTTACGGTTTTTCCCAGATGATCAGAAAGCCATGCAGTCGTTGGAAAAGTGCCTGCCGCTGCTGCGCCCGGGCGGCCTGCTGATCGCCGACAATGTGTTGTGTAATGCGCTGGTGCTGGAAGATGACCCGGCACCGACGGTGCGCGGCATTCAACAGTTCAACCGCGCGATCATGAACCATCCTGAGCTTGAGTCGGTTATTGTTCCGCTGCGCGATGGTGTCGCGATTTGCCGCAAACGCACAGCTGAAGATGAACCAGTGCTCAATTAGTATACCGTAATGCATGCCTCCCATGACTGATGCCCAGCGGCGTGTGGCCGAACTGACAACATTAAACGAGCTGGCGCACACGTTGAACCGCGCCGTCGACCTCCGCGATGCGCTTGAGGGGGCTATTCGGCATATCATCGAATTGATGGATTTGCAGACCGGCTGGATTTTTCTGTACAACGAGCACGATCCGTTTCGTTTGGCGGCCCGCCACAACCTGCCACCAGCCATCAACTATCCTGGTCCGGCGTGGAAGGACACCTGCACCTGCCAGGAGCAGTGCCTGTCTGGCAAGCTGCCCAAAGCCGTCAACATGGTGCGTTGCAGCCGTTTGCGGCACGCGGTCGGCGACAAGCGCGGCCTCGCGCAGCATGCCTCGGTGCCGCTGCACAACGACGAGCAGCTTCTTGGCATTCTGAACGTCGCAACCGGCGAGTACGGGCGTCTTTCCACCGCGCAGCTTGAACTGCTCTCGGCAGTCGGTCATCTCCTCAGCACCGCCATTACACGCACGCAATTGTACGAGCAGGTCAAGGTAAGGCGGGTGCAGGAGCAGGCCGCGCTGCTGCAACTCTCGCAGGATTTGCTCGGCGCAACGGAATTCGAGTCGGGATTGCAGCGTCTGGCGCGGGTCGGCGCGCGGCTGCTGGAGGCTGAAGGTTGCGCGTTTGTCGAGGCAGACGAGGAGCATGGCACCGCAACGCTGCTGGCGGCGCATGGCTGGCGCTTTCTGCCGCCGTCTGGCCTGCCGGTGACGCTCGACCAGCTTAATCCGCACCTGTGGTACCTGCCGGAACAAAGCACGAATTTACCCGCCGACGCGCTTGACGATCTGCCGCCGCTGCTGAAGGCGCAGGAGTTTCGCGGGCATCTGGGCATCTCGGTCACGATTGGCGGCGTGCCGGTCGGTACGCTCATGGTCAACACTCGTGCGCCGCGCACATTTCTGGAGGATGAGGTCCAACTGCTGGGCTTGCTCGGCAGCCAGCTTGCCCAAACGCTGGAGCGCGAACGGCTTCATCAGGATGCGCTTGCCCGCCAGCGGCTCGAACAGGAGCTTAACCTGGCGCGCGACATTCAGGCCAGCTTTTTGCCGGACTGCTGCCCGACCGTGCCCGGCTACCAGATTGCTTCGTTGTATCAGGCCGCGCGTCAGGTTGGCGGCGATTTTTATGACTTCATCGATCTGCCGCCCGATGGCGCGCCAATCACCCGCGGGCAGCGGCGCAATGAAGAAATGAATAGCCGGATCGGTTGCGTCATCGCGGATGTGACCGACAAAGGCGTGCCGGCCGCGTTGTTCATGGTGCTGTCGCGCACGTTGCTGCGCGCCACCGCCAGCGACGGACGCCCGCCCGCGCAGGTGCTGGAACAGGCGAATCGGCTCATTCTGGCCGACGCGCGTTCGGGCATGTTTGTGACTGCATTCTACGGCATTCTTGACACGACCACGGGCCACATTACCTTTGCAAACGGCGGCCATAATTATCCGCTGTTGTACCGCGCCGCCACCGATACGGTCGAGCAGTTGCAGGCGATTGGGATTGTGCTTGGCGTGGTGCCGGAGCCGCGTTTCGAGCAGCGCAGCATTGACATGGAGCCCGGCGATGTGCTGTGCTTCTACACGGATGGCGTGACCGAGGCGATGAATCAGCGCCGCCAGCTATTCGGCGACGGGCGCCTGAGCGAGATATTGCGCCGCAGCCAGCACCTGCCGCCTGAGCAGATCATCACGCGCATCACCGACGCAGTGCTGCACTTCGCCGCCGGCACGCCCCAGGCCGACGACATGACGCTCGTGATCATCAAGCGGGCGCGCGAATGAGGCTACTGAACTAATCGCCAGCGGGCAGGTTGGGAGCAGCGCGAGATAAGCGCGCGCCGGCGATTTTCTGCCGCCGGTCGAGGTACGCGCCCACCATGATCGGCACGATCATGGTCAGATACACCAGCGGTGCCGAGCCAGTGTCACGGAACGGCAGGTACAGCCACGACACCGCCATGCAGATCAGCGCCAGGCGGTTGCCCATGCTCATGCCGACCAGCAGCAGTGGCAGCGGCGTGTACACAGCATTCAGAGGAAACAGCGCGACCTGCGCGGCGGCCAGCCGCGACGGCCATGGCAGATGCCACGTCACCGCCACCAATACCAGACTCCATGGAAAAAGTGAAGCGCGATTATTGACCGTTTCGTAACGCGGCAGCACCGCGAGCCAGTCAGCAATCCAGGTCGGCTGGATGAGCAGGCTGCCGCCCCACACCAGCACGCCGAACGCGACCGCCCAGCCCACCACGCGCCGGTTTTCATTCCACCCGCGCACCAGTCCGTACAGCGCAAACAGCAGCCCAACTTGCGGCTTGATTGGCAAGAGCGCAATACATAAACCGGTAACCCACGCATGGCGCGAACGCAGCGCCAGCAGCAACAGCACAACCAGCCCGAACCACACCAGCGTTACCTGCCGTGACCAGACTGCATCGAACAGCGGCATCCACAGCAGCGGCAGCAACGGCGCGTTCGGCCAGTCGGCGCGCAGCCGCACCACGCTGAAGGCCAGCACGCAGCCGATCAGCAGCCACACAATTGTGGCGGCCGACACCGGCAGCAGGGCCAGCGGTGCAACGACCATAGCGAGCGGCAACGGGTACGGGAAGCCGGAAGCAGCATGCGGCGACGGCCAGAGCTGTTGCAGTTCTCGCAGCGCCGCGTCGCTGTATGGGCTGTTCCCGGCGAGCAGCGTGCGCGCGCCATGATAGACTGGGTAGAAATCACCTGTGATAGTGATCGAAGGGATCGCCAGAAACAGGCAGATCCAGGCAATCACAAGCAGACCGATAGCAATGAGCCGCACACGCTTTTCTTGGCATGTATTGATGATGTGGTTAAGCATACGCTGAATCGTAGCGCATGACCATGTGCAATTCCATCACGCGGAAGTCCTGAGTAGGAGTAGTACAACTATGAATCGGGCAGCACCAGCCGTTCGAGCGCCGCCCGAATGCCAGCCGGCATGGACACCGCCCGCCGTGTTTCACGATCCACAAACACATGCACGAAATAGCCGGTTGCCGCGGCTGCCGTTTCCCCTTGTTTGAAAATGCCGAGTTCGTAGCGCACGCTGGAATTGCCGAGCTTGCCGACCCGCAGCCCAACTTCAGCGACTTCGGGGAACGCCAGCGATTGCATGAACTGGCAGTGCGTCTCCGCCGCCACGCCGATCACGCGCCCGCCTGCGATGTCCAGCCCGCCTTCCGCAATCAGGTATTGATTGATCGCCGTGTCGAAAAAGGCATAGTACAGCACGTTGTTGACATGGCCGTAAATATCGTTGTCCATCCAGCGCGTCGGCACGGCGATGAAATGCGCGAATCGGGCGCGCGTGATCTGTGGACTGGTCGTCATGAGTCAGCAAACGAAATAATCTGTCGGACGGCCTGCGCCTGCGCTAGCCGATCAAAACCTGCATTGATTTCATCGAGCCGCAGGGTGTGGGTGTGCAGCTTATCGACCGGCAGCAGCCCGGCCAGGTACATGCCGATATAGCGCGGAATGTCGCGGCGCGGCACCGACGAACCCATGTAAGAGCCTTTGATCGTGCGCTCTTCGGTGGCGATGCTCACGGCGGGGATCGTGAACATCTTGCCGGGATGCGGCAGCCCGATATTTACGGTGGTGCCGCCGCGCCGCGTGGCCTGGTACGCCTGAATTAACACGACCTCGCTGCCAACGCTCTCGAACACGTACTCCGCGCCGCCATGCGTAATGTCACGCACCGCTTCAACCGAGTCAACATGCGCGGCATTGACAACGTGCGTCGCGCCCACCTCTTGCGCCAGCGTCAGCTTGTCCTCAACGCGATCGACGGCAATAATCGGGTACGCGCCCGCCGCCCGCGCGCCCATAATCGCGCTAAGCCCGACACCGCCCATACCAAACACGGCGACCGACATGCCCGGCTCCACGCGCGCCGTGTTGACCACCGCGCCCACCCCGGTCATGACCGCGCAGCCGAACAGCGCCGCCGTGTCGAGCGGCACAGCCGGATCGATCTTCACGAGCGATTCTTGCGCGGCGACGGTGAATTGCGAGAACGCCGATACGCCGAGATGATGATTACACACGCGCGCATGTGAGTCGGTGAAGCGCTGCGCGCCGGAAAGCAGCGTTCCGGCGGCATTGGCCTGCGCGCCGCGCTCGCACAGCGCGCCGCGCCCCGACACGCAGTAAATACACTGGCCGCACACCGGCACAAAGCTAAACACCACATGGTCGCCCGGCGCGAACTCCGTCACCATTGGCCCGACCTCGCGCACGATACCGCTGGCTTCGTGGCCCATCACCATCGGCATGACGCGCGGGCGCGAGCCATCCAGCACCGAAAGATCGGAGTGGCACAGTCCCGCGCCAACGATCTCGACCAGCACCTCGCCCGGCCCCGGCCCCGCCAGCGTGATTTCGTCAATCACCAGCGGCGCGCTCTGCGCATACGGCTGCGGCATGCCCATTTCATACAGAATAGCAGCTTTGGTTTTCATCATTCACCGCCGAAAAACATTACCTACAGCATTTCAGAAGTGGCATTTGATGCGGGCAATCATGGCTGAGGAATCGGCCCGATCCAGGTTTTATATGCCGCAACGATCTCGCGGCTGAGTGGTACGCGGCCAAGAAAGTTCGCGCGCTGCGTTGGATCAGCAATTGAGCCTGCTTTCCGCTGCACAACCGCATGCGCTTGCTCAAGATACCTCCGCGCATCCGCAGCGCGCCCCGCCGCCTGTAAGACACAGGCGTGGTTCCACAGAATCTCTTCCGTACGGAGCGCCGGCATTGTCCCCATACGCTCAAGATACGCGACTGCTTCGGCGCTGTATCTAAGCGCCGCATCCCTGTTGCCCTGCATCAGCGCAAGCCGCCCTCGGAGCGAAAGCGCCTGAATTTCACTGCGGTGAAATGCGGAAGCAAGCGTTTCGGAAAGGTTCATGGTCAACTGTTCTTCCGCCGCTGTAAGATCACGTTGACGGTAATCGGGGTGCATCAGCAACTCCGCGTAGTAATTGCGCACCAGTGGAGCCAGGCCGACATGCCAGGCCGCGTGCGCCTCGGCCCAGCCGCGACGCATCGGCTCGTCTGCATCGTTCACCCGCTCCCACTCCACATAGAGTTTACCGAGCAGCGCAAGATTATTGCTTCTTGTCGGGTCGGCGTCCCGATCATCCGGCAGCATGATCGCTTCACGCAGCACTGCCTCAGCCTCCTCGAAGCGCCCGGTCGCAACATAGACTTGCGCGAGATAATTGAGCGCCCAGGGCAGATCAGCGCGCATGCCCGTGTGCCGCATGCCTTCGACGCTCTGGATGAGCCGGTTCAGCGCGACGTCGTAATTTCCCAAATCGAACTCATTCACGCCAATCCGCGCCTGGAGCGCATGCAGCAAGCGGCGCACATGCAACGAATCGGCATGCGTATCTGCCAGGCGCGTCTCGTAGATGGCGTACGCCTGGCGCTGGAGGATCAGCCCACATGCCAGATCTTCACCAACGAGACAGTGGCCTAACTCCGATAAAATCATGAATTCGAGGGTCGCGTCTCCCGCTTGTTCTGCCAGCGCAAGCGCTTCCTGCAGCATTTGTACAGCAGCAGCGCGGCTGTTCGCTCGCAGCAGCAGCAGCGCATGCTGTCGCCGGATGCGCGCTTGCAAACCAGGATCGCCCGCGCGCGCTGCCGCTGTTTCAGCCGCATCCAACAATTCTGTCAGGGAAAGGTGTTGTGCGCCGCGCTGCCTGGCAACCTCAAGCAGCAGATCGGTTGCCTCGACGCACAAGCGATTGTGCGGCTCGCTTGTTGGGTGCTGCTGTACTGCCACCAGCGCCTGCCTGCACCAGCTAACAGTTGAATCGTCATCACCTCGGGCGAACGCAGCCTGCGCCGCCTGGTAATTCCTCTGCGCTGCCTGAAGCTCCTCGTCGTTTGCCATCATGAGGCTGGGGTGGTCGCTCATCTTTGCTCCCCATATCAGCGTCTTCGCTCACCACATGCGATTGCGCACGTCCGTTATCATACAACGCCGCGCTCGGCACGCTGGCCCTCGAACGCGCTGGCGACGATATGCGCGCCCCAGAACAGCAGCCCCAGCGTGCCGATCATGCCGATCACCCCCGGCCAGCTTTGTGCCTGGAGCTGCTCCCTGAGCAGGAACACGGTGTACAGCGGCGCGCCCAGCAGGCCATTCACAAACAGGCTCAGAATCAGCGGCATCGGCAAAAGTAGCAGCAGCAGGCTGAGCCATGCGTAGCGGCGCGTCATGATCAGGATCGAAAGCGAGCCAAGCGCGACCAATCCGTTCATCAGGGCCGACAACAACGTCACCTGCATGCCGAGCGGCAGCGTACCGACATCGCTATACTGCCACCAATCGGAGCGCAGCCCGAACGACTCGATGATCAGATAGTACACCACGAACAGCGCAAACGTAAGCAGCCCAATCAGGTAGCTCGGCTCCCACCAACGATTGCGGTACAAAAAGAAAATCAGCAGCGGCGGGATCATGAAGGTCCACGCGGCGACAAACGTCAGGCGTGGCAGCATATGGCCGAATGCGGTGTACAGCGGCGCCCACTGCGAGTTGTAGGAGAAGCGGTAGAGCATTTGCCACAGCGGCGATGCAAGCGAGAACAGGTGCCCGGCGAGCAACCCGATGACATAGTTCGGCGTCCGCTCGCGGTACCACAGAAAAAAGGCTAATCCATAGGCTATCAAGGTCAACAAAAAGATCCCAAACTGCATACGTCCCTCTCAGTCCCAGCTATACTCACGCACTTGCCCGTTCGCAAAGGTAAACAACTGATCGGTCAGGCCATACTCGCGCTGCGCGGCGTCGGCCTGCACCTGCTGCGCCACTGCTTGCACAATATCCGGGTCGGCGTCGCTGAAGGCAACCAAAAAGTCGCGGTTGGGAATGCCGATCACCAGATTGCCGCGCGTCTGTGCAGCCCAATCCGCGAGCACATCCGTCAGCAGCAGCCGGGTCGCGTCGTAGCCGTCGTTGGTGTTGAAAATAAAGAGTTTTTGATTACCAGAACCAGCCGTGGTGTAGCCCGCGCCCGCCGCCGTGCGCTGCTGAAGATTCTGCAATGCATGTTCGTGCAAATCCTGGGCGCTTATATCCCATTTAGCGAGATGACCTTCATTCAGAAACGTTACACTGCGCGCCTCATCGACCACGTAGGTAATAATCAGATCGGCCAGGAAATCGCGATACACCAGCATGGGCAAGTTACGCTCGCGCACCGTCGCCAGCATGGCGATCGGCTTGAGCATCGGGAAAATACGGTCGGCAAGCTCATTAAAATCCCGCACTGTGCGGTCGGGCAGCCCGCTCAACAGCGCCTGCACGAAATTGCGCGCCACCAGGTCAAGCTGTGTCGGATCGTTGGCGTAAGCCTGGTAGAAATTCATCGCGTCGGCGACAACATCCTTGCCGTTCACCCGCAGGCGCAGTTGTGTGCCGGTCCGACCTTGTATTTCAACTTCGTCGTCGTTCAGCACCAGCCGCCGCTCAAGGTACTGGGCAAACTGCTCCGGGCTCATGGTTGAGGAAGGTATGCCATTCGTATGTCTGTTATGATCACTCATCGCATATCTCTTTATCTCGTCACAAAGTCACGAAGAGACGAAGTCGATCGCTTCTTCGCTTGTTTATGGTAAGTAAACTATACCACTGTCGTACTTTGCCATGCTGCTTTCAGTTCATCAATGCCAGCACGCAGCGCCTCGACGCCATCAAGGCCGACCACGACAAACGCGGCGTCGGGGCGCACGTCGCCCACGCGGGCGCACGGCAGGCCCTTGAACAGCGCGGCGAAGGCGTCGGCATGATCGGGTGGCACTTCCACCAGGAAGCGCGTCGGTGACTCGGAAAACAACAGCACAACATCATCGGTAATGTCGCCTGCATGCGGTACCGCGCGCAGGTCAAGCTGCAGGCCCAGCCCACCTGCGAAAGCCATCTCCGCCGCCGCGACCGCCAGCCCGCCCTCGCTTAGATCATGGCAGGCCCGCACCAGCCCTTGCTGGATGGCTGCGTGGATGGCTTGCATGATGCGCGGCGCGGTGGCGAGGTCTACCTTTGGTACAGATGAATGACCAATGACGAAGGACGAATGAGTCGTTTCACTTCTTTCATCGTTCGTCGCTCGTCGTTCGTCGTAATGGCTTCCGCCTAACTCATCCCACGTTTTGCCGACGAGAAACACGACATTGCCGGCTTCTTTCAGATCCATGGTGACAGTTTGGCGCACATCTGGCACATGCGCCAGCGCCGAGATCAGCAGCGTCGGCGGGATTGCAACGCGCGCGCCGCTCGCATCACGGTACTCATTGTTGAGCGAGTCCTTGCCGGAGATGAACGGCGCGCCGTACGCAAGCGCGGCGTCGTAGCAGCCCGCCGCGGCGCGCACCAGCCCGGCCATGCGATCGGGCAGGCGCGGGTCGCCCCAGCAAAAATTGTCAAGGATCGCTGTGCGCGCCGGGTCGCCGCCAACCGCGACGACGTTGCGCATTGCCTCGTCCACACATGCCAGCGCCATCCAGTACGGGTCGATTGCGCCATAGCGCGGATTGATACCGCAGCCAAGCGCGATACCTTCCGTACTGGTGCGCAACGGCTGAAGCACCGCCGCGTCGCCCGGCCCGTCACACGCCATGCCGACCAGCGGCTTGGCAACCGTGCGCCCGCCGACCTCGTGGTCATACGTGCGGATGATCGGCTCCTTCGAGGCGATGTTGGGGTGGGCAAGCAACCGAGACAAGGAGATAAGGAGAGGAGGAGCAGCCCGGCCAGATTGAAGCCGAACGTTCTCCCTGTCTCCTTGTCTCCCTGTTTCCCTATCTTCCCAGATCGCTTCCAGCACCCGCTGCGGCATGCCGTCATGGAGAAAATCCATTGACAAATCCACCACTGTCGCGCCACGATGCGTGACCAGCAGGCGGTGGTCGCCGGTGAAGCGGCCAATCACCGTCGCCTCCACATCTTCGTCGGCGCATAGTTGCAGTAGCTGCCTGATGTTTTGCGGCGGCACAGCCAGCACCATGCGCTCCTGCGCCTCGGACAGCCAGATTTCCCATGGCTGAAGGCCCGCGTATTTGAGCGGCACGTCCTCAAGTTCGACCATGACGCCCGTTTCCGCGCCCATCTCGCCGACCGCCGACGACAGCCCGCCCGCGCCGCAGTCGGTGATCGCGCTGTACAGTCCCGCGTCGCGCGCCTGCAAGAGCACATCAAGCGTCTTTTTCTCGGTGATCGGGTCGCCAATCTGCACCGCGCTGCCGACATCCTGCGCGGTCGTGTGGGTCAGCTCCGCCGATGAAAACGTCGCGCCATGAATGCCGTCGCGCCCGGTGCGCCCGCCCAGAACAACCACCGCGTCGCCCGGCTGCACATTGCGCGGGTGGCGGCCACGCGGCGCCAGGCCGACCGTGCCGCAGAACACCAGCGGGTTGGCGGTGTAACCGGGATCGTACAGCACCGCGCCGTTCACGGTCGGGATGCCGAGCTTGTTGCCGTAGTCGCGCACACCCGCCACGACGCCCTCGGCCACCACGCGCGGGTGCAGCACGCCTGCGGTGAGTTGCTCGGCGGCCATGTCGAGCGGGCCGAAGCACAGCACATCGGTGTTGGCAATCGGCTGTGCCGACACGCCCAACACGTCGCGCACCACGCCGCCCACGCCGGTGTTCGCGCCGCCGAACGGCTCCAGCGCCGAGGGGTGGTTGTGCGTCTCGACCTTGAACGAAATCTCATGGTCATCGCCGAACGCGAGAATACCGGCGTTGTCAACAAAGGCGGACAGGACGAAAGACGAAGGACGATTGACGAATGGAGGACTGTTGAGAATCTGATGAGTCGCCCTCATTAAAAAGGTTTTGATAAGACTATCAATTTCACAATCTCGATCAAGCATCTGTAACGCTTGATAATGATCTTGCGCCACAGTTCCTTCGTCCTTCGTCTTTCGTCCTCCGTCTGTAACGCGGTAGCGCACCTTCGCCTTAAACGTCTTGTGCGAACAATGTTCGCTCCAGGTCTGGGCCAGCGTCTCAAGCTCGCCATCGGTCGGCGCGCGCTCCTCCTGCCGAAAATACGCCTGAATCGCGCGCATCTCCGCCAGGTCAAGCGATAGCACGCCCGCCTGACTGATGCGCTGCAACTCAGCATCGTCGGCGTCAAGCAGCGCCACATGCGCAACGATGGGCGTGCTGTCGGGCGGCGGCTCCAGCAGCATGGCGTACCAGCGCCGCCGCTCGTCCATGCTCTGGCCGGGCTGCGTCACCAGCGCCGTCTGCACAAGATCGTTGTAGCGGCTGCGCCCGTTGTCGCCCGCGCGCAGTTGGTAGCGCCGCAAGGTCTTGACCGCGCGCAGACCGCCCATGCCGAGCCGTTCCGCGCCGATGCGCACGCTTTCAGCCTCGTTGTCGGTTACGCCCGGCTTATAGGCCACCTCGATCCGCGCCACCTGATCATCTTCCGCATCACTCGACGCGAGATCATCGAGCATGCGCCAGGTCGCCTGCTGCGTCACCGCGTCATGCAGCAACTCATCAGCCAGGCGCTGCACATGGTTGGGCGAAAGCTCGCCGTCGAGCAGATAGACATGATCTGGCGCGGCATGATCGTGACGCGCGCGCACCGTTACAACATATTGCGTCATTTTTTATTCACCAGCAAGACATAAAGGGCGCAAATTCTGTTTGCCACAGAGACCACAGAGGACACAGAGATAAAAATCATGGATAATTGTCTTCTTATGACTAATGCGCCAAAGCATGCCGTAGCGCGGGTTGGCAACCCGCGCCACATGAATTCAGTTCAGATATAATCACTGCCAAAATCATGCAATTGCGTTTTCTTATCTGCGCTCATCAGTTTTCATCGGCGGTTCCATCCAGCACAATCGCCTCGCCGTTGCGGTTCGCGCCGGCCCGACTTACCAGTTCAAGCGCAATCTTTGCAACTTCTTCGGGCGCAATCACGCGCGGCTGCTTCGACAACGCCAGCACGCTCGCGCGCGCCTCGTCCTCACTACGCCCGGTCTTCTCGACGATATTCGCAACCGCGTTGTGCAGCATGTCCGTGTCAGTCCAGCCGGGGCAAATCGCGTTCGACGTGATGCCGTAGCGCCCAAGCTCCAGCGCCAGCGAGCGCGTCAGGCCGAGCAGCGCATGCTTCGACGCGCTGTAGGCCACTGAATACGGCAGGCCACTCAGCGCCGCAATCGAGGCAATGTTAATGATCCGGCCCCACTTCTGCTCGATCATGTGCGGCACGGTCGCCTTGCAACACAGGTACGGCCCGGTCGCGTTCACCCGCATGATCTGCTCCCACAGCGCATCGTCCATGTCGGTGAATTTCACGCTGGCAGTCATGCCGGCGTTGTTCACCAGAATATCCACTGGCCCGAGCGTGGAGCGAATCCGCGCGAAGGTGTTGCGCACCGCCGCAGCATCAGCAATATCACCGGGAAAGGCTGCCGCTTCGCCGCCATGCGCGCTGATTTCGGCGCAGACCTGCTCGAGCACATCGGCGCTGCGGCCTGTAATGGCCACGCGCGCGCCCGCGCCCGCCAGCGCGACTGCAATCGCCCGGCCAATGCCGCGCCCGCCGCCAGTCACCGCCGCGACTTTGCCCGCTATTTCGTCCATGGCTGTTTCTCATTGTGAAGCGTTTTGCGTCGACTCAGTGTGGCAAGTAGTCTACCGCAGGGCGGCCATGCGGTCAAGCATTTGACACGTGGTATCATAGACGTAGTTTTTATACGAGTATAATTAAGATGACAACACCAACTACCGATCACGTTTATAACGTTGCGCCGTTTGACCCGTACGCCGAGCGAATCACGACCGGCTTTGCCATGCTCGGCGGCGTGCTGATGCTGCCAATTCTGTTCTGGTATTTCAGCGGGCTGCGCTTCACGAATTTCTTGCTGATTCCGGTGGCTATCGCCGCCGCGCTGGCCGTGTACCTGACGCTGGCCTACGCGCTTCAGCCAACCAGCTACCGGATCGAGCGCGAACATGTGGTGATCAAGCGCCGATGGATGCGGGCGCTGCGCGTGCCGCTGAAGGACATCACCGGCGTTTCAACCGCCGCCATGCTGGCTGATGTGCCGCGTACCGGGCTGCGCCGCGCGTTCAATGCGGGCGTGTTCGGCTACCAGGGGCCGTTCCAGCTCGATCCATACGGCATGGTGTTTTTTATCGCCACCAACCGCACCCGGCTGGTTGCCGTGGCGCGCATGGTTGACGCGCCCCTGATTCTCAGCCCGGCTCGCCCGCGCGAGTTCGTGGATGCGCTGCGCGAGGCGCTCATGGCGCGGAATGTACCGGAAGAAGGTGACAAGATGACAAGATGACAGGGCTCGCCTCTACCGGTTCTTAGTTTTCGGTTCTTTGTTCTCTGTTCTTTGTTCTCAAACGACCATGCGTTTTCCATCATTTGAACAACTATGCCTGCCCTGCCGCTTCGAGCAGTTCGTGCCTGGCAAGCTGCATGCCGACGGGCGGCGCTATTTGCCGCTCATTTTACTCAGCATGCCGCAGCCATCCGGCAGCCGAGCGCCAGATCAAACAGTGCAGCGCCTGGGCGTCGTAGATCGCCACCATGTCGTTTCGCCGGAACATGCGGGCCGTGATGGCGTCGCGCGTCTGGTGTTGCTGCTGAGTACGTTTCATGTTCAGCACGAGCCGTTTGTGCAAGGGTTGCAGCCGGAACCCGGCCTTGCTGTCGGGCGGGCCAGCACCGCGCCGGTTGCGTTCGGGCAGGTGGTCAACGTGCTGACATGGCAGGTCGAGCGCGGCCACTTGCCGTATGAGTCGCTGTATGCCGAACTGCTGCTCGATATTGGCGTTGGCGTGGTGGGCGTGCGCACCAGCATGACTGCGCCAGATCTTGCCGCCGCGATTGGCACGCCGCAGGTGGAGCCAGGCGACTGGCTGGAAGTACAGCGTTCGCGCGTAGATATTTTGGGATTCGAGCCGATACTGTGACAAGATAATGGGGGTGACACGATGAAGGAACGTATTGGTCCTCCGGTTCTCCGTTTTCAGAATCTGCAATCTCTAATCTGCAATCTGCAATGAGCATGATCGAATGCATCCCTAACTTCAGCGAAGGCCGGCGGCGCTGGGTGCTCGACGATATTGCCGACGCAATCGCCGCCGTGCCAGGCGTGAAGCTGCTTGACACGCACATCGATCCCGACCACAATCGTTCGGTGATCACGTTTGCCGCGCCTGCCGAAACTGTTGGCGAGGCCGCATTTCAAGGGATTAAAACCGCCGCGCAGTTGATTGATCTGAGGCAGCACAGCGGCCAGCACCCGCGCATCGGCGCGGCGGATGTGGTGCCATTTGTGCCGCTGCATGGCGCGACCGAGGAGCAGTGCGTCCAAATCGCGCGGGCGCTCGGCCAACGGCTCGGCACAGCATTACGGCTGCCGGTTTATCTGTACGGCGCGGCGGCGCTGCGCCATGACCGCACCGAACTGCCCGATATTCGGCGCGGCGGGTATGAAGGATTGCGCGCAGCGATTGGCACGGACCCGGCGCGCGCGCCTGATTTCGGCCCGCATGCGCTCGGCCCGGCCGGCGCGGTGGTGGTCGGCACGCGCCCGCCGCTGATCGCCTACAACCTGTACCTTGACACCGATGACGTGGAGATTGCGCGCCAGATCGCGCGGGCGGTGCGCGGCTCGTCGGGCGGGCTGCCGCATGTGCGGGCGCTGGGATTGCTGGTTGGCGGGCGCGCGCAGGTTTCCATGAACCTGACCGACTACCGCGTCACGCCTGCGCATGTCGCCGTTGAGCGCGTCGCCGCCGAAGCCGCCAAACACGGTACTGCAATTGTGGCGGGCGAACTGGTTGGCCTGATCCCGGAAGATGCGCTGCTGGCCGCCGGACGCCATGCGCTCTGGATCGATCACATTGGCGACGCGCAGATTCTTGAGCGACGGCTGGCACAGGTGCAAGCCAGCAACGCGGTGCATCAGCCGTTTATGCAGCAGGCCAACGATTTGTGGTACGCCAGTGTTGTGGCACTGGCCGCCGCCGCCCACGAGCTAGCCGAGCATGAGACGAACCACTGGCAGAGCAGCATGTTACGAACGATCAGCCAAACGCTGCTGCCGCTGCTGCAACAAACACGCGCTGACGATCATCCAACTGCTATACGAGCATGGCTGCTGGTAGCACGGCTGGCCGCAAAGCTGGCCGAGGCGCTGGTAGCCCAGTCTGCCGCAGCTGAAGTCAGTATACAGACAGCCGCCATCGCTCACCTGGCGCAGAGCGTTGTCGCAGGCGCGCGTCTGCAAGTAGCTGGGCACCTCGGCAGTTTGCAGGCTGAACAGGCAGCGGTGATCGACGAATTGGCCGATCATGAGCAGCGCCTGCGCGCGATCGTCGCAACTATCGATCCGTTGTAAACGTCCAGGCTGTGTACGGACAACTGCATGACACCAGAAATCGAACGATTTTGGCATCATTCTTGCTGAATCCAGGCGTTGTAATCTGCTGTTTTACGGTTTAGCAATTTGACAATCAAGTCATTTGTGATAAAATCCACAACTGGAAGGTTACTATCTGCAAAGATAGATTGCAACATAGAAAAGGGGATTGCATGAGTATCAAGCGGTTTGTTCAGTTTCTTGGCGTGGTGCTGGTCAGTGCCTTCGTGCTGGCTGGCTGCGGTGGTGGCGGTTCGGCATCGGCAACGCCGACGGTCGGCGTGGATGGCGAGCAATTGAAGTTCGACCCGGCAACCTTGACAGCTCCGGCAAATCAGCAGGTCACTGTCACATTCAAGAACTCATCGAGCAGCAATCAGCATGACTGGGTGCTGGTCAAGGGCGGCGATGATGTCGCGGGGCAGGTGGACGAGGCCGCTTCAGCGAATGGCGGCACGGTCGACACGAGCACAGAGAATGTTGTAGCCGCCACGCAGGTTCTGGATGCAGGCGCGAGTGGGACGGCTCAGTTCCAGCTACCCGCTGGCACGTATACCTATCTCTGCACCGTTCCCGGCCACTATGCGGCAGGCATGAAGGGTACACTGACAGTCCAGTAATCTTTTACTGACTGACTAAAACAGCCTCGTTACCAGTGGTGATGAGGCTGTTTTTTCATGCTTGCTGCGCGCCGTTCCACACATCAGTCGTTCCAGTAAGCAACGTGCTCACGATGCTGCCCGTCAGCATGGCCGTTTTGAACGGGCGCATGTGGCTGTTGTACCAGCGGTCGTGCGCCTCCTGCGACGGAAACACCGGAAAATAAATGCCGGTTTGGAACCATTGCAGAAACTCGGCGCGCGCCATGGTTCGGTTGCCGGGCATGGGCGTGGGGTTGCCGTCCACATCTGTGTCGTTGGCGGCTAACGTAAACGCGCCCAAACGCGGCCATTGCGCATCGACAAAATAATAGTCCTCATGCAGCGTGCCGTTGCGGTCGGGGTGCGGATCGCTGTAGCCGACCAGCAGAATCGAGTGCTGGCCGTAGATTGCGAACGGCCCGACCCGATTCGTGCCGATCTCCACCACCACCGGCACGCGCCGATCGACGAGATCCCGCAGCACCGCTTCGGCGTTCGTGCGGCGCAGATTGCCGAAATGCGTGCCGACGCCATGGCGCTTCAACAGGCGGCCTGTCTCCGGGCTGGGCGAACCGCCCAAACTCCGCTGAAACAACCAACCCGCCTCGCGAATCAGATCATCTTTGTCGTACACATGGCGACCCACCAGCAGATTCAGCGCGTTTGCCACCACGGTGATGCCGCATTCGTTCACGCCCTGCCCTTGCACCGGCCATGCGTCCGCGTCGCTGCTCGGAATTACAGCATGCACGTAGGATGGAAATGGCATTGTGTCCTCACAGTGTTGTCGTGACAGGTTAGCTTTCTCAGCATGCCAGAATGAGTATAATACCACCGAATACGAGCAATTACAGCTACAAGAGGAAGCATCTCATGGCGACTGAACGACTGTACTTTTCGGACGCTTATCTTACCGAATTCGATGCGCGGATTGTCGCGCGTGGCGAGCGCAACGGCCAGCCAGCCGTGCTGCTCGACCGGAGCGCCTTTTACCCGGAAGGCGGCGGCCAGCCACCCGATCATGGCACGCTGAACGGCATCGCCGTCGAGGATGTGCAGGTCGAGGATGGCGATGTGTGGCACACGCTTGCCGCGTCACCCGACGGCGACACGGTGCATGGCGTGGTCGATTGGGCGCGGCGCTTCGACCACATGCAGCAGCACCACGGCCAGCACATGCTGTCGGCGGCATGCGAGCAACTATTTCAGTTTCGCACGCTTTCGTTTCATCTTGGCGCGGCCAGTTCAACCATCGATCTCGACACGCCCGCGCTCACATCCGCGCAGGCGACCGCAATCGAGGATCGTGTCAATCAGGTGATCTGGGAAGATCGGCCAGTGCAGGCCCGCTTTGTGTCGCCAGAGGAACTGGCGACCATGCCGCTCCGCAAGCCGCCCACGAAAGCGCAGAATGTGCGGGTTGTCTCCGTTCCGGACTTCGACTACTCGGCATGCGGCGGCACGCACCCGCGCTCGACCGGCGGGGTCGGCGTGCTGCACATCCGGCGCTGGGAGCGGCGCGGCGATACTACGCGGGTCGAGTTCCTGTGCGGGCGGCGGGCGCTGAACGATTATCGGGCGCGCGATGCACTGGTGGCGCAACTCGCAGCTGATTTCAGCGTTGGACCCGATGAAGTGTCCGCGGCGGTAGCACGGCTGCGCGATAATGAGGATCGCGGGCGCAAACAGCTACGTGCGATGACCGAGCAGGTGATTAGCTTCGAGGCCGAGGCGCTAACCGCCCGCGCCGACATGGCGGGCATTCGGCAGGTCGTGCAGCAGGCATTTGAGGGGCGCGAGCTTGAAGAAGTGCGCATGCTGGCGCGCGCCATCGCGGAGAACAACGCCGTGGCGCTGCTGGGGCTGCGCGGCGAGCGAACGCAGATCATCTTTGCCGCACCAGCAAGCGCCGATGTGGACTGCGGCGCGCTGCTACGGGCGGCGCTTGCGCCGTTTGGCGGGCGTGGCGGCGGGCAGCGCACGCTGGCGCAGGGCGGCCTACCCGACGGCGAACGGCTGCTTGAGGTGCTGGAAACGGCGCGAGCCACGCTGTCTGAGACGACGAAATAAAGGAATCAACATGCTCCATGAATTACATGTGCAAACAACTGCACAGGAATGCTTCATCGACATCACCAGCAGCGTGCGCGACGTTGTGCGGCAGAGCGGCGTGGATGCAGGAACAGCGCTGCTCTACGTGCCGCACACCACATGCGGAATGACGATTCAGGAAAACGCCGACCCGGGCGTGCAGCATGACATGCTGCTGGTGCTGCGGGAAATCGCGCCACGCGAAGATCGGCACTACCGCCATATCGAGGACAATTCGGCGTCGCACTTGCAGGCCAGCGCCATGGGCTTTTCACATTTCGTGTTTGTGGAACAGGGAAATCTGGTGCTGGGCCGCTGGCAGGCCATTTACCTCGCCGAGTTCGACGGCCCGCGCACCCGCCGCGTGCTGGTCAAGGTGCTGCACGACTAGCGCGTAGCTTGTCAGCCATTCACGGCCAGCGGCAATCTGGCCGCGCGCACCTCGCGCAGGCGCATCATGGAGTCAGTGGCAGCCTCATGCACGTTCACATCGCCGTTTGCCGCCGCCCGCTGAAGCGCGGCCATGGTTTCTCCCGTCGCCGCCGCTAACCCGATCAGACCAAGCGCGCGCGCTGCCGCCTCACGCGCGTACGAGTCCGGGTCTTCGAGCAGGCGCGTGAGCTTCCGCACCGCTTCGTACGATCCGGCATAATCGCCAAGCTGCCCCAGCACCAGCGCTGCCGCCGAGCGCACAAAGCTATCAGGACTTCCCAGATAATCGACGAGGTGATCGAGCAGTTGCGGCGAGGCAAGGTAGCGCCGGAGCGTGCCAATCGAGCGCGCGGCAGCGAAGCGCGTTTCGGCATCCGGGTCGTGCAGCGCGACGCGAATGAGCGCCCGGCTCAACAGGAGCGGCGGCGTTTCGTCCATGGTGCTGAGCGCCCGCACGGCAGCCGTGCGCACATGCGCCGCGCTATCGCTGATGCCATCATGAATAAGCACCAGATCGGCGGGCGTGTAGCCATCCTGCCGCGTCCGCAAGCTACGCAAGGCTTCGTAGCGGGTTTGCGAGCCAGGATCGCGCAGCACGCGGCGGAGTTGCATGAATTCGCCAGAATATTGATCGAGCTCGCGCTCAAGCGTGTTACGCAGCCAGCCTTCATGCCCGCTGCTCAAGCGCTGGCGCGCCATGGGAATGGTTTGAAGCTCAACCAGCAACTGTTCCACTGCGGCGCGCACATCGCGGTTGGCGCGCAGTTCGCGGTCCATCTGCGCCGCCGACTGGTAGCGCATGCGCATGGCCCGCCGCACCAGCACATCCGCGCCAGCACCGCGCGTCATTTCGGCCAGCGCCAGCACCGCAGCGATTGGCTCATCCTGAAAGGCATCCCAGAACGGGGCAAGCGTGCGTGAAACCAGAAAGCTGAGCAGCGTGGGCGTGCCTGCCAACTGCAACTCTTGCCATGGCTTGCGCGCCATGCCGTTCAAAGCTTCAGCTATCTGTTGTCGCCAGCATTCACGATTAAACATGGCCCTGCACTTTATGTCATATTGTTGGTGGCGAGAGAAGAAGGACAGGTTTGTGATTGATGCCGCGCGAACCACCACGCATTCCTGTTAGATTGAAATTATATCATGGCAGATGTGTTCCGCCTAGCTATGTTACCCGTTATCAGATAACATTTTGATGACTTTAGGACTAATGTACTAAACAACGAAAGCGAAGCATGGCTCCCATGCTTCGCCGTGTTCATGTGCAAAATAGTGTGTCAGGGTGCGGAATACGACCGAGCCGTGCGCTGATGATGGACGTACATGGGAGCCGGGCCGAGATTCAGCGAGAAGTAGTTATTGCTGGACTGCAACGTCTGCTCATTGCCTGCCGTGTCGGCGATCAGGCCCAACGCGGAATACGTCGGCAGGCGCGCCCGCAGCCCGTCCGGCGCCCACAGCACATCCACCGCTTCGCCGTTGCGCTCGACCTGCAAGTCGTACGCTTCCGGGCCGCTAATCGCGGTCAGGTCGTCCACATAGATCGTGCCGCTGCCCACCGAGCGATCTGGCGCATCGTCCAGCACCAGCGCGTACACGGCTGCCGGGAAGTCAAGCTGCCCGTTGCCATCTTTGGTGATGCGGTTCCACTCCGGCACGGTGCCGCCAATCGGCACCTGGAGCAGCCGCCAGCCTGCCGGGCCAACCGTGCCGAGCGCGTATTGCAGAATCTCGCCCTCAGCATCGCGCAGCCAGACCTTCATGGTATGCCCCGAGCCATCGCCATAGACCCACATGCCCAGCGCATACGATTGATTGGGGATGAGCAGCGGGCGCTCGCGCGTGAACACCACGTAGTCATTGCCTGTGGTGGCGAAGGAATAATCGAGTTGTGCGGCCTGCGCGCCCGCATGCTGCAACTCCGTGGTCGACGACAGCATGCCGTTCGGCTGGACGCTGGTCCGCCAGCCATCCGCGCGCTCGAAGTCGAACACGTTGGTGCGCTTGAACAGATCGCGCATGCCAACAAATGTGGCGTTGCTCAACTCATGGTTGAGCGTGCCGAGCGCGTAATAGGCAGGTTTGAGATGCGTGTAATCGGCGCGCCCGTCGCCATATGCCACCAGCCCATACGGATTCCCCGGATCGTCCTTGAGCGTGTACCAGAAAATGCGCTCGATGCCCGCACGCCACAGCAATACCATGGCGCGCACAAGATTATCAGCCTGCTGCTGCTCGTTTCCCGCACCCGTTTTGTCATGATCGCTGCGCCCGCTGGCCCAGCCGATCTCAGTTACCCACAGCGGCTTTTGCCCGTAGCGCGCGGCGATGGTGCGCACGCTGTCCGCCGCCGCGCCGATGCCGGCCGCCTCGGGGCGCATGGGATCGACGTAGGGGTGAATCGCAAGAATATCAAAGCTGTCCCACGCGCCATCCTGGCCGATCCGCTCCAGAAAGCGCGTGTCGAATGGATTGATGCCGCCCAGCAGGATTTTAGCAGCAGGATCGATGCTGCGAATCGCTGATGACGTCGCCTTCAGCATGGTCGCGTACGCCGCCGGATCGGGCGCGGGCTGCCAGAAAATGGGGTTATCCGGCTCGTTCCAGATCTCCCAGTGGTGAACGTAGCGCCCGTAGCGTTTGACTACTGCCTGCGCATAGTCGACAAACAGTTGCGTGTCGGGCGCGTAGAACGATGGTTGGGAGGGCGCATCGCCAGCGTAGGGCGTGGCCCAGCCGGGCGGGTGGCCGAGCACCCCGACGATCTGAATGTTGCGCCTGATCAATTCCCGAAAAGCCGCGTCGGTAAACGTCCAATCGAACGCACCCGGCTTCGGCTGCACGCGAAACCAGTGAATGTCCTCGCGCGCCCAGCCTACGCCAGCGTTCTTGACAACATCCGCAGGAACGCTCATCGAACTCGGATCAGGGTAGCGGGTCGCCAGATGGGTGTTGAGGCCAAACGGCGCGTCGTCAAGCGGCGGCACCACAATGGAAGGCGATGGGAATGCATCAGGCGTATTAGGAGCAGGTGGCGGCGCGATGGAAACACACAGGAACAGCGCCGCCAGGCAAAAAATCACACGAAACGTTTGTATGCGCACGGAATGTCCAGACCTTATTTGTAGTATTCCGAGGGATTATACCGATGTTTCCAGGGCTTGTCGAGACTTTTTGATAACAATTTGGTCACTGCGGCGTAACGATCATGGTCGTCGTGCGGCCCGCGCCGATCAGTTCGTCAGCCGAAGAAACGCGCACCGGCGGCGCGGCGAACGTCCCCGGCACAATCGCTCGGGCAAGATAAGTATGCTCGTAGATGCCGGGCGGCAGCGCGGTGCTCGCCAGGAACACCTGCCCATCGGCGCTCGCGACATGTTCCCACGTGCCTTTCCCCGCCGATACCAGGCGCGCACCGCCGGGCAGCGTATCACGCAAGGTGACAAAGCGCAACGCCCGATTCGTGACCAGCGTCAGCCGAACGCGCATGAGTTGTCCGGCCTGCACCGTGTTGAGATCAATCGGCGCGCCAGTCTGCGGATCGAGGTATTCGCGCAACAGCCCTACGCCTTCTTGCGTCGACGGCACGCCCGGAACAAGGAGCCGATAACTCATAAACGCCGGGCCGCCGCTGGCTGCGAGCGTGTTGCGCGGGCGAATCAGGTCTTCTGGAACGGTGATCTGGCGCGTGGAGGTAATCGGCTGGCTGCTGTCGAGCGTGAATAGCGGCGCGCCATTCAGCGTGATGTCAACATGCCCGGCAGCATGTTCGGTTACTTGAAGCGCCGCCAGCGCCCGCGCGCTGCTCCAACTGTCGCCCCAGCCGCCAACGCCGCGCTGCGCTGCGAGCCACGCCTGCGCGTCAGGTAAAACAGCTTCCTCGCCGCGCGCTTTCTGAAGCGCCAGCACGGCCAGCGCGGTTGTGCTGGTGCGCGTGCTCCACACATCGTCGGTTCCGCTGGCTGACCAGAATGCCCCATGAACATCGCGCAGCGGTTGGTTGCTCAGATATGTCACCAATGCGTCGCGCACGTCGCCAGATGCGCCAGCCAGCAGCAGGTACGCCACGCCCTCGTTGCCGAGCGCCGCCGAGTCGCGGGCCAGCGCCGTGATTGCAGCCTCATCCGTCTGGCCATGGAGCGCCCGCACATACGCGATGTATGCTTGCAGCGTCGGCGACGGATCAGCCGTTAAGCCCAATGAATCAAGCCCGCGCTGCACGGCATCCTGCGGCACGGGCAGGCCCGCATGCCGGGCAGCGGCGAGTGCTTCCAGCACGCTTGCGGTGATAAATGGATTGGATGGGCTTCCGCGCCACCAGCCCCATGTGCCGTCAAGCTGCTGAGTTGCCAGCACGCGCTCCAAAGCGGGTTGCGCCAGCGCGCGCGTGTTACTGACACTATCGCTGATGAACAGCATGCTGGCATCGTCGAGCGTGCTGTGATCGGGCTGCGCGGCCAGCGTCGCCAACGTGCCGCGCGCCAGCGCCGCCGCCGATGGCGCGACTTCAACCACAAGCTGCGCGCCCGGCTGCTGCGTGTCAGCGTCAAACGTGAGGCTGCCCTGATCTTCAACCAGCAAGCCGCCTTCAGACTGCACGCTGGCGCTCAACGGCTCGATCGGACGGCTTTGCGTCACCGTCATCGTGTCGCCCGTGCTGACATGGGCGCTCACGCTCAGGCTCGCACCGGCGGCAGCACGCACCGTCGCCGGCCAGCGCACGATCTGATCCGCACCGGATGCGAGGGTAATGACTTGCGTCGCGGGCAGATCGTCGCGCATGCGTAATCCGGTCGTGGTCAAGACCATGCGTACAGACTGAGTCGTCGCGCTGGTATTCTGGATGCGCGCGGCAACGTCGATCATGTCGCCCATGCGAAGATGTTCTGGCAGGATCAGGTTGAGTTGCAACGGGCGCATGATAAGCAATGTCTGCTGCGCCTGCCCGAAGCCCGCAACATTGAGCCGCCCCAGATCGCGCCGCGCGGCCCATGCCGTTGCGTGTAGCGCGCCTGCCTCAGACGGCAGCGGCACGGTCACGGTGAGCATGCCGCTCGCGTCAGTCTGAAGCGCCGGGTTCCAATACGACGTTGCGGCGGTGGCAGCGGGCATGTCTGGGCGCTCTGGCGCGGGCGGCCGGCCGGTAAACGCGATCATGAGATCGTTGCGCGGCGCGGCTCCCGCGCTGGCAAGGTCGAGCACAACATCCGACGGCACGCCATGCCCATTCGCATCGGTTGTTTTCACAACCACCTGCGCCGTTGACTCAGGCGCGTAGCTTGCTCGATCCAAAGAAACGGTGACAGATAACGCGCGTTCAGGTTGTTGCATGGGCAGCGTCGCCGTTGCATCGGCCAGCGCGGCAAAGGCCGCGTGGTTCGGCGAGCGGTCGATCATTTCCATGCCAACCTGCACCGGGCTGTGATCATCCAATGCCAGCGGCACGGTGATCAGATCGCCTGCGTGGATCAGCCGCGTTTCGCCCTGAATCTGCGCACCATGCTGCACGGCGATGAGCGCGGTAGCCGATTCAAACGGCATGGTCGCCAAGAGCGTCGCGGTGTCACCTGGCTGGTACGTATCGCGGTCGGGAATAAGCTGGATGCGATCGCCGCTCCAGCCGGTAAAGCCAGGCTCAGCAACCCAGACCATACGAATCGCTGTTATTTCACGGCCATTGGCGTCGATAGCTGTTACCACAAGATGGTACACACCGCCGCGTGGCAAAGCCATTGGGAGCGCAGCATGCCCGGTATCATCCGTCACCAGCGATTGCGCCAGCACGCGCTCGTCAGGCTCGGTGCCACTCGTCTGCCGAAATGCCTCAGCACGCATGCTGATCTGCGGCGCGGGCGTGCCATCGAGCGCGGCAGTGAACAGTTCCAGCGTTTGCGGCTGGCGAGCGAGCCACACGCGGCTCGGCAGGTGCATGCCAACGCGCACGCTGGCAGGCTCGACAAGAAATGTTGTTTGGGCGCTCGCCAGCAAGCCATGCGGCTCAGTCGCCGTCACCAGCACCTGGTAGCGGAGCGCTGTCGGATTCAGGCGCGCAGTTTCAGTGATCGGCACCGTCATGCGGCCAGCGCCGTCGGTTTGGGCAGTGCCGGTCCGCAACGTTCGCGCGGCGGCCTGCTCCGGGCTGCCAACCTCGTAGCCAGCGAGCGGTATTGCTGGCACCGGCTCAACGCGCAGTGTCCATGCCACGGCCGCGTCGGCAACAGGAAAGCCTTCTGGAGTTTGCACGGCCACCTGCGCCGTGACAGGCGCGCCAGCGATCACGCGCTGCGGCACACGCACCGCTACATCAAGCGGCGCGTCCGTGGTTTGCACGGCAAAGTGGGTCGTGAACGTGTCATCGCCAATGCGCGCAGAAAGCAGATAGTCGCCGGGCAGCGCGTTGGGCGCTAAACGAAATGCCGCGCTTAACACGCCGGTGCTGCTCAGGGCTGCCGTTGCTTCATAGGCACGGCTCGATGTTTGTGTCTGGCGGGCGCTGAACTCAACCGGCGTGCCTGCTCGCGGAAGGACCAGCGACTCGCCTGCGGTCGCGCGCACGAAGCCCGCCAGCGCCACCTGATCGCCGGGACGGTACGTGCTGCGATCGGTGGTGAGAAACGCCTGGAAGCGCGGCGGCGCGGCGGCAGGTGGCGCGATCTGGCGCGATGAGTTCACGAAGCTTGCGCCACCTGCCGCCACAACGATTGAAGGCTGCTGCGCGCTATCTGGCGCGGTGACATGCCACATGCCGGTCGCATCGGTCGCGCCGCGCTGCACCAGCGCGCCCTGATGATACACGGCCAGCGGCAGCGCGCCCAGTGGCGTGCCGCTGATCACATCCGTGGCCCACACCAGCGCGCCGGTGCGGCCTTGCTGCCATGTCAGTCGCGCCCGTGAAAGGAGCAGCAACACATCCGCGCGCGGCCCTTCCGGCGTGCGCATGCGCACAAAATACGCTCCCGGCTGCAACGGCGCGCCATTTCCATCGACCAGCGGCATGCGTGCCGCAGTCGGCGTGTTCAACGGATCGGCGACAGCTTCGCGCCATGAACGCATGAGCCGCTGATTGTAGCGCTCCGGGCTGAACTGCGTCCAGTCGCCATCGCTAAAGTCCGCCACGCGCACCACCGTTGGCTCATCAAGCTGAAACAGATCGACGCTCAAGGCTGAAAGATTCGTGCGCGTGATCACCAATTCGCCGCTGCTGGACGGCAACTGGAGCATGTGATTGCTCGCCCCGGCCAACTCCAGCGCTGGCTCGGCCGGCGGCGACACAAACCGCAACTGGTAGGTTTGGCTGAGCGGCAATCCGTTCAAATCGTGCAGCGAAGGCGCGAGAGTCATGGTGTAGGTCGTGGCGGCATGCAGATCCGCGGCGATCCGCGCCTCGGCACCTTGCGTCATGACGCGCACATTGGCGGCGTCCGGCACGAAATGCAAGGCCGCGCGCAGCGCTTCGCCGTCCACGGGCGTGTTAAAAATCAGTCGAATATCCTGCCCGGATGGCAGCGTCTGGCCTTCGCCGGGGAAGCGGGCGATCACCTGCGGCTGCGGCGCGGTGCGAAAGTGCCATGTCCTGCTTTCAGCCAGCACGAGGTTGCCAACGACCGGCGACAGTCCGCCGCGCAGCATGGCTGTGTAGGTGGTGTCGGGCTGCCAGTCTGCCGTTGGCGTCCATGTCACGACTTGCGTGGCGTCGGGCAGCGTCGCCGCGCTCATCGCCAGATCGATACTGGGGCTGATTGAGAAATGTGATTGCACCGCCGCTGAATCAAACGGCTGCGACAGCCGCAGCACCACGGGCGCGCGCGACGCAATGCCCTGCGCTTCGTCGCGCGGCACTGTCGTCAGAACCGACGGCGCGGGCGTGCTGAAGTTCCATGAAAACGGCTCGATGATCTGCGCGCCGGTTTGATCGACCAAACCCGCCGCGAGCGTCGCCGTGTAGCGCGTGCCGCTCTGCAACGGCTCGGAAGGACGGAATAGCGCGGTCTGCTGATTCAACCATGTCGTCATGCCCGACAGCGGCGGATCGAACTGCAATTGCGGCAGGTTGCCCGGCAGCGCAACTTCAGTTGCAGGCACCACCGCGCGGCTGAAACTCATACTGATCGGCATGTCGACCGGGACATTCTGCGCGCCGTCGGCGGGAATGGTTGCAACCACCGCCGGCGCAGACGAGGTAGTGAATGCAATCTGTGCAGGTTGGCTGAGCGGGCGAAACAAGCGGCTGAACGCCTGCGCGCCGACCGTCACCGTGTAGCGCGTGTTGGTACGCAGCGTCGCAGTCGGCGAAATTGTGAGCGTCGTGTAATCATCGCTCCAGCGAAACAGCGCGGAGAACGGCGGCTCGAAACGAAGCGCCCGCTCAACCGATGCAGGATTCATCGGCACACTGAAACGCAGCACAGCCGCATCGCGTGGGGAAACGCCCGCGGCACCACCAGCGGGAATGGTTGCGACCAGCGTGGGCGGCGTGGCAACCAACGGCAACACCAGACGCAATCCCACCAGCAGCACAACCAGGAGAGTTGTCACCAGCAGCACACCGATCCACAACCGACCGGCCCAGCGCAGCACGGACACACATGCTCCTTTGCGATGCGCGCGCCATGAAAGCATCGCGTGAAACGCGCACAACCGCATTCGTGGACGTGCCGTAGTATAGCATGACTTCGGTGTTTGCGGCGATCGCGCTGCCGATCTGCCCCATGCACATCCACCCTGAGTTGGATACCGCACGGCCCGAATCATGCTATAGTTGATCCGTCAATTATTGAGGCTTCAATCGAGGAAGGAAGCATGTCCGTTCAAAAAGAAGCACAACAGACCACACCATCGCCCGCACGTCGCGCAGCCCAAAATGATTTTCAGCGCATTATCGTGCCGCCCGACGCAGGCATGCACGGCACGCCAGCGCTGCTGGCCATGTTCGGCATCATGGCCGTGGTGCTGCTTTCCGCGCTCGACCAGACGATTATTGGTACGGCGCTCCCGCGTGTTGTCGCGGAATTGCAGGGCTTCAGCCTGTACGCCTGGGTTGCAACGTCGTACCTGCTCACGTCCACCGTCATGGTGCCGATCATGGGCAAAATGGGCGACCTGTATGGCCGCAAGCCGTTTTTGTTAGCATCGGTGATCATCTTTGTGGGCGCTTCCGCGGCGGCGGGCGCATCGCAAACCATGATCTTTTTGATTCTTGCCCGTGGTGTCCAGGGTATCGGCGCGGGCATGTTGCAGGCCACGGCATTCACCAGCGTCAGCGACATGTTCCCGCAACCAGAGCGGCGGGCGCGCTGGCAGGGTCTCATCACCAGCACGTTCGGCATCGCCAGCGTGGTTGGCCCGTCGCTCGGCGGCATCATGACTGACACGCTTGGCTGGCGCTCGGTGTTCTATGTCAATCTTCCGATCGGCATTCTAGCCATCGCCCTGATCTGGTTTACGCTGCCTGCGAATCTGTCGCCACGCCAGCCAAGGGCGCGGATTGACTGGGCTGGCACGGCGACGATCACGCTTTCGATCAGCGCCTTTTTGCTGGCGGTGGAATGGGGCGGCGAAGTCATGCCGTGGCTCTCGCCAGCCATTATCGGGCTGCTGGCGCTGTGTGTTGTGACGCTAGGCATGTTCGCGTATATCGAACGCCGCGCGCCCGAGCCACTTATACCGCTCGATCTGTTCAAGAGCCGCACCATTACTATTAGCAGTATTATTTCGCTGCTGATCGGCTTTGCGTTGTTCGCGCTGGTGTATTACACGCCGCTTTTGTTCCAGGGCGGCCTCGGCCTCAGCCCCAGCGCGGCAGGCGCGCTCCAGACGCCACTGGCGGTCTGCACTGCGATCGGCAGTTTGACGAGCGGCCAGGTCTTCGCGCGTATCCGCCAGATGAAGCCGCTCATGCTTACAGGCGCAGTGTTTTTGCTGATTGGCACCGGGCTTTTGCTGGGTGTGGATGCGCAGGTAAGCCCTACGGTACTGAGCGCAGAACTCGCGCTTACTGGCCTCGGCGTCGGCATGCAGCTGCCGCTGCTCACCATCCTGGTGCAATCGATTGTGCCGCGCGAACGGCTGGGCGTCGGCACGGCGACCATTCAGTTCTTGCGGCTGATCGGCAGCACAGTCGGCACGGCAGTGGTGGGCGCGGCGGTCAACGCTATTTTCGCCGCGCAAATGGCCGCCGCCATTCCGGCAGGCACTGATCCGCGCATCGCAAGCGCGTTCGAAAGCCCGCAAACCCTGATCAACCCGGAGGCGCAGGCGCAGATTCAGGCGCTTGGGCAGCAACTTGGGCCAGGTGGCGCAGCGCAAATCCAGCAACTCATCACCGCCTCACACAGCGCGCTGATCGAAGGTATTCGCGTCGGCTACATCATGGCGCTGGTTGTCTCCGTACTGGTCGTGCTGCTGCTGCTTATACTGCGCACGCCTGATTTCCGCTCCGATGGCTCTGTGCCTGTACGCCCGGCCGAAGGCACCATGGAGGCGTTGTAATCATGGACGAGCACGCGATGACCATGGAGCCATCGGATTCCATGATTACCATGCTGAGTGAGTCGCTGCTACCGCAGATCACCCGCACCTATTATGCCCTTGTACCGGCCTTCGAGCAACACATGGGCGTGAGCCGGGCGCGCTGGCACATCTTAACGATGTTGCTCCGCGGGGGCGAGAAAAGCCAGGCGGACCTGGCTCAGTCGCTCGATGTGGACGGCGCGGCGGTGACACGGCAGGTCAAGCAACTGGAGGAAGAAGGGTTGGTCACGCGCCGGGCTGCCCCGCATGACAACCGCTTTACACTGGTGATGTTGACACCGGCAGGCCAGCAATTTATCGAGGAGCGGCGCAGCAGGCGCGAGGCGTTTGAAGCGCTGGCGACGAACGGCCTGAGTGATGATGCAATTGCGGTGACGCGGCGCTGCCTGGAACATATGCGGGAAAATCTTGAGGCTTTGTAGCACAAGCCGCGCGCCTGCAAAAGAAAAGCCCTGCCGAGATTCGGCAGGGCTTTCTGGAGCGGGAGACGGGACTCGAACCCGCAGCCCTCTGCTTGGGAAGCAGATGCGCTACCATTGCGCCACTCCCGCGCGCGCTTACTGTAGCAGGTTTTCAGGCTTGTGTCAAGATTGATTTTAGCTCACCAACCGCATGCCAATCGCTTTTCTTCCGCCATCACAATGCTGCGAACAGTCCATGGTGCCGCGCGTGGGTGGCGTGCAACATCCGCCGCTGTCATCCAGTGAAATGCCGCAACTTCGTCAACACTGCCAATGCGCGGTTCGCCATCAGGCGCGCGGCAGAGCAGCACAACATCGACAACAGGCGTACCGTCGTCCAGTACAAACATGTGGCTTTCGACGTAGTGCATGGGTGAATCAAGCGCGAGGCCGATCTCTTCAAGCACTTCGCGGCGCGCGGTTTCCTCCAGCACATCGTCAAGAGCGGCGGCGGCTTCTACTTTGCCGCCCGGCATGCTCAGCGCACCCGCCGCATGCGCTTCGTTCGCGCCACGCACGATCATGAGAAAGCAGCCATGGCGCGCGACGGCCGCCTCAACGTTGACAATCATGGCCGTACATGCCCGTCACCTTCAACCACCCACTTGTACGTGGTCAGTTCGCGCAGCGCCATGGGGCCACGGACGTGCAACTTCTGGGTGCTCACGGCGATTTCCGCGCCCAGGCCAAGCTGCCCGCCGTCGTTGAAGCGCGTCGAGGCGTTCACAAATACCGCCGCCGAGTCCACCGCAGCGACAAATGTGTCGGCTGCCGCGCGGTTTTCGGTGATGATCGCATCGGAATGGTCGCCGTACTGCGCGATATGATCGAGCGCCTCGTCCATGCTGTCGACCACGCGACCGGACAAGATCAGCGCCATGAATTCTGTGCCAAAATCATCATCGCCAGCGGGCTTCACCTTGTCGCTGATGATATCTGCCTCATGCAGAATTGCCAGCGCGTCAGCGTCCATGCGCAACTCGACACCATGATCAAGCAAATCCCGCGCGATGTCTGGCAGCGCCTGCGCTGCAACGCTGCGATGCACCAGCACCGTATCCAGCGCATTACAGACACTTGGCCGCTGCACTTTGGCGTTGCGAACGATAGGGACTACCTTGGACATGTCGGCGTCTTTGTCGACGTAGACATGGCACACGCCAACGCCGCCGGTGATCACCGGGATAGTAGCATTTTCACGGCAGAACTGGTGCAGCGATCCGCCGCCGCGCGGAATAATTACGTCAACATATTTGTCGAGCTTCAGCAGTTGCCCGACCAGCGCGCGGTTCGGGTCGTCAATCACCTGGATGGCGTCGGCGGGCAGTTTGGCGTCGGCCAGCGCATCGCGAATAATCGCGGCCAGCACGCCGCATGAGTGCATGATTTCCTTGCCGCCGCGCAGAATCGCCGCGTTGCCCGACTTCAGGCACAGCGCCGCAATATCTACCGTAACGTTCGGGCGCGCTTCGTAGATCACGCCGACCACGCCCAGCGGCACGCGCCGCCGGTGAACGCGCAGGCCGTTCGGCAGCGTGGCATGGTCAAACGTTTCGCCAACCGGATCCTGGAGTTTAATCACATTGCGCACATCGGCGGCAATACTTTCAAGCCGCGGAACGCTCAGCATCATGCGGTCGAGCAGAGCTTCTGAAAGGCCAGCCCTGCGACCGCCATCAAGATCACGCGCGTTGGCTTCCACTATTTCATGGGCGCGCTCAAGCAGCGCGGCGGCAATCGCTTCCAGCGCGGCGTTCTTCTGCCCGGTTGTGGCCCGCGCCAGCACGCGGCCAGCAGCCCGCGCGCGCTGGCCTATCTCGACTATATTAAGCACTTCTCCTCCTTTTTACCGCAAAGGACGCAAAGCACGCAAAGGACAAAGGAAAGAAAATGAACTATCTTTGCATCCTTTGCGCGCTCTGCGGTTATAGTACCACCATATCATCACGATGCACGACTTCGGGGCCGTATTCGTAGCCGAGCGCTTCGGCGATGCGCCCGGAGTGAATGCCTTTGATCAGCCGCAGGTCGCGGGCGCTGTACTGCGTCAGGCCGCGCGCGATCTCATGCCCCAGATTGTCATAGATGCGTATCGTCTGCCCGCGCTCGAAGTCGCCTGCGACCGCCGCGACGCCCGCCGGTAGCAGGCTTTTGCCGCCTTCGACCAGCGCGCGGGCCGCGCCGTCATCTGCCACGACGCGGCTGTGGCGCACCGTTTCAGCCAGAATCCAGCGCTTGCGGCTTTCCAGGTGGCTTACGAGCGGCGGAAAGCGCGTGCCGAGCGGCTCATCGGCCAAAACGCGCCTGATAATCTCGCGCTCCGCGCCACTGGCAATTACGACGGCGGTGCCGCTATGGGTGGCAAGGTCGGCAGCATGGATTTTAGTGACCATGCCGCCGGTGCCACGGGCGTTGCTGCCGCCTGCCAGTGCGTACACGCTTTCATCAATCATGCGAATTTCGGGAATGCGCCGCGCCGTTGGATCATGGCGCGGATCGGCGGAGTACACCGCGTCGATGTCAGACAAAATCAGCAGCAGATCGGCCTCGATCAGCCCGGCCACCAGTGCCGAAAGCGAGTCGTTATCGCCAACGCGAATCTCGTCCACCGCGACCACATCATTCTCGTTGATGATCGGCAGCACGCCATGCAGCAGGCATGCCAGCAGCGTGTTGCGCGCATTGAGGTATCGGTAGCGATCGCGCAGATCGTCGCGCGTCAGCAGCGTCTGCGCAACCGGAATGCCGTACAGATCAAAAATCTGCTCGTACAAATGCATCAGGCGGCTTTGGCCGACCGCGGCCAGCAACTGCTTCATGGGCATGGCGCGGCGGCGCGGCGGGAACTGGAGCCGCTCGCGTCCGGCAGCCACCGCGCCGGAGCTGACCAGCACCACCTCCACGCCGTCCGCGCGCACGTCCGCAATCTGGCGCACAAGCTCAACAATCCGGGGCCGATGTAACTTATCGGTCCCGGCAGTCAGGACGTTCGTGCCAAGTTTAATCACCAGGCGACGGGTTGCTGTTGAATGTAGAGAAGGTTTCATGGCGACAAGATGATTGCATGACAAGATGACAAGATGATCGTGAACAACCTTGTCACCCTGTCATCTTGCCACCCTGTCACCGGATTACGGAACCATCCGGTAGCCGACGCCCCATTCGGTGAGCAGCAGTTTCGGGTCGCGCGGGTCGCGCTCCACCTTGCGGCGCAGATGCCAGATGTACACTTTGAGGTAATCATTGTCTTTGGTGTATTCCTGGCCCCACACGCTTTGCAGCAGCGTATCATGGCTCATCACCGTGCCAGCGTTCTCCGACAGCAGCAGCAGCAGGTCGTACTCCGTCGGCGTCAGATCGACTGGCTCGCCGCGCACCAGCACTTCGCGCTTTTGCTTGTCGATCGTGATCTCGCCGTTTCCAGCGTTTACGGGCTGGTTAGGCGAAGGAATGCGCCGCAG
>DASTWM010000477.1:0-10871 GCA_035765855.1 Roseiflexaceae bacterium
CGACGATTGGCCTGTGCCACGGCGTACAGGGCGCGCACTGGCAGATCACCGGCTGTATCGAAATGTGGGCCAAACGCGAAGGCATCATCTCCGACGAGGAGCTTGGCACAGGGCATGAGGATTACGGCTCCGGCCATGCGACCCGGCTGCCGCGCCGCGAGGTTGACGTGGTTGCGGCGGGCATCAATCACCAGACATGGTTCATCAAAGTGCAGTGGCGCGGGATTGACTTCATCAACGATGTCGGCAAGACTGTCACCGTTGAGGGCAAAACCGTGACTGTGCCGTCGCTGCTGGAGCTATTTGAATCGCATCCGGTCTTCTCGCAGACTGAAAAAGTGCGCATCGACGTGCTGAAGCGCTTCGGCTACTACAGCACCGAGTCGAACGGCCACCTCAGCGAGTACCTGCCGTGGTACCGCAAGCGGACCGACGAGATTCCGCAGTGGATCGACATGTCGAAGTGGATCAACGGCGAAACCGGCGGCTACCTGCGCGTCTGCACTGAGTCGCGCAACTGGTTCGAGACCGACTTCCCGAACTGGCTCAAAGAGGAACCGCCGCGCTTCAGCGCCGCGACGCGCAGCGAGGAGCATGGATCGTACATCATCGAGGCGCTGGAAACCGGGCGCGTGTATCGCGGACACTTCAACGTCGTCAACAACGGCCACATCACCAACCTGCCGAACGGCTGCGTGATCGAGATTCCGGGCTACGTGGACCACACTGGCATCAACATGCCGGTCGTCGGCGACCTGCCGCTGGCATGCGCGGCGACATGCTCGGCCAGCGTGCGCGTGCAGCAGATGAGCATGGAGGCGGCGGTGCATGGCGACGTGACGCTGCTCAAGCAGGCCATGCTCCACGACCCGCTGGTCGGCGCGGTTTGCAACCCGGAGGAGGTCTGGCAGATGACCGACGAACTGCTGGTGGCGCAGGCGCGCTGGCTGCCGCAGTACCGCGACGCGATTCCGGCTGCCGAGCGGCGATTGCAGCAGGCCAAGGCGAACGGCACGCGCGTGCGGCTGCGCGACACCGAGGGCGCGGCGCGGCTGCACACCAAGACCGTCGAGGAGATGGCCGTCAACGCCAGGGAGACCCGCGCCATGGCCGCCGCGTCGGATAAGGGCAATATGACCCGCTCCAACGGCAAGCACTGAGCGACGCCATGTTGCCACTCTGAGGCAACGACAAACGTTGTCATGCTGAACGGAGTGAAGCATCTCATGGTATATCACTGTAGCTCCCATGAGATGTTTCGCTTCGCTCAACACGACAATGTGAAACTGTGTAATACCAAGTTCGGATGATTGCTTGCGCTGGCAGCGCCAACGGCAAGCGCTAACGCGCTGTCTCATGCATTTTCTCCCTCACCCCCGGCCCCGCTCCCAACCTGGGAGCGGGGTGGCGCGGCAGTGCCGGGGTGAGAGCGTGCGCCAACGGAATGAAACACTACAAGTAAGTAGGTAGAAGGATGAAGGATGAAAGCAAAATCATGCTTCCTTCATCCTTTTGCTTTCCTGAAATATTATGCATGTCACCTTACATGCTCAGTTGAGTGCGATTGAGTGTTTGCGTCGCCTTTTCGCGCTGTGTCCTCTGTGTCTCTGTGGGGAATGTCCTAACTCATCCGCTCCAAGATCCTCGCGCCCCTGCCCGCTTTGATCTGACTCTCCAATACGCTGATAGCAATCCTAACCTTCCTTAACCCACGTCAAATTGATACTTGACAATCTTGATAAAATAACTTATATTCTCTGCAACCTACATATTGGTAACGCTCTCATCCAGAGGGGTAGAGGGACCGGCCCGACGAAACCCCAGCAACCTGGTTAGCGGTGTATCACCATAGTGGCCGACAATGGCGTCGTCCACGCTACACCGCTATCGCATGGTGCTAATTCCGGCAGATATTTCTGGAAGATGAGAGGACGTAGCCACTGGATGTGGTACGCATCCCTGGTGAACGCCTCTGTCTTCCCGACGGAGGCGTTTATGTTGCACTGCGCCGTTGCAACGCGCAAGACCAGTTGCGTCAAACCCGGTCCTGATTGTGACGGCAACCGAGAACATGGTGGCGACAGAACACACGCGTGGACGCCGGGAACGAATAGCATTCCCTGATCAAGTGACCGCGACAAACACACCAAAGGAGAAGCTTGTGGACATCAAGTTTGCGTACTGGGTTCCAAACGTGAGTGGCGGGTTGGTGACATCGAATATCCCGCAGCGGACCGACTGGTCATTCGATTACAACAAGCGGTTGGCGCTAACGGCAGAGGCGGCCGGATTTGACTATGCGCTGGCGCAGGCGCGCTTCTTTGCCAGCTATGGGGCCGACAAGCAGCTTGAGGCTGTTACCATGGCCACGGCGCTCGCTACGGTGACGGACCGGCTCTCGATCATTGCGGCAGTGCATCCTGGCCTCTGGCATCCAGCGGTGATCGCAAACGTCATTTCCACCGCTAACTACATCAGCAACGGGCGCGTGAGCCTGAACGTCGTGAGTGGCTGGTTCAAGGATGAGTACACTGGCTTCGGCGCGGAGTGGCTCGAACACGACGAGCGCTATGTGCGTTCCGAGGAATTCATTCGCGTGCTCAAAGGCATGTGGACCGAGGAGCGCTTCTCGTTCAAGGGCAAGTACTACACGATCACCGATGTGCCATGCGAGCCAAAGCCGGTGCAAAAGCCGCACCCGACGATCTTCCAGGGCGGCAATTCAGCCGCCGCGCGGGAAATGGCGGCGCGCGTCACCGACGTGCTGTTCATGAATGGCGGCAGCGTCGAGCATATCGCGGATATGATTCAGGACGTGAAGCAGCGGGCCGCGCGTTACGGGCGCGAAAACGACATCCGTTTCGCCATGAACGCCTTTGTGATCTGCCGCGACACCGAGGAGGAGGCGCATCAGGTGCTGCGTGACATTGTTTCCCAGGCGAATGTCGAAGCGGTCAAGGGCTTCGGTGAGGCGGTCAAAGAGGCCGGGCAGGCGTCACCTGAAGGTCAGGGCATGTGGTCCAATTCCAACTTTGAAGACCTCGTGCAGTATAACGATGGCTTCAAGCCGCGCCTGATCGGCACACCCGAGCAGATCGCGCGCCGGATTCAGGAATACGAAGCGGTTGGTGTTGATATTGTGCTGACCGGCTTCCTGCATTTCATCGAAGAGGTCGAGCAGTTTGGCTGGCGCGTGCGCCCGCTTGTTCAGGAACTGCCGAGCCTGCGGTCTGATGTGGCGACCGTGGCCGAGTACGCCTGATACACGGCTGGTCTGATTGGGAGGATAGATCATGGGCCTCAAACTTCTGGCAATCAACGGCAGCCTCACGCCGCCGCCCTCGCGGACACGCGTGATCCTCGACGTTGCTTTGGCGGGCGCGCGCCGTGCCGATCCCACGGTAGAAACGCAGGTGTTAGAGCTACGTGAGCTCGATCTGGAATTTTGCGATGGGCGGCGTCCCGATCAATATAACGCCGATACGCGGAAGGCGCTCGCGCTAGTCGAGGACGCCGACGCCTACCTGGTGGCGTCGCCGGTCTATCGCGCGTCCTACACGGGCGCATTGAAAAACTTTTTTGACCTGGTGCCGAACGATCCGCAGGGCGCGGACCCGCTGCGCGGGAAGGTGGTTGGCCTGCTGGCATCGGGCGGCAGCGATCACCACTATCTGATGCTCGAACACCAGCTTCGGCCATTGTTTGGCTTTTTTGGTGCGCATACGCTTGCGCGGGCTGTGTACGCGAACTCAAAGGATTTTAATGCTGCGAAACAGGCAGAAGGGAAGATCGTTGCAGAGCTTGAGCATCTGGGCGAGGAAGTCGTCGCCCTGGCCGAGCTTCTGCGAAACGCGCCAGCGTCGTTCCGCCCTGAGCACCTTCGCATTCGCCGCGACTAGCAGAAGGAGAGCAACGACGTGAGTCATGCAACCGAACATGAGACGGTGCTGGTGAACAGACCAGTGGAGTACGCCGACGAGATTGACCCGATCACCTTTCGGCGCGTGCTTGGCACGTTTGCGTCCGGTGTTACCGTTGTGACCGTTGAGCATGAGGGCGTGTACCACGGCAGCACGGTCTCCTCGTTCTGCTCGCTTTCCCTCGACCCGCCGCTTGTGCTGGTCTGCATTGGCCATCATTCGACAACGCATGGATTCATCGGGCAGGCCGGAGCGTTCGGGATCAACATTCTGGGCGAAGGCGGCGAACACCTTTCACGCCATTTCGCCAGCAGCCAGCCGCATAAGTTCGCAACCGTGGCGCACCACATCGGGCAGACCGGCGTGCCGCTCCTCGCGGACGCGATCACGACGCTGGAATGCCAGTTGGTTGATCACGTGGCAGGCGGCGATCATTCGATTTTTATCGGCAGGGTCGTATCGGCGCACACCCATGACGATACACAGCCGCTGCTGTTCTTTCGGAGCCAGTACCATCGCCTCGGGTAGTGCAAGGAATCAATGTGGATTGCCCTGCGCTACCCGCACCCTCAGTCCCGCTCCCAGTGGGAGCGGGAAGCTGCGCAGCAGCAGGGTGAGGGATTCGGAGGCAGTTTTGTGGCTTTATGTAGTCAGAGCGTTTGGAAAGCAGGCACAATAACAGTATTACCGGACAGGCGCAAAACAACATACCGCTGAACAGATAGCCTGAGGCGTATTTCTCAGCACCTTCTTCAAAGCCGCTTTGCATGTGCAAGGCGGCTTTGGCGTGAATAATGCGATACAGATTAGGCCTTGCCGGACATCGGCAGGGACAATCATACAAACGAGAGATAAAGAGAAAACTATGGCAAAAGTACACATATCCCCTGATGCGCAGAAAGCGACAGTGTTCTCTGGCGTTGTCGGGCGCAACATTCATGCGATGCTTGAGCGGCAACACAGGGAAGCGCAAATGCGCAACGTGCAGGATCGTTTAGCGGACAGCATTACCAAATTCACTGGCAGCATGCGGTTCGTGTACGTCCACCTGGTTCTGTACGGCCTGTGGATCATCATCAATCTCGGCTGGCTGCCGATTCAGCCATTCGATCCATCGTTCGTGGTGCTGGCGATGGTTGCGTCGGTCGAGGCAATCTTCCTTTCGACCTTTGTGCTGATCAGCCAGAACCGCATGGCCGCGCTGGCCGATAAGCGCGCCGACCTCGACCTGCAGGTGAGCCTGCTGGCCGAGCACGAAGTAACGCGGCTGATTACGCTTGTCACCGCAATCGCGGAACACATGGGCATCGAAGAAGCCCGGGAGGCGGAATTGTCTGAGCTGGCTCAGGATGTCGAGCCAGAAGCGGTGCTCGATTATATTGAGGAAAGCGAGCGCGAGTTTAAGGATGAAACCCAGGCGGCAGAATAGCGACACGCACTCCGGCGCTGGCGCGCCACCCCTCTTCCGGTGGCGGGCTTTTCAGGCCCAGTCGCCGCCGTAGCTTGCAGTGGTGATGGATGATGGCCTGGGGAAGGTCAACCCAATACGCGGACATTCCGTAGCGGCCCCCCTGGTGGGTGCCGCCGCCTGGGGAAGGTCAACCCAATACGCGGACATTCCGTAGCGGCCCCCTGGTGGGTGCCGCCGACCGGCACCAGGCCGGTCGCTACGATCGGATTCCCGCATACTGTCTTCACGACCAGCAAACCTGCGCCCTACGCGGCGTCACGCGCGGGTTGCCAACCCGCGCCACATGACGTACCCATCCCCTCCACAATCGCGATCTCCTCCTCGGTCAGGGCGTACAGCGCGTACACCAGCCGGTCGATCTGCCGGTCGGTGGCGTTGATCTGGCGCATGCGTTTCGTTCACGGCGGCAGGCGGCAGGATCGCTAAAGTTGTTGGCAGCTACGAACAAGCATGTGGCAGCCGACCGACAGACAGCGAAATCACCGCAGACTATACTCAACATCATGATATTCGCGCTGGTGTGCTTACACCGGCATAACGCAGGAGAATGATCATGACCGAAGCCAACAAAGCGATTGTGCGCCGCCTGGTCGAAGAAGTGCAGAATGGACACGACGCAGACCGCATGGACGCGTTCTTTGCGCCTCAGTTCGTCAATCATCTGGAAGCATCGGGCGACAAGTCGAATCTCACCGCTGTGGAGCGGGCGAAGACGCATTTTCGGCACCTGTTCGCTGCCTTTCCCGACCTCCAGGTGACTATTCATAATCAGGTGGCCGAGGGCGATAACGTGGTGACGTACAAGACGTTTCGCGGAACACATCAGGGCGCATTCATGGGCGTCGCGCCAACCGGCAGGCCAATCACCTTCGACGTGATTGACATTCTGCGCCTGCAAGACGGGCGCGTGGTCGAGCACTGGGCCGTGCAGGATCGGCTCGCGCTGATGCAGCAACTTGGCATGATTGCAGCGCCCGCGCCGGTATCGGAACGCCGGTAGCGTTTGTATCATGATCCGCGAAGCTGCGCGAAGCCATACTCACTAATGGTTCGTTTCGCGTTTCTTCGCGTTCCTTCGCGGATTCTTTGCCAATATTCTATTGGGGGCGCAGCCGTTTGCGATAGCTGGACGGCGTTTCGCCAGTGAAGGCGCGAAAGGCATGGTTAAAGGCGCTCACGCTGGCGAAACCAACGCCATACGCTATGTCGATGATGGCGGTATCGGGAGCGATCAGCAGTTCCATCGTGCGGATCATGCGCGCCCGGTGAACGAACTGGCTCCACGTCATGCCGATTTCCTCGCCGAAGCGGCGGGCCAGCGTCCGCTCGGAAAGGTGGGCGGCACTGGCGACCTCGGCAAAGGTTGGCTTTTCGGACAGTTGATCTACGGTGTAATCAAGGGCATGTTGGAGTTCGGGAGATTGGGCATGCGGCAGCCAGAACTCATTCGGATGCGCCGCTAATTCAGTGCAGACCGTCGCCAGCGCATGAAAAAAGGTATCGGCATGCTGATCATCGTCGGTGCGCTCCGGTCCCCAGCGCGTGGCGTACAGCAACATCTCGCGCGCCAGCGCTGAAACCGCAAAAATGCGGCAGTCGAATGGCAATTCCGAAATCATGCGTGTTGCGAACAGCACCGAGTTAGTCGCGCCCGGCAGTTCGGCGCATAATCGCAGCGGCACGCCGGCAGCAACCCAGGCGGCGCGCTGTGGCGGCAGCAGCCAGCGAACGCCGTTCACCTCCAGCCGAAACGCGCCGGAGGACGCATACAACAGGTAATGGCCGGGAAACGTCCGCCAGCCGGAGTCGAACGCCGCGCCAAACACCTGGCTAATGCCGAACGTTCGCTGGGCGGAGATTGGTTGCGGGACGGTAGTGGACATGGCGTGCTACTACAGATCACCACAAAGGCACAAAGGACACAGAATATAATATTTCATTCCGTTCGCGCATGCCCGCACCCGTCGCTGCCGCGTCACCCCGCTCCCAATGGGAGAGAGCCGGGGGTGAGGGAAATCGTGTGCGCCAACCTTAACACCTAAACGTTATAACTTCTCCGCGCCCTCTGCGCCTCTGCGATAAAAAATTAACCCAGCCGCTCGAAGATGCCCGCCGCGCCCATGCCGCCGCCGATGCACATGGTCACCAGGCCATAGCGCGCGTTGCGCCGCTGCATTTCGTTAAGCAGTTGCACCGTCAGCTTCGCGCCAGTGCAGCCGAGCGGGTGGCCCAGCGCAATCGCGCCGCCATTGACATTGACCTTCTCCTCGTCCATCTCCATCTGGCGCATGACCGCGATTGATTGCGCGGCGAACGCCTCGTTCAACTCAACCAGGTCGATGTCGTTCATGGTCAGCCCGGCCAGCTTGAGCGCCTTCGGAATGGCCGCCACCGGGCCGATGCCCATGATCTCGGGCGGCACGCCACCGACCGCGAACGACACAAAGCGCGCCAGCGGCGTCAATCCCAGCGCCTTGGCCTTTTCGCGGCTCATGACCACGACCGCCGCCGCGCCGTCGCTGGTCTGCGACGAGTTGCCAGCGGTGACGCTGCCCTTCACCGCAAACACCGGGCGTAGCTTCGCCAGCGCGGCAGCGTTGGTGTCACGGCGCGGCCCCTCGTCCACCGCAAAGGTCGTCGTCTCGCGCCGCCGCTGGCCCTTCTCGAACCACACCCGCTCGACCTCGAACGGCACGATTTCTTTATCGAACTTGCCGCTCTCGATTGCGGCAAGCGCGCGCTGATGCGAACGCAGCGCGAAGGCATCCTGCTCTTCGCGGCTGACGCCGTATTTCTGCGCGACGTTCTCGGCGGTCAGGCCCATGCCTAGGTACACATCCGGGTTAATCTCGACCATCTCAGGATTGGGCGCGTAATGGTGGCCCGACATCGGCACCAGGCTCATGCTTTCCGCGCCGCCCGCCACGACCACCTCGCCCATCCCGCTCATGATCTGCTGAGCGGCCAGCGCGATCGTCTGAAGGCCCGACGAGCAGAACCGGTTCACGGTCTGGCCCGGCACGATGTCCGGCAGGCCAGCGCGCAACAGCGCCACGCGCGCCATGTTCAGGCCCTGCTCGGCCTCCGGCATCGCGCAGCCGATAATCACGTCGTCAATTTCCTTTGGATCAAGCCCACTCGCGCGATCAACCGCCGCCTTGATCACCGTGGCGGCCAGATCGCTCGGGTTCGCGTCGCGCAGTGTGCCACGCGGTGCCTTGCCGACGGCCGTGCGCGCGCCCGACACAATAACAGCTTCTCGCATCGTCTATTGCTCCTTTGCCACAGAGAACACAGAGATCACAGAGATATGATAGTAGAACTTACTGAGTTACCACATTGTCATGTTGAGCGGAGCGAAACATCTCAACGAAAATGCACTGTGCTGCGACGAGATGCTTCACTGCGTTCATCATGACAAAGCAGAACTTTGATAGTTACATACATCCCTTCTCTGTGTCCTCTGTGATCTCTGTGGCTAAAATATCAATTCCGTAAGGGTTTTCCGGTTTGCAAAATCGCCATGACGCGCTCCTGCGTCTTGGGTTCCATCATCAGCTTCGCGTTCTGCTCGCGCTCCAGGTCGAGCAAATATTGCTCCGTCACCCATTGCGGGCTGGTCAAATCGCCGCCGCTCATCACGTAGGCCAGCGCCTTGGCGACTTTTTCGTCGTGCTCGCTGATGTAGCCGCCGACCTTCATGCCGTGCAGCGCGCTGCCAGCCACTGCCATGCCGCGCCGTCCAAGCGCATAGATTGGCTCGCCTTCCGGCGGCGGCGCGGCGTAGCCCTGCTCCACTAATTCTAGCACGGCCTTTTTCGCCTCGCCCAGCAGCCGCTCGCGGTTCATGACAATCGTGTCGTCCTCGTCCAGGTAGCCAAGCTGTTTGGCCTGCTCGGCGCTCTCGCTGACCTTCGCCATGGCAATCGTTTCGAACGCCTGCCGGAAATACGGCAGCGCATCGACATTTGGCGTGTGCATGTGCGGCGTGACCTGGCGGCGCACAAATTCTTTACAGCCGCCCCAGCCCGGCACAATCCCGACACCGGCCTCGACCAGGCCCATGTAGCTTTCGGCGGCAGCTACGCGACGGGCGCTCGCCAGCGACACCTCGACGCCGCCGCCCAGCGCGCGGGAGTGCGGCGCGGCTACGATTGGCCTGGGGCAGGTGCGAAACTTCATGAATAAATCCTGGGTGCCACGATTGAACTTCTCGACCTCCGCGATCTGGCCGCTCATGACCGCCATGGCGATCACGCCCAGGTTCGCGCCCGCCGAAAAGTTTTCGCCCTGGTTGCCGATCACCATGCCAACCCATTGATCCTGCCTGAGCAGATCAAGCGCTTTGTAACCCATTTCCATGATCAGCGGGTCAATCGTGTTCATCTTAGAGTGGAACTCGAAACACAGCACGCCGTCGCCCATGTCGAGGATGCTGGCGCTGTCGTTGCGGGCCAACTCCTTGCCCTGCGCCCGCAGCGCGTCGAGCTTGATCACGCCTTCGGGCTGCTTCAGGTCAACATACGCGCCTTTGGCAGGGTCGTACACGCCGGTCGCGCGGCCATCCTCGCGGCGGTAGAACGACTCGATACCCTTGTCGAGCATCTGCTCCACCCACGGCGCGACGGCAATATCGCGCTCCTTCATCATGCCCAGGGCGTCACGCACGCCGATCGCGTCCCAGGTTTCGAACGGGCCAAGCTGCTGGTTGAAGCCCCAGCGCATGGCGTTGTCCACGTCGGCGATGCTGTCGCTGATTTCGGGGATGCGGCGCGCGGTGTAGGCCAGGATGCGCAGCGTGGTGTCGCGCAGGAACTGTCCGGCGCGATCCATGTCGGCGTTCATCATGATGAAGCGCAGCCGCTCGCGTAGATCCTCGATCTTGCGCGCTTTGCCGATCAATTCAAAACGCGGCTTTTTGGGCGGCTCGTGCTGCATGGTTTCGAGGTTCAGCGGCCAGAACTCCTTGCCGGACGCGCCGCGCTCCTGCTTGTAGAAGCCGATGTTGGTCTTGTTGCCGAGCCAGCCCTTTTCGACCATCTGCTCCAGCAGCGGCGGCACCTTGAATGTTTCGCGCTCCTCGTCCTCCGGCACGGCGTCGTACAAATTGCGCGTGACGTGGTACGGTACGTCGTTGCCGACCAGATCGAACAGCCGGAACGTGGCGGTGCGCGGGTTGCCGATCAGTTCGCCGGTCATGCTATCGACTTCCTCGACCGTATAGCCGTGCTCCAGCGCGTAATTCATGCGCGCCTGCCCGACGTAGGTGCCGATTCGGTTGCCGATGAAGTTCGGGCGGTCTTTGGCGATCACCACGCCCTTGCCCAGCCGCTCGTCGGCGAACTGCATGATCGTCTCGACCACCTCAGGCAGCGTGTCGGGCGTCGGAATCACTTCCAACAGGTATAAATAGCGCGGTGGGTTGAAGAAGTGCGTGCCGAGGAAATGCTGCCGGAATTCGTCCGAGCGGCCTGCGGCAA
>DASTWM010000478.1:0-12119 GCA_035765855.1 Roseiflexaceae bacterium
GCTGGACGCGCTGCGCCGCTACCACATCCTCGACACCCTGCCGGAACAGGCCTTTGACGATATTACCCTGCTGGCCTCCCAGATTTGTGAGACACCGATTGCGCTGATCTCACTGGTGGATGGCGACCGGCAGTGGTTCAAATCGAAGATCGGGCTGGATTTCACCGAAACGTCGCGTGACATCTCCTTTTGCACCCATGCCATCCTGCAACCGGATGATCTCTTGATTGTGCCGGATGCGCGGCGCGATGCGCGCTTCGCGGACAATACGCTTGTCACCGCTGACCCGCACATCCAGTTTTATGCCGGCGCGCCGCTCCTCACGCCGTCCGGCGAGGCGGTGGGAACGCTGTGTGTGCTGGACGCCGCGCCGCGCGTCCTGAACGCCATGCAGCAGTCCTGCTTACGCGCGCTGGCCCGGCAGGTCATGGCGCAATTCGAACTGCGCCGCCTCCTGCTGGACACCACCGAGCAGATGACCATGCAGCAGACGCTCGCCGCCCGCCTGCACGCCAGCGAACGGCGCTTTCACGCCTTCATGGACAACAGCCCGCTGGTGGCCTTCCTCAAGGATGCACAGGGCCGCTATGTGTATGTCAACCAGCCGTTTCTGCGCCGCTTCCATGTGACGGAAGACATGGTGCTGGAGCGTGATGATGCCGCGATCTGGCCGGCGGAGATCGCGGCCTCCTTGCGGGAGCACGACCGGAGCGTGCTGGCCGGGAACGGCGTGGTAAGCCTGTTGGAGCGGGTGCCAACCCCGGACGGCGAACCGCATTACTGGCAGGTCTACAAGTTTCCGCTGCACCAGGCCGATCAGCGCTACCTGGGCGGGATCGCGCTCGACGTGACCGACACCAAGCGCTATGAGCACCAGTTGGAAGCCTATCAGCAGCAACTGGAGGAGGCGCTGGCGCGCGTGGAAGTGCAGAGCCTGACCGATGGCCTGACCGACCTCGCCAACCGGCGGGCCTTCACGCGCAAGCTCGACGAGGAGTTCGAACGGGCCAAACGCTACGGCGGGGCGCTGTCGCTGCTGATGCTGGATGTTGATTTTTTCAAAATCTTCAATGACACCTTCGGCCATCCCGCTGGCGACGAATTGCTGCAAACCGTTGCGCGCCTGCTGGAGGAAGAAGCCCGCGCCACGGATATGGTGGCGCGCTACGGCGGCGAAGAGTTCGCGATCATTTTGCCGGACACAGAGCGTGAAGGGGCGTTCATGCTGGCCGAGCGCTTCCGGCGCGCGGTGGAAGCCATGCCCTGGCGCACGCGAGCGACCACGGTGAGCATCGGGGTGGCGAGTTTTGTTCCCTCGCTGGCCACCAGCAGTGAATTGCTCACCATGGCCGACACGGCGCTCTACCGCGCCAAGCATGAAGGGCGCAACCGGGTGCGGCAAGCAACGTAAGCGGCCAGCGGATAGAAAAATACAAAAGACAGCACACAGCATGTCATTCCGAACGGAGCGAGGAATCTCGCTGGAGCGATTGCTCGCCGCGCTCGAAACGACATGGATTGTCTGCTGTCTTTGAAGCCTGCCCCACGCCGGGCGCATCACCGTTATGGCTTCTCGCGTGCTTTGAACGGCTACTGCGCTGCCGAAACCTTGCTGATCTGCACCTGCCAGGTTTCCGGCCCCTGTTCCAGATACTCCCAGCCGAACTGCCCGGCATGCTCGGCGCTGAACTGGTAATACAGCGGCTTGGGATCGTGATCGTTGACCAGCAGAAACGCCTCGCCCGACTGAAGCGCGTTAAACGTCTCGAAAATCAGCGTATGGCGCTGCCGTGGTGCAATGTCGCGGACATCAATGGTCTTCATGACTGATCCTTCTTCTATGCTTTGATGGCGTCTGCGGCGCGGGCTTCAGAACCTCCCGGCGCGCGGCCAGCGCTGGCCGCCTGGCACAGGTCAGCCAGGAACTGCTCGCGCGGAAGACGATACGTGGTTATGGCATCTTCCAGGGTGCAAAACACGGTCATGTAGCAGCCTGCACACGCCAGCCGGTACTTCATGAACACCGGCAGCACGGCAGGCTGGTCGGACAGCACCTGTTCGATCGTCGCGTCGCGAGCAATGGTGTATTCGTCCATCCAACGCCTCCTTTACCCGCCCAGCGTACCACGCCACCACCCGCGCGTCTTTGCGCTGGCGCAATGATCGCTTCATGGTTCTGAATAACACGCATGACGCGATCGCCGGCGCGCTGCGGGATGAATCTCGCTGTTCGCACGCATATGCCCGCTCGAAGCGAGCTCCATAGGCCGTTTCAACGGCCTGCGCCTGCCAACCCACGGCTTCGAGCCGTGGGTGAAGCGGCCACCGCGTACCTCGTGTAAATAACGCCATGGCCGCACCCCGGCCCTCTCCCGTCACCATGGGAGAGGGGTGGCGCGGTAGCGACAGGGTGAGGGATCAGGAGACATTGGGGAGACATGCCGCCCACCTCACGCGGGAGGTTCGCCGGGCGTGGGCAGATCGTCGGCGACGACCACGAGGCCATGCGGGTTGCGGATGAGCACGCGTTCCCGACCGGCCTCGACCAGCCCTTGCGTCTCCCACTGGCTGAGAATGCGGCTCACAGTGTACAGCGTGGTGCCAGTCATCTCGGCCAGATTCTGGCGTGACAGCGGAAGATCAATCAGGACACCGCCCGCGACCTTGTGGCCGCTCTGGCGGGCCAGCCGAAGCAGCATGCGGGCAACGCGCCGCTCGACGCGTTCGGTCGCCAGTTCGCGCAGGCGATCCTGAAATTCGCGCACCCGCTGCGCCAGCAGGTGCATCCCGTTCAGCGCCAGGCGCGGATGCCGCTCCATCAGCGCGGCGACCGCCGGCCCTTCCCACGCCAGCGCCTGGCATGCGTCGAGCGCCTCGCCGGACGCGGGGTACGCCATGCCGCCAAGCGCGGCGACAATCCCCATGCCTTCGCCGGGGGTGATGAATCGCAGCAGCACCTGCTGCCCTTCGGGCGTGACCTGCGTCAGGCGCACGCGCCCTTCGAGGATCACGTAGAACCGCGTGGCCGGATCGCCCTGGAAAAAGAAGCACGACCCGGCTGGCACCGCCTGCATCCGGGCTGCCTGCATCACCTCAGCCAGCGCGGCGGCGTCAAGACCCTGAAATAATCCAATCCGTCCGAGCAGGTCGCCTGTCACATGGGCGGTGGATTTGCTGGCGTTCATCGGCATCATACCTTCCCGGTTGCCGGTCGTCCTGGGACGCGATCCGCCATGCGACCGAACCCGACATCTACAGATCAGCGCGTCTTTGCGCTGGAGCAAAGACACATCATAGCACTGTTCTTATACTCATAGAAAGATCATTGCAACCCCGAACCATCATGTCATTTCGAGCGGAGCGAGCAATCGCTCCAGCGGGATTCCTGACAGCGTTCGGAACGACATACATACCTGAAATCAGACATAGCACCACGCCGCAGGCGCGTAAGCACCGGAAGGAGAATCATCATGGTGAGTTCGACACAGACCAGCGAGGACGATCGATTGACCATCGATCCACGTATCCAACATCTGCTCGCGCAGACGATCAACTCGCCGATCAAGCTGCACCTGGTCCTTCTCTTTCATGAGAACCCGCGGATGGAAGGAAGCGCCCGCCAGATCATCCAGCGCATTTACCGCGATATCTGGAGTACGCGCGCGGCGCTCCGCGAACTCGCCAGCGACGGAATCCTCGATGTCGTCGAACGCAGCGGCGAGCCGATCTATTGTTACCACCCGCGCCCCGACGACCGCGTGCTCATTGCGCGGCTTGCCGAGCGCTTCAATGATCCATTCGCCCGCGAGGAGATTTACTCCATGCTGCACGAGTTTACCAGCGACGCTCTGTATTATGGTGATCTGGCGCGCAGTGTGGGCGAGGCAACGGCATGTCCATGCGGTTGCCCGGTATTGTACGACAGTATCAATGCCAGCGCCAGCTAACCGAGAATACAAACAAACGATGGAATATGAACGCATCCTGATTCTGTTCGGCACGGTCATGGGCCACGCCGAGCAGGTTGCTATCGATCTCGCAGCGGCGCTCGTGGAGCAGGGCATCGCGGCAACCGTGTACGATATGGAAGATGTTGATGTCGCGTTATGTGAAGCGGCGCAGGATATCATTCTCTGCACATCGACCTACGGCAACGGCGACCTGCCCATGAACGCGGAGCCATTCTTCCGGGCGCTGGAGGAGCGCGAACCTGACCTGTGCGGCGTCCGTTTCGCGGTGTGCGCCCTGGGCGACCGCAACTACGATCCTTTTTACTGCGCGGCGGGCGACGCATTCACCGACCTGTTCACGAAGCTTGGCGCGGCAGCGGTTGTGCCACCGTTTACCTTCGACGGCGACCCGGACCCCGATACGATTGCGGATGCCCGCGAATGGGCGCTCACGTTCGCAGCCGAGCGCTATGCCGTCGAGCAGCACTGAAAACACGCAGCGTTGGCCTCGGTTCGGCAAAGTTGCAATCATGCACCGGCCATTCATGCGAAATAAAACCACAAACCTGCTTTGGAATACCCGCACCCTCAATTCCTTTCCCAGTGGGAGCGGGACCGAGGGTGCGGGCTATTGCTCTGCCGGAAAACATATGTGGTTTTATTTAGTAGTACCGACTATGCTATAATGGGCCGCAGTCGGTACCCGCACGCAGTGGTGCCGCTTGAACCGAGCAAGTCACCGACGACCAGCAGAACTGTTGCGAGAGGAGCAACGATTCGCGGTTTCCTTCCATCGAAGGGATGCCCCGGGGCGCGATCTTCATGGAGTAGCCACCAGCCAGGAGACCACCCTTCACTGTCGTCCGACACATTGCTTGGCACGCGAGGAGGATCTCATGACCCGACGCGAGCTGCCGGCGGCGACGATTGCGATTATCGTGACGTTCCTGCTCATCGGACTGATCTACCTGGGTTCGCGTGGCTTCAAAGACTTCGACTCGGCGCTGATCGGGTACGCGGTTGCAACACTCTTCACCGTCGCCGCGCTCGTATACCGCTACACGCTCTGGATCACCCGTCCACCCACATGGCGCTACTTCAAGGCGGGCTGGGTCAATTTCCTCTCGTGGCAGAACTTCCGTCGTTACACGGTTCTGATACCGTTGGCCTGGTGGCATGATATTTTCGGACAGACCTTTATTCGCCAGCGCAGCACGATTCGCTGGGTGGCGCACATGGCGATCTTCTGGGGCGTGATTATATCGCTCATGATCACCATTCCGCTGACCTTCGGCTGGCTGCGTTTCACCTTGGTCCCGCCCGGGCATTACCAACTCTGGTTTTTCAATATCCCCATGTTCCAGTTTCCAATCGAGTCCGGGGTCGGCTTCTCGCTGTTCCATGGACTTGATTTCAGCGCCGTGCTGCTGATCATCGGCATTGCGCTGGCGCTGCGGCGGCGTATTGCGGATATGGGCCTGCTGACGACGCAGCGCTTCGGCTTCGATCTGATGCCGCTGGTGCTGCTGTTCGCCATTTCTGTAACCGGGCTGGCGCTGACGGCTTCCTCGCTGTGGTGGGAAGGGTCGTTCTACTGGTTTCTGTCGCTGGTGCATCAGGTTGTGGTGGTGCTGTGGCTGCTGTCGATCCCGTTCGGAAAGTTTTTCCACATCATCCAGCGTCCGGCCAGCATCGGCGTGCTACTCTATCAAACCGTCAACCAGGATGTCGAGCATTACGGCGATCAACCGCAGACCGGCCATTGTAAGCGCTGTGGCATGGAGTTGCCGTCGCAGCAGTTCGTCACCGATCTGCAAGCAACGCTGACCGACCTGCACCAGAACTACAATCTCGGCAATGGGCGCGGCTGGCTTCAGGAGTATTGTCCAACATGCAAGCGCGTGCTGCGCGGCGAGGCGTACTACCAGATGATGGGTAAGCGATTCCTTTAAGAGCAGGGAGCAGAGAACAAAGCGTATAGACAGAGAGCACGTCATTTTGTTCTTTGTTCTCTATTCTTTGTTCTAGATAGGGTGAATGCATGAGCGTTAACAAAGATTTTTTCCGTCTACGCGATGTCAATTACGATTTTCAGCAGGCCGGACGCCCGCCGGAGGGCTGGGAACAGGCCGACCGCATGCCCGACGCGCTTGTGCCGACGCATTGCTCCTTCTGCGGCGTGCAGTGCGGCATGTACCTGCGCGTGAGCGGCGGCCAGGTGACGGGCGTTGAGCCGCGCAACTTCCCCCACAACCGTGGCTCGCTGTGTCCGAAAGGTGTCGTTGCGTACCAGCAGGTCAACCACCCCGACCGCCTGACCACGCCGCTGATCCGGCGCGGCGGCAAGGGCGGCCAGTTGGAACCGGCGACCTGGGACGAGGCGCTCGACTACGTCGCGCAGCGCTGGCAGGCCATCCAGGCCGAGCATGGCCGCGATTCGGTCGCGATCTACAGCGGCTCCTCCATGACCAACGAGAAGTGCTATCTCATGGGCAAGTTCGCGCGGGTCGGCCTGCGTACGCGCCATGTTGATTACAACGGGCGGCTGTGCATGTCATCGGCGGCAGGCGCGTACACCAAAGCCTTTGGCCTCGACCGCGCGCCCTTGCCGCTGACCGATATCCCGCTCACCGAGTGCCTGCTGGTGGTCGGCTCGAACGTGGCCGAGTGCTTCCCGGTCGCCATGCAGTGGCTGTGGCGCGCGCGCGATAATGGCGCGCCGCTGATTGTCATGGACCCGCGCGAGACGCCGACTGCCCGCACCGCCGATCTGTGGCTGCCAGTGCGGCCCGGCACCGACATCGCAGTGCTGAACGCGATGCTGCGCCAGATCATCCATGATGGCCTGGTGGACGAAGCGTATGTGCAGGCGCGGACAACCGGCTGGGATGCCGTGCGGCAAGCGGTCGAGCCGTACACGCCTGAACTTGCCGAGCAGATTTCCGGCGTGCCAGCCGAGCGGATTCTGGCAGCAGCGCGCATCTACGGGCGCGCGAATCGCTCGCTGATCATGCACGCGCGCGGGATCGAGCACTCGACGCACGGCGTGAACAACTGCCTGGCATGTATCAATCTGGCGCTGGCGCGCGGGCAGGTCGGCACGCCGGGCGGCGGCACGATGATGATCACCGGCCAGGGCAACGGCCAGGGCGGACGCGAAGTCGGCCAGAAGGCCAGCCAACTGCCTGGCTACCGGCATATTGATGTGCCGGAGGAGCGGCAGTACATCGCCGATGTGTGGGGCATTCCTGAGCCAGAACTGCCGCAGGAAGGCGCTGCCGCGACCGAAATGGTGCGCCTCATGGCCGACGGCGAGATCAAGAGCTGCATGGTGATCTGTTCCAATCTTATGGTTTCGCTGCCGGATAACGCCGTGGTGCAGCGGGCGCTGAACAATCTCGATCCGCTGGTCGTGATTGATTTCTTCATGTCCGAGACCGCCGAGCTTGCCGACGTGGTGCTGCCCGGCTCGGTCTGGTGCGAGGATGAAGGGACCACGACCAACCTCGAAGGGCGCGTGATCAAGATCAACCGCGCCGCCGACCCGCCCGGCCATGCTCGCCGCGATTGGGAAATCATCACCGATCTGGCCGCGCGGCTTGGCCGGGGCAAGTTCTTTCCTTACCGTTCGAGCCGCGAGATCTGGGATGAACTGCGGCTGGCCTCGAAGGGCGGCGTGTCGGATTATTACGGCATCACATGGGAGAAAATTGATGAGCAGGAGGGCGTGTTCTGGCCCTGCCCGACGCTCGATCATCCCGGCACGCCGCGCCTGTTCACCGAACGATTCGCGCACCCCGACGGCAAGGCGCGCTTCTTCCCGATCGAGTACACGCCCGCCGCCGAGGAGCCGGGCGGCGATTTCCCGTTCCGTCTGACGACCGGGCGCGTGGTGTATCAATACCTCAGCGGCAACCAGACCCGGCGGCTGGGCTTCCTCAACAGCCAGGCACCGGAGCCATGGGTGGAGATTCACCCGCTGGCCGCCGAGCGGCTGGGGATCGCGCAGGGCCAGCGCGTGCGCGTCCGTACGCCGCGTGGCGAAATGGAACTGAAGGCGCTGGTCGCGCCGACGATTCGCCCCGACACGCTCTTTATTCCGTTCCACTACGGCCATGCCCAGGCCGTCAACCAGCTCACTAACCCGGCCGTTGACCCAACCGTCAAGATTCCTGAGTACAAAGTCTGCGCGGCGGCGGTCGAGCGGCTCGACGCGGAATGGGATCTGACCGGCGAAGGCCCGCGCGTCAATTTGACGCCTGCCAACGCGCCAAAGATGTTTCCGTACGCGCGCGGCGAAAGCCAATCGCCCGCCGAGCAGGAGGATAAGCAGTTCTGAGAGAGATCAAATAAGAATGCTACCATGTGTCATTCTGAGCGAAGCGAAGAATCTCTCCAGAGAGACCCTTCACTTCGTTCAGGGTGACAAGATGATCCAAGGCTTATTTGATTGGTCTATGAGGTTTAGCGAGGAGGCTATGGCTGTAAAAACGATGTTCGTCGATCCGTCGCGCTGTATCGGCTGCCGCGCATGCGAAGCCGCCTGCCGCGAGTGCGACTCGCACAAGGGCGAGAGCATGATCATGATTGATTTTATCGACCGGAGCTGGAGTGTCGCCACCCAGCCGACGCTCTGCATGCACTGCGCCGACCCGGTCGCGCCCTGCGCCCAGGTTTGTCCGGTCATGGCCATCCAGATCACCCCCGATGGCGTCGTGCAAATGGCCGAGCCGTCGCGCTGCATCGCCTGCCGCAACTGCGTCTACGCCTGCCCGTTTGGCGTGCCGAAGATGGACGCCGACGCGCGGCTCATGAAGAAGTGCAACCTGTGCTACGACCGCACGTCGCAGGGCCTCAAGCCGTGGTGCGCGCAGGCATGCCCGACGCAGGCGATCTGGTATGGCGATTACGAGGCGTTTGTGAATGAGCGCAAGGGCCACCCGGTGAACAAAACCGTGTTCGGCGAACAGGAAGTGCGCACCAGAGTGTACCATGTGCTGCCAGAAACCGAATCGGCGCTGGATGTGAGCGGGCTGCTGGACGAAGCGCAGGCCGAGCTTGGCCGCGCGCGCCAGGAACCCAGAGAGGCATGGGTGCTATGACCAACCAGGAGCACAGCGCATGGGACACGGGCGGCCATTCAGACGCCGACGATCAGGTCAAACGTTGGCGCGCCCAGTTTCCCTATCACTGGGATGCCGATGATCTGGTGTCGCGCCGCCAGTTCCTGCAATTCGTCGTCTATACCTCGGGCGCGCTGTTCGGCAGCACCACGCTGCTGGCGCTGCTCGGCCTGATCCAGAAAGCCGAAACGACCGCTCCGATGCCGGTGGCGCGCATGAGCGAGGTGCCGGAGGGTGGCGCGCTGTATTTTCATTATCCCAACCCCGATGATCAGGCGATGCTGCTGCACCTGCCCGGCGGTCGTTTTGTAGCCTACAGCCAGAAATGCACGCACCTTTCATGCGCCGTGTATTATCAGGCGGATCGCCAGCGCGTGTACTGCCCCTGCCATGACGGCGTGTTCGACCCGCAAACCGGCGAGCCGACCGCTGGCCCGCCGCAGCGCCGCCTGCCGCAGATTCTGCTGCGCCAGGAGGGCGACCAGATTTTTGCCGTGGGGGTCGAAGCATGAACAAACAACCGGCTCCACCACCTGCGTTCGTCGGGCGCAAACGTCCCGACGAGGCAGTTGATCAACCGCCGCCGCCCGGCCAGATGGTGCTGATTCTGACTGGCATCTCAATCGGGATTTTGCTGCTCGGCGTGCAGCTCTGGCTGCTGACGATCGCGCTCAACCGTTATCTTGCGGGCGAGGGCCGTGATCTCTGGGTGATTGCGCTCGTCTCCGCCGCGATCTTTGCGGGCGGCCTGTTCATGCTGTGGCTCCTGCGGCGGCGTCCGCGCATCCGCCGCACGGGCGTGGACATGCCCGATCAATATCGCCAATGAAGGAGGAGCCGTAGGGACGCGATATATCGCGTCCCTACCATCAGAACGAATGAGGCCCGCCCTGATGGATTGTTGAATGTTCATAACGGGCGGGCTACGGCTACGTGGCGCGTCATGGCAGGGCCGTTCGCGCCTCACCGCATAATGCATGATTATTCAAAGACCATTTGATTCAGGAGAGGAGCATACTGAATATGTCGAGCGGCCCCCGCTATCCCATCGGCGGCAAGATGTCGGATGTTGTGCTCGGGCTGGCGCAGCGCTTCCGCCTCACGCCGCTCATGCAGCGCTACAACTCGACACTCGTGCTCGGCGTTTTTGCCCTGCTCAACGGCTTCATCTCGATTGCGCTGATGGCCTTCGCCGCCTACATAACCGGACAGCCGCTGATCTTTCCATCGCTCGGCCCGACCGCGTTTCTGCTGTTCTACACGCCCGATGCCGCCGCAGCGTCGCCGCGTAACACGGTGTTCGGACATCTGATCGGCGTGGTGGTCGGCTACCTTTCGCTCGCAATCTTTGGCCTGCTGGATGTTGGCCCGGCGCTGGCGGTTGGCGTTTCGGCCTCGCGCGTGGCGGCGGCGGGCTTATCGCTCGGCCTCACGGCTGGCTGCATGGTCTGGTTCCGCGTGCCGCATCCCCCGGCTGGCGCGACAACGCTGATCATTAGCCTTGGCATCCTGCGAACGCCGATTCAAATGGTGGTGCTGATGCTGGCGGTCGTGCTGCTGGTTATCCAGGGCTTTGTGATTAATCGTCTGGCCGGACTGAACTACCCGTTTTGGTCGCCGCCCGCGCCGACAAGTAAAAAACTCCCGTAACCGAACTACGGCCTCTTCCCTTGCCTATGGCGCTGTGTTGCTCCTGCATGGCGCGCATGCAGCCAGCCGCTGCGGGAGTATGCTATCATGGAGAAATGAAACGGGCGAAGCAATACACACGAGATGCTCTAAGGTGAAGGTGTGAACTCCAAGCTGCGCGTATTGCTGGTGCAGTTGCCAGTACCGAACAATCCGGCTTTGAACACGCCGCTCGCCGCTGGCTACCTCAAAGCCCATGCCGCCGCACAGAGCCTGCTCGACATGGCCGAGATCGAAATTCTGCCGCGCGGGCTGGCCGATCATGCGGGCGACGCGCTGCTGGTTGATGCAATTGTGGCACGCCAGCCAGACGTGCTGGGAATCTCGCTGTATACATGGAACAGCGAACGAAGTCTCGACATTGCCCGGCGCGTCAAGGAGCGGCTGCCGCAGGTCCGCGTCGTGGTCGGTGGGCCGGAAGTGCAGCGCGACAACGCATGGGTGCTCAATCATTCAGCCGTGGACATCGCGGTGCTGGGCGAAGGCGAGCAGACGTTTGCAGCGTTGCTGCGCATGCTGGCGGACGAACGACGATGCCCGATGGGAGCAAAGCCGTCATCTACCGTCCGTTGTCTATCGTCCATTAATGGCATCGCCTTCCGCGACGACGTTGGCAACCTGATCTTCACGCCTGACCGCGTGGCGCTGGCGGATCTTGCGGTCGTGCCCTCGCCCTACCTGCTCGATTACCTTCAGGTGCCTTCCGACGGCATGCTGATGGTCGAGGTGTCGCGCTGGTGTCCATACTCGTGTAGTTTTTGCCTGTATGGCAGGAACATGGGCGCAAAACTGGGCAATCGGTACTTTGCGCTAGAGCGCGTGCTGGCAGAAATCGCCTGGGGGCGCGAGCATGGCGTGCGGCGCGTCCATTTCGTGGAGGCGAATCTGAATCTCGTGCCGCTGTTCTGGCCGCTCATGCACGCGCTGGCAGACCTGAACGCCGACCATGCCATGACGTTTTATGCCGAACTGCGCGGCGAGCACCTTACTGACGAGGTTGTCGCGGCACTCGACCGAGCGAATGTACGTTATGTCGAGGTTGGTTTGCAGACCGCACATCTCACTGCGCTCAAGGCCAGCCACCGCCGCACCGATCTGCGCAAGTGGGCAGCCGGAACCCGAAGATTGTACGAGCATGGTATTGACGTATTTCTCGATGTTATCCTCGGTCTGCCCGCCGACGACGAAGCTGGCGTCGCCGAAACGCTGGAGTTCATCGCGCGCGAGGAGCTTGGAGCATACGACGTGTTCACGTTGCAGGTGCTGCCTGGCACGGCGGTGCGGCAGCAGGCCGAGCAATTTGGCCTGCGCTATCAGGATCAGCCGCCCTACTACGTGCTTGGCACCAACCAACTCA
>DASTWM010000479.1:0-3680 GCA_035765855.1 Roseiflexaceae bacterium
GATCGAGCGCCCATGATGCGTGCCGCGCTTTGATGTGACGATCAGTTCTTCCCATCCGCGGTCGGCGGGCGTTTCGGCGGCGCTGACATGCCATTTGCCAGCGAAACTCAGATGATAGCCCGCCGCCCGCAGCGGCTCGGCGAACGTTGCAACGCCGGGATTCAGTTGCGTGTGCAGCGCGGCGGCGTTGAAGATGTTATTGTAAATGCCGTGGCGGCTAGGGTACAACCCGGTGAAAAACGTCGCGCGCGACGGGCAGCAGTGCGCGGTCGGCGTGTAGGTGCGCGTGAAACGGATCCCTTCGCGCGCCAGCCGATCGGCGTTGGGCGTGTGGCATGGATGGTCGGGCGAAACAACGTCGGCCTGTTCCTGATCGGTCATGAAGATGAGAATGTTCGGTTGTTGTGCCATGTGTTCTTCCTGCTCCTTTGCGGTTACACAATCCCTGATTCCCCAGCGCTGTGCAGCAAAGCATAGCACACTTGATGGCACTAGAGCTCCAGTAAAAAGTGATCTCGCCAGAGCGCCGCGCTTACTACATAGAATCACAGAACTGCGTGAATATTCCCTCACCCTGCGGCTGCCGCCGCTTCCCTCTCCCGCTGGGAGAGGGACTGAGGGTGAGGGCTGAGAGCCATTCCGAAAAATAGATGTGGTCTTATTTAGCCGGGTTCAAAAGTCATCGGTAAGCTGTGGACGCCGTACACAATTGTGCTTTCTAACGGCTCCTGTTCCGCGTCGGGCGCGCGGCGCACGGTCGTAAAGCGCTCCAGCATGGCGCTGAGCGCGATTCTCGATTCAAGCCGGGCGAGCGGCGCGCCGAGGCAATAGTGAATGCCGTAGCCGAACGCGATGTGCCGGTTCGGGCTGCGCGTGATGTCGAACTCGTCGGCGTTGGGAAATTGAGCCTCGTCGCGGTTGGCCGAGCCGATCCATGCCAGCACCCGCGCGTACTCAGGGATGCGCTGGCCGCCTAGCTCGACCTCTTTGGCCGCAACGCGAAACATCGACTGCACCGGCGACAGGTAGCGCAGCACTTCCTCAATCGCGCTGGGCAGCAGCGCAGGTTCGGCGCGCAGGCGCTGCCATGCCTCCGGCTGCTCGGTGAAGCACAGCATAGCATTGCCCAGCAGGTTGGTGGTCGTCTCGTTTCCGGCGACCAGCAGCAGAACACAAAATCCCAGCAACTCTTGCGTAGTCAGGTGCTGGCCCTCGATCTGCGCCGCCAGCAGCCCGCTGATCAAATCAGCGCCCGGCTCGCGCCGCCGTTGCGCGATAATGTCGGTGAAGTAGGCCACCATCTCGCGCTGTGCCTGCCAGTTAGTCATGCCACCCGCGCCCATTGTGTTGGACGTGGACACGATCGCGTCTGACCACGCTTTGAAGCGCACGCGGTCGGCGGGCGGAATGCCGAGCAGTTCCGCGATCACGATCACCGGCAGCGGGTAGCTGAAATCCTCGATCACATCCATCTGCCCGCGCGCCATGACCTGATCGAGCAGTTCGTTGACGATGCTCTGGATGCGCGGCGCGAGCGCGTCCACGGCGCGCGGCGTGAACGCCTGGGTCGCCAGCGCCCGCAATTGGCGATGGCGCGGCGGGTCCATGCTGATCATGCTGGCCGAAAGCGGTTGGTCGCCACCCCGCCCGCGCGCCGACGAAAAGCTGGCGTAGTCGGACAGCACGCGCTGCACATCGTCGTACCGAAACACATGCCACATGTACTGCTGTTTATCGAAATAAACCGGCGCAGTTTCGCGCATGCTGCGGTACCACGGAAAAGGATTCAGTCGTTGATTCGTTTGCATTGTATATCCTCATTGCGATTGTCGGTTGTAAAGACGCACGAGGATACAGCATATTGCGTGCAAACAGGCGTTCATGAATCTTGAGGGGGATGATCTTTAGAATGTAATCCCGTCATAGATGGCCTGCATGGGCAGCGCGCATCCAATCGCTTCAAACTCCACCTGCGCCGCGAGATCATCAGTAAGGTGAACATACCAGAAGTGCGGCGTTTGGCGGGTATAACGCTGCACATAAGGCATATGTTGAGCGATGAGAATATATTCCTGGAGCGAGTCAATCGAGCGGTAGTACACAAATTTCTCGGTGCGGTCGCGTGTTTCTGTTGAAGGCGAGAGAATTTCGATGATCACCATGGGATTGATCAGCGTCATTTCGGAAGGATCGGCATACTGCGGTGGGCCGCATACGATGGTGATGTCAGGATAAGTATAAACACGTTGATCGACGGCCTGTACCCGCATATCGCTTGGAAAGATACGGCAACCCTGTTGCCGCACCTGCGGGTACAGGTGTCCAATGAGGTTGGACACGATCAGATTGTGCCGCGCAGTTGAGCCAGCCTGCGCCACCACAATACCAGCATAAAACTCAAGTTTTTCAGCGCTCTGCTGATCGCGGACAAAATATTCTGGCGCTGTGACATGTGTTTTAGGCTGCGCAGTCATGATTCCTTGCTCTTTCCCATGCGCGTTACGTTTTCATGGTAGCAGGATGCGCTGGATCGCGCAATAGATCGCGTTCCTCGGCGGCGGCTGTGCTCTCCACCAGCGCCAGCAGCAGCCAGAAATCAATCGCCAGGTCGGACACGAAGTAGAACGTGTCCACCATGCCGTGCAGTAGCGCGCCCGTCATGGCTGCCGCCGCGCCAAGCGCAATGAACCATCGCATGGTGCCACGCATGGTCGCCAGCGCGGCGCGCGCATGGCGGAAGAAGCGCGCCAGCAGCCAGCCGAACGCCAGCAGGCCGAGCGGCCCCATCCGCAGCCAGATATCAAGAATGATGTTGTGCGGGTGGCTGACGAACTGCTCGCTGGTGCCACGCAGCGCCGGGTCGATCAGGCTGCGTCCGAACTGCGGGTCGTGATAGAAATAGAACTGGCCCATGCCCAGCCCGAGCGGGTGCGCGGCGATGTACTGCACGGACTCGCGCCACAACAGCAGCCGCACCGACGTGCTTCCGCCGGTAATGCTGCCGCGCACGGTGAGCGCCAGCACGGCCAGCAACGCCAGCACCACAGCCATGCCAGCCAGCGCGGGTACCGCCCGCCGTCCGAGCCGCCGCCACACGAGCGGCAGGAGCAGCACCGCCGCCGCCATGCCTGAGGCCAGCCATGCGCCCCGCGACACGGACACCGCAATCCCGCCAAGGCACAGCAGCGCCGCCAGCGCGTACAGCATGCTGGTGATGCGGCGCGGCGAAAAACGCCACGCCCATGCCGCCAGCGCGGCAGCCAGCGGCCAGACGCGTTCCAGCGCCAACCCAAGATTGTTGGGATGCTGGTACACCGATGTCGCGCGCGAAAGGCCCGCGTCGACCACGGTATTGTCGGTGAAGCCGCCGGTCTCCTTGAACCCGAACACCAGCGGAACGAGATCGATCCCTGCGGCCTGGAGCAGCGCAAAGAAGGCCGCCACCGCACCGCCGATGATCAGCCCGCGCAGCGCCCAGCGCTCCGCCGCCATGATTCGCAGCAACGCATAGAACAGCAGCGGCTCGACAATGAACCAGCGCAGTTCGCGCAGCGCCTGCCCGCGATCCACGGCGGGCAGCACGCTGGCACACGCAACCACCAGCAGCAGCGCGTGCGGCGCGTATGTCCGCAGTGTCTGACTGTCGATCCATGCCCACGACGGAAGACGACGCGCGCGCG
>DASTWM010000480.1:0-2610 GCA_035765855.1 Roseiflexaceae bacterium
CCTTCAACCGCTTCTCGGCCAGATACAGTTCTTTGTCCTTCTTCTCCGGTCCGCTTTCGGCTCGTTCGGCCATTCCACGTTCGCCAAACGCGCGGGGCTGAAAACCTTCTGTGGGCTGAGGCGTGGCGGGCCTGTCCATCCCGCTGAAATCGCTCGTGCGGCGCAATGAGGGTACGGCTGGCTTCGCGCCATCGGTTGGTTTCGGCGCGTACTCCTCCTTGAGTTGTTCGATCTGCTGCTTCACCTCCTCGCGCCTCCGCTGCCGCTCCTCCTCCGAAATCTGAAGGGAAGGATCATCAAGGTCTTCCAATTGCTTCTCCAGGTCGCTGCGCTGCTGTGTGTATTTGAACCACGCAGCCTCTTCGAGCGGCGTCTGCTCCCCTTGCGCCTTCATTGCCTCTAGCTGCTGCTGCTCGCGCTGAAGTTTCTGCCGGATGTTTTCGATTGTTTCCGGTTTGAGCGTGACCCCGACTTTCTCGGCCTTTTCCTGCAGTTCCTTGATCGTTTGTTCGGCCCGATCCTCACTCATGGTTGCCCTCCTTTCGCCGCGAGCGCGTCGCGGACATTCCGGGCCAGCTTGCGCTGGCTATCACTGCTAAACTTCAACGCTGCGCCGACCTGCGCCGCAAAGCAGAGCGCTGCCGCCTGCGCGGGCGACGATTCGCCCACGTCAAGCGCCAGGCGGGCGGCCTCACGGCAGATCTGGGCAATCCGTGTCCACATCTGTTCGTCGTCGGGGATCGTTTGCAGCGCGTCGAGCACATCGCGCTGCAGTGCCGCGTCACGGGCCAGCGGCGCAAGCTCGAACCCGTAGCGGCAGCGCGCCTGACAGAAGACACAGCCAGCGAATGGCCCGGTCGTCTGGGCCGTTAGCATGATCATTCGCTGCCCAAGCGCCCGCGCCTTTGGTTCGGCATGCTGGCGCAGGCTGGCGAGCGCGGCCTGATCATTCTGGAAGTTCCTGGCTACCGGCACGAGGACCGACAACAGCATGGCGTGCGTTTCGGCAACGTCGGGGTATGGCATCGCGTAATGCGCGCCCTGCTGCTCGATCTGTTCCGCGCTGCAATGCACCAGCGCGCACACGGCGATGTCGTGCAGCTCTTGTTCGTCGGCGGGTCGCACACTCTGCTTGATCTGTTGGAGCACTTCCGGGTAGCCATGTACGGCGCGCGCCGGTTCTTCTGCAAGCGAGAGAGCGTAGCGCCGGTAGGTCGCCATGAATTGGGGGCTCGATTGAACCGTCAGCGCCAGGTTGCGAATGGTCGCGCAACGCGCCGGTTGGTTCTTCCACAGGCCGCAGCGCTCGCAACCGGGGCGCGGCTGATAGATCGCGTCGTCGAATGCGTTGGCGGCGAGCATCGCCTGGCGCACCTGCACGTCCGGCGGCGGCCCGGCCACGCGCCCGCCTGCGCCTTTCGCCTGGCCGATCTGAACCAGGTAGGGCCGGTCGGAGCCCTCGCTGTAGATAGCGGCCTGCCCGGTCCGCAACGCCGTAATAGTCCGCGACTGGACTTCGTCCAGGTTCATCGCGCCGGCCATCACCTCGCGCTCATCGGCGGCGACGGTGCGGTGCAGCACTTTCAGGTTGGTGTTTTTGATCGCGTCAGGCGCCAGTTTGGTCGGAATCTGCTCGGCGATCAGCACGCCCTGGCCGTAGGCGCGAATCTCGGCCAGCATGTTGGCGAAGCTCTCGACGGCCTTGCCGCGCGGGTTGGCCGATTCGGTGTCCTGCGCCGTCGAGACGTTTTGGAGCAACCGATGAGCCTCTTCGATCAGCAGCACATGCCGCAGCCGCTCGCTGGTGGCGGTTTGACGGCGCGCTTCGACGACGCGATACTCGTACAGACGCGTGAGCAGCAGGCCGATCATGAACGCTTTTTCGTCGTCATCGCCGATGCGCTCGAGTTCGAGCACGGTTGGCGTGGCGAGCAGCTTGCCGAACGGCAGCGAGCGGCGCGCGTTCAGCATGAGTCCCTTGCCACCCAGCAGCAGGCTGCCGATCCGCGCCTTCAGCCCGGCCTTGACATCCTGCTGGATGCGCTCGTCATAGCCCAGCCGCTCAACGACTGAATCGATCTTGACGTACAGGTCGTGCAACGTCGGAAAGACCGGGTGCTCGGCCTCGCGCCCGCGCTTGTCGGCCGGCAGCCGTCGCTCGATCATGCTGGTCGTCAGGTTCCAGCCGCGATCCTCATAAATTTCATGCAGGCAGGTTTCCAGCACATACGGCATGGGCGCGTACAGCACAAAGGCGGCGTTGAAAACGCTTTTGAGGTAGTCAATATGCGTCTGGACATGGATGCGAGCCTCGGCATCCTGGCACTCGAACTCGAACGGGTTGAGGCGGAAGGGCGCGTAGCGTTCGTCGCCCAGCGTGTACACGCGCAGTTGCCCCGGCATCAGGCGCATCAGGCTGCGATATTCGGCCTTCGCTGGTTCGATCACCATGAATGGCTGCCCGCGCCCGCCCTCCCAGATGCGTTCCAGCAGCCCGAAGCATGTGTTCGTCTTGCCGCTGCCGGTCACGCCGACGATCAGGCCGTGCTTGGCAAAATCATCACGCGCGACGCCGAATGTCTGCCCGGTCGGCAGGTCGCCGTCGAGCAC
>DASTWM010000481.1:0-5653 GCA_035765855.1 Roseiflexaceae bacterium
GACCCGGTAGCGAAAATCAAAGCTATCACCGGCGGCCATGGCGTGAACTATTCGTTCGAGGCGGTCGGCCTGCCGCAAACATGGGAGCAGGCTATGTGGTGCCGCGACCTGGCCGGCACCTGCATCATCATCGGCGTGCCGGGGCCGGGCAAGCAACTGACGATTGACCCGCAGCGCTTCTTCGACCTGGGTGGGCGGCTGGGCGTCTCGTGGTACGGCGACTGCCTGCCGACGCGCGACTTCCCCATGCTGGCGGCGTGGTATCAGCAGGGCAGCCTCAATCTCGACAAAGTGGTGACGCAGGAAATCAGGCTGGAAGATACCGAGGCGGCTTTTGACGCGATGCAGCGCGGTGAAACGCTGCGCTCTGTGATTGTATTTGACGCATGACAAACGAACTTTTTTCGCTGATCAAAGAGTTGACCGAGCTCGACGGGCCAGTCGGTCAAGAGGGCGTGGTGCTCGACCATGTCGAGACGCTGTGGCGCGCCGACGGCATGGCGACCGAGCGCACCAGGATCGGCAATGTCGTCGGGCGGGCGGGCGGCGCGGGCCGCAAGCTCCTGCTGATCGCCCATGCCGACGAGTTATGCTATCTCGTCCGCTCGATTGATGAACATGGCTTCCTGTGGCTCGCCAACGGGCAGGCATGGGAGCGCAAGACCAGCCTGCGCAACTGGTTCGCGGTCGGGCAGCCGGTGCATGTGCTGGCGCGCGGCAGCGTCATTCCGGGCGTGCTGGCGGCGGCCACCGGCCATATTTCGACGTTGGTGCTGCCCGAGCCGACCGAGATGACATGGAACGAGTTCTGGGTGGACACCGGCCTGTCGCGCGACGAGTTGCTGGCGCGTGGTGTCACGCCCGGCACGCGCGTGGTCTGGGATGCGACGACCCGGCAGCTTGGGCCGCATGTGGTCGGCAAGGCGCTCGACGACCGCGTGCCGCTGGCGGTCATCACCGAGGCGGTGCGGCGCGTGCCGGTTGCTGAGCGCGGCTGGGACGTGACGCTGGCATGCACGGTGCAGGAGGAAGTTGGGCTGATCGGCGCGTTTGCGCTGGCCGCGCGCGAGCAGTTTGACGCCGCGATTGTGGTCGAGATCGGCCTGGCGGGCGACATTCCCGGCATTGACTCGCGGGCCATGCCGTTGCGGCTGGGCGCGGGGCCGGTGCTGATCCACAAAGACGCTATGGTTCATTACGACCATGCGCTCACACAGGCGTTGGAGCAGGCGGCGGCGCGGGCGGACATTGCCATCCAGCATGCGGTGTTTGGCTCGTTCGGCAGCGATGGCTCGGCGCTGATGAAGGCCGATATTCCGGCGGCCATGGTGGCCTTCCCGGCGCGCTACACGCACAGCCCGTTCGAGACCGGCCACCTGAGCGACATCGAGGCGCTGATCAACTGGATCGCGGCGTTTGTGCGCGGCTCGTAAAACGTATAGAGATCTCATGTAATCATTGTACTGTCTGTTATTGCGAATGGAGCGACGCCCACAAGGGGTGCCGCTCGACGCCCACAAGCGTCGCTCGACGCCCACAAGGGGCGTCGCTACGATGACAGACCCGAATAATTGCTCACTATTCATCAGGCTCCCGACATGCTAAGCGCGTAACTCTTGTCATTCATTATTCAAGGAATCAGCTATGCAAGTGCAAGGAAGCGTGTTCCTGATCAGCGGCGGCGGCTCCGGCCTGGGCGCGGCGACGGCGCGGCTGCTGGCCGAAAACGGCGCGCGGGTCGTTCTCGCCGATGTCAACGCCGACACGGGCAACAGCGTTGCGGCGGAGATCGGCGACCATGCCCGCTTTGTGCCGACTGATGTAACCGACGAGGCGGCGGTGCAGCACGCGGTGGACACGGCCCGCGATGCGTTCGGCGGGCTGCATGGCGTAGTCAACTGCGCGGGCATTGGCACGGCCGCGCGGGTCATCGGGCGTGACGGCCCGCATGCGCTGGCGCTGTTCACCAAAACAATTTCGATTAACTTAATTGGCACGTTCAACGTGATTCGGCTGGCGGCAGCACTGATGCAGCACAACCAGCCGGGGCCGAGCGGCGAACGCGGCGTGATCGTCAATACGGCCTCGGTGGCGGCGTTCGACGGACAGATCGGCCAGGCGGCCTACTCGGCTTCCAAAGGTGGCATTGTCGGCATGACGCTGCCGATTGCGCGCGAGTTCGCTCGCTACGGCATCCGCGTCATGACGATTGCGCCGGGTATTTTTGAAACACCGCTGCTGGCCGGGCTGCCCAAAGAAGCGCAAGAGTCGCTCGGCAAGCAGGTGCCGTTCCCGGCCCGCCTCGGCCAGCCCGGCGAATACGCTGCGCTGGTCAAGCATATTGTCGAGAATCAAATGCTCAACGGCGAAGTCATCCGGCTCGACGGAGCGATTCGCATGGCTCCAAGGTAGTGCAGCAACGAAAGGAGTGCGACGATGCCAACCTATCGCAGCGATGTCATTGGAAGTCTCCTGCGCCCGGATTACCTCAAAAAGGCGCGCGAGCACCATGCGGCGGGCGAACTGAGTAATGCGGCATTCAAGAAGATCGAAGACCGCGCCGTTGATGAAGCGGTCGCGCTGCAAACCAATGCCGGGCTTGACGTCATCACCGACGGTGAGATGCGGCGCTACGCCTTTTACGGCCACTTCATCGATGCGGTGGAAGGATTCGACAAATACGGCGGCTGGGCGATTCCGTTTCGTGACGAGCAGGGCAACGAGTTGGTGCTCCAGCGGCCAGTGGTTGTTTCCAGGCTGAAGCGCATCCGGCCCATGTGTACCGAAGAATTTACCTACATGCGCGCCCGCGCCGACAAGCCGATCAAGGTGACGCTGATCAACGCGCAGCAGGCGGCGGCCTACTATGATGCCGAAAAGTCGAAAGGCGCGTACCCGACGATTGAGGAATACTTGGCTGACGTGGTGGACATTCTCCGCACCGAAGTGGCGGAATTGATTCATCTCGGCTGCGAGTACATCCAGATCGATGCGCCGCAGTACGCCGGGCTGCTCGACCCGCAGATCCGCGAGGGCTACCGCAAGCGCGGCACCGATCCGGAGAAGCTGCTGGACCGCTGCATCGAGCTTGACAACGCCGTGATTGGCGACCATGCGGGCGTGACATTCGGCATTCACCTGTGTCGCGGCAACAATCAGAGCAAGTTTTACGCGAGCGGCGGCTACGATCCAATCGCCGCAGTGTTCGAGCGCACGCGCTTCAATCGCTTCCTGCTGGAGTACGACGACGAGCGATCCGGTGGTTTTGAACCGTTGCAGCATGTGCCGGAGGACCGCACCGTGGTACTTGGTCTTGTGACGACCAAGAAGCCACAATTAGAGAGCAAAGACGAGCTAAAGCAGCGGATCAACGAAGCCGCGAAGTACGTTCCGATGGAACGTCTGGCACTTAGCACACAGTGCGGTTTTGCCTCGACCGAGGCCGGGAATCTTCTTGCGCCCGCTGATGAAGAAGCCAAGTTGCGCCTGGTTGCCGAGACAGCTCGCGAGGTGTGGGGCGGTGCGTAGCTATTGATCTGTTGTTGGAAACCCCTCACCCTGCTGCTCTCGCAGCTTCCTTCTCCCACTGGGAGAGGGACTGAGGGTGAGGGCTAAATGCTACATGTACTCGAAACGCTACAACCGTTTGCGGATCGCCTGCTGAATTATGTTCGTCGAGCTGAGAATCTCGCGACTATTGCGCGCTGGCGGCGTGTATTGCTGATCCAGCGCGCTGAACAGCGCTCCCACCGCCGCATCAACGACCATGGGCTGCGATGTCCACATGCCATTGAACGTATGCGAACGCTTGCCGGGTTGCAGCGTTTCCTCGTCGCGTGCCAGCAGCGCGGCGCAGCATGACGGCCCGTTCGCAATCACCACCCATTCGTGCATCAGCGGCCAGGCCGGCTCGATTGGCACAAAGGTGGTGTTTGGCAGCGCCGGCACATCAGCGTCTGGCACGCCTATCAAATAAACATGCGCGAGTTGCGGCGCGATGCGGCGGTAGCGCGCGACCTGCGGCATGACAAACGAAAGGCGCTGGAAAGCGGCAATCAGGGTCGTGCCGGGGAAGCGCGCCGCCTGATCCTCAATCACATAGCTTATCGCCAGCATGGTGCGGCGGCTTTGCAGGCGTAGTTGCGAACGGTCGAGCGTCGCGGTCAGGCTCATGTGGCTGAGCGAAGCGCTGGTCGCAGAGAGAACGGGAACTGTATCTTTCAAGATAACCTCAGCTTACATGCACTGTACGAATAGAATTGTTGATTTTCATAGTACAGATGCAGCAAACCAAAGTATTACCATCTGCGCAGTTTTGCGAACAGGTTAATGCGCAGGGCGCGCGCCGCATGCAATGGCGCGTGCTCAATCCGCTGGATCGTCTTCCGCCGCGCATTCCGCGCACCGTCCGGGCAGCGCCAGGTGATCGATATTCAAGATAAAGCCGTAGCGCTGCTCAAGCTCCGTTTTTAGCGCGGCAAACTCACAATCCGGCACCTGAATATGTCCGCCGCACTGCTGGCAGACCAAGTGGTGGTGGTGCTCGCCGGGCGCGTGATATTCATAATACAGCTTGCTCTCGCCCATGCTGATCGGCGCAACCAGCCCCACACTTTGCAGCCACTGCAACGAGCGGTAAACCGTAGCGATGTCAATGAACGGTTGCTGCGGCACAATCGCCGCGTGAATTTCTTCAGCCGTCATGTGCTGGCCATGAGCTTTGATGACCTGGAGCACCTGAAGGCGCTGGGGTGTCAGGCGGTGGCCCTGCTGGCGCAGGAGTGCTGCTTCTTCAAGATGCTCCACGATGTGCTCCTCCCACAAATACGCCCATGCGCGTTTGTGCCTGTATTGCAGAAATACTGCCAACCATCGTCAATGTTGCTTCATGAACCTCATCCAAACTGCATGAGCAGCCGTATACACTGTTGACAAGGTTGTGATTGCTTCGTATAGTACACGCAACAGGTTGCAACTGCAAATAATTGTATTATGTTGCTGGCCGCGGGTCAGCGTGGTCGCGCCGCTGGCGCCGAGGAGGTTGTATGCACATTCCAGACGGTTACCTCAGTCCTTCGACATGCGCGACCCTGTATGTCGCCGCCGCGCCATTCTGGTACATCGCGTTGCAGCGCATCAAGCGCTTGCTGAATACCCGTCTTGTGCCGCTGCTGGCCGTTTTCTCCGCCTTTTCGTTCGTGATCATGATGTTTAATTTGCCGCTGCCCGGCGGCACCACCGGCCACGCGGTCGGCATGGGCATTGCGACGATTGTGCTTGGGCCGTGGGGTTCAATGCTGGCGATTTCGGTCGCGCTGCTCATTCAGGCGCTGTTCTTCGGCGACGGCGGCATCACCGCGTTTGGGGCCAACTGCTTCAACATGGCGATTGTCGGGTCGCTGGTGGCCTACGGGGTGTATCGCCTGGTCGCCAGCGGCGCATCGCTCACGTCGGGGCGGCGCGTGGTCGCTGCCGCGCTGGCTGGCTATGCCGCGATCAATGTTGCGGCGTTATGCGCGGCAATTGAATTCGGCATCCAGCCGGAACTTTTCAAGGATGCCAGCGGCGCGCCGCTGTATGCGCCATACCCGCTGAGCGTCGCCATTCCCGCCATGCTGATCGGCCATTTGACGATTGCTGGACTGGCCGAACT
>DASTWM010000482.1:0-6531 GCA_035765855.1 Roseiflexaceae bacterium
GCGCCAACGTGGCTGAACTCGGCGCCATCGAAATCGAACCCCACGGCACGCTTGGGGCAATCGGCCGGTTTCTTCAGCCAACGGAACTGCGCGCGCGGATCGATGAAACGGCGGATCAACCAGGCCGAAGCGACGCGGTCGATCCACAGGTGCCGGCGTGTGGCCCACACACGGCCGCGGTAATCCTGCACGCGACGATGCGGAGTCGCCGTTTTCTTTCCACGCGGCTCGTCGGGCGCGAATTGCGCATTGAGCGCGTGTTCGGCGTCGGCCAGTGCGGTCTCCACCTGCGCCCGTGCCGCGCCCGGGAAGAAGTCGATTGCGGCCACCGCTTCCAGCTCGCGCCGGGACGCGGTGAGTCGTTTGCGCGCCTCGGCTTCGGCGAGTTTCCGCAGTTCGCGGCGCAAGGCGGCCAGCCGTTCGAGCGCTTGCGCATAAGCATGGGTACGATCGAAGGCATCCCGCAGGTCGGCTTCCTGTTTGGGATCGGCCGATGTGAACGACACCATGTGTGCGCTGCCGCGGGCCTGTTTCGCTTCGTCGATCTGGGCCTTGAAAAGCGCCCGTGCTGCATCGCTTTCCGGCAGCACGTACACGCCATCGCGCAGCATCGCCGCGCCACCGCCCTTGAGCGCCCGCCACAGCCGCATACGCGGCGTCTGACTGCGCCCCGGCAGCGATACCACCAGCATCAGCCAGGTGGAGAGCTTTACGTCCATGTAGCGTATGCTACACCAGAGTCATAAGTGCTATAGAAGGGTGCTTCGATGAACGAAGTCGCCGGAGCGCCCGGACGAACGCTCAGCCCGCTGAACTGCCTGTTTGCCGCACGCGCCTTGCGCGACTTCGGTGACAGCTTCGTAGCGATCCTGCTGCCGGCTTACCTGCTGGCGTTGGGTTTCACGCCGCTGGCGGTCGGTGTGCTCGCCACGGCGTCGCTGTCGGGGTCGGCCTGCCTGACGATCGGCGCGGGCCTGCTGGGAGCACGCTACGGCTATCGCCGGCTGCTGCTGATCGCGGCCGGGCTGATGATGGTTTCCGGACTCGCGTTTGCCGCCTCGCGGGACTATGCGGCGCTGCTGGTGATCGCCTTCGCGGGCACGATCAATCCCTCCGCCGGCAACGTCAGTGTGTTCGTGCCCTTGGAGCACGCGGCATTGGCACGCGAAGCCGGCAATACCGACCGCACCCGCATGTTCGCGCGTTACAGCCTGGCCGGGGCGTTGGCCGCGGCGGTGGGCGCGCTCGTTGCAGGGACACCCGAGATAGTGGCGCCACTCGGGCTCGACCGGTTAAGCGCGATGCGCGGGATGTTCGTCCTGTATGGGTTACTGGGTTTGGCGGGACGCTTCCTCTACACGCGCCTTCCGGAACGGAAGATGCCCGCAAACACCGCACCTTCAGCGGCGCTCGGGTCTTCGCGTGCCATCGTGATCAGGCTGGCCGCGCTGTTCAGCCTGGACGCGTTCGCGGGCGGCTTCGTGGTGCAGTCGCTGCTGGCGTTGTGGCTGTTCCAGCGGTTTCATCTCTCGCTCACCGCAGCCGGCGTGTTCTTCTTCTGCGCGAGTTTGCTGGCGGCACTGTCGTATCCGGTCGCGGCGCGCCTGTCGCGACGCTTCGGGCTAATCAACACGATGGTGTTCACGCACATCCCTTCCAGCATCGCGCTGATCCTGGCCGCGCTGGCGCCCACGCTTGGACTGGCGTTGGCGTTCCTGCTGATTCGCGCCGCGCTCTCGCAGATGGACGTGCCGACCCGCTCGTCCTACGTGATGGCCGTAGTGACCGAGGCCGAACGGCCTGCCGCGGCGAGCTTCACGTCCGTTCCGCGCAGTCTCGCTTCGGCCGCGAGTCCGGCGATGGCGGGTGCGTTGTTCGCTGCATCGGCGTTCGCATGGCCGCTGTTGATCTGCGGCACACTGAAAATTGTTTATGACTTGCTGTTGCTGGCGCAGTTTCGGCATCTCAAACCGCCGGAAGAACGAGGCGCCTAATCGCGGGCGTATGATCCTTTTCGGCAACGAGCGCAGGCCATGAAGATCAGCGCAAGCCACTTCTATCTATGCTGGGTGTCGGTCATCCTAGCGGTCGCCACATCCATGCCAGTGTCGAGCCAGGCCGGCAATCCGATCAGCGGATTGCCGCTGACCACGGTCGCGGACGTGCCGCTGCCCGGTCATGCGACGCGTTGGGATTACGCCAGCCCCGACGCAAAGCGTCACCATCTTTTTCTCGCGCATCTCGGCGACAGCGCGGTGGTGGTGTTCGACACCGCGCAGCGGAAAGCGATCGCGACCATCCCCGATGTCAGCCACGTGCACGGAGTGCTCTACGTGCCGCAGCTCGATCGCGTCTACGCGTCGGCGACCGGAACCGATGAAGTGGTCGCGATCGACGCCAAGACTTTCAAGATCGTAGCGCGCATGCCCGGCGGTGATTACCCCGACGGCATGGCCTATGCACCCAGCGTGCACAAGCTGTACGTCTCCGACGAGCATGGCGGCACGGATACAGTCATTGACGTGGTGAGCAACAAGCGCATCGCCACCATTCCGCTGGGAGGCGAAGTCGGCAACACGCAGTACGATCCGGAGTCGCGGCACATTTTTGCCAATGCGCAAACCCGCGATCAGTTGGCGGAGATCGACCCGGCCACCGACAAGGTGGTTGCACGCATCAACCTGCCGGGCGCCAAAGGCAACCACGGCTTGTACATCGACGCTCCGGCGCGGCTTGCGTTCGTCGCCTGCGAAGGCAACGACAAGCTGCTGGTGCTGGATCTAACCAGTCGAAAAGTGCTCGCCGCATTCGATGTGGCCAAGGATCCGGACGTACTCGCGTTCGATAGCTCACTCGGCTGGCTGTATGTCGCCGGCGAATCGGGTCAGGTTTCGGTATTCAAGGTAACGGGAAAAGCGGTCAGCGCGCTCGGAACTGCGCGGCTTGGACACAACGCCCACGTCGTGGCGGTGGATTCGGTGACGCACGAAGCTTTTTTCCCGCTTAAACCCGCCCACGGAAAGCCGATGCTGAGGATTACTCAGGCGGTCCGAAGGTGAAGGGGTCCGCCAGGTTCACCAGGATCACGACATCAAGTATCGCTGCACTCGAAAGATCACGGGACGCACGCATGAAGCACCACGCGGCTGGTCCGTAGAGACCGTGGTGTTTCCGCGTGACTGCTTTTGAGCATTCAAGCGAGGCCCTCGACCGGCCGGCTTTGGCCGGAAAGAGACGGTTCCCGCCAAAGACAATCACTTCACATATCGAACCGCGAAACGCGTTCTCCAGACGCCCAAACGTTTCATATGTCGGCACCTCGTTGATCAGCGTCGGCGAGCGTCTGATCTTCGCTCACGAAGCTGGTTATGCAGAGCAATCGTTCCGGCGAACCCAATCAGATTGGACGGCAGCCGGTGAGCAACCGATTGACCGTGTGCAGAACAGTCAGGCTGCGCGTCGACGTAGCTCGGACGCAAGCCAAGATCTTTGCCTGAGCTCACGAAATCTCACAGACAGTCGGGATAACAACTCATCAGGCAACTCGTGGACAAAGCCGCGCAGTGCCTCAGGGGTTACGTGAGCAGCGCCCGCCGCCAGATTAATTCCAGGGTATTTCAGGAGGGCCGGGGCTGATGCAATGGGGAGACCTGCTGCAATGGAGATGTTAAGCAATTCCGTAGCGCACTCCGGCTGCGTTACTGAAGCGACGGTGAGTTGGAACGGAGCGAACGTGAGCTCCAACTGCACCAGCGCATCACTGAGTAGGCCCATCGCGGTGGCTGCGGAATAAAGGACAAGGCGACGCGCTATGTGTATCGGCTGCGACCTCAATCGAAGCTCATCCTCTATAAAGGATGCGCCGCCCTTGATCGATAGTCGTGCCGAGATTTCATCGATTGAACGGCCCCAGCTGGCTTCGATGTATTTCCGCAGCCGCCGCCCCGCAGACGCGACACTGCCCGTCTTGTCGACGATCTGTGATACCACATCCCACCAGTATTCTGGTGTCACGATCTGCAAATGTCCGTCGAGCAGTCGCGGCCAAAGTTTCAAATAGCTGCCGTAACCCTCCGACATTGGGATGGACTCATGTGTGCGGGTCTCTTCGAATTGGACGTTGTCACTAGGCAAGTAAAGTGGCCACGGCACATCCGATTTGATAGAAAGTGAGGCACCATTTCGAAGGGGATCTCCGTGATAAGGACATCGATCAAGTGACTCAATCTGGTGTAGCACGCGCCACGCCGCGAACCCTTGGCCTTCTATGTCTGCTTCGACACACGAGTGACACCATCGTAGGGTGACTGATGACAGCTCACGATGTTTGCGCCATGAAATGCCCAATTGCCGTATTGAGCGGCGAAAAGTTCGCTCAGTGAATTCCTTGGGCCACTGGCGCAGGCAATCACGCGAAGCGGCGCGCGCGTATACACCCAGTATGGTGTGGGAAAGCAGAATATCCAGCTGTACACCTGAGCGTCCAAACAACCGAGGCCCAGCTTCTGTGACGTCACTGCACACGCACGTAGGTAGGCTGCACCGGCGCCCTCGAACATCAAGGACCGCATCTCCCTTTCTGGTGCAGGCAGCCGTGTGGTGCCGGAGAACGATTGCGGTGAAGAGTAGGTCACCGTGTCTGAGCAAAGGTAGAAACCCGATCGGAGAGGGGGCCAGATCACCCGACATTCGCGCAAGATCCATTCCCGCCAAGTAGCACTCGGTTCAGTATTTCAATTACGCGAAATTGGTACGACGAGATGATGGGCATGGCCAATAGGGCGGATAGAGTGGTGAAATCGCAGGGGCACCGCAAATTCTAGAATTTCATTTGATGGGCCGGCGATCGGGTCTCGGAGGTGCCGCACGAACTTATCCTTACATGCACTAAGAAATTCATTCAAACCTTGCGGCTGGCGGAAGAGTCATTCGTGCCGGGGCCAGTAGGACTTTCGCCAGTGGCAAGCTCGGCTTGCACTTGGTCCAACCCTTCGAGCAAAGCCATCGCGTGATTCGCCATCCTGAGATCTTCAGTAGGAAGATCTTTGGAGTATGCGGCGTTGCGCGCTGCCTGCCTCTCTTCCTTCTTCTTTCGGCGCTTTTCTTCAATCCGGGTTGCATGGACCAACTTCTCGACGGCCGACGGATTGTTATCAGCGGCGCGATACCCTCGCTTCGTTGTGTCATCGGCAGCTGAAGGGTTTGTCGCTGCGCACCCTTGGGTACGCATGTGCTCGGCGGCCTTTTGGGCCTCAGACTCAATATGCGAAGCAGTCCGCATGAGCGTCGCGATCGCCTCCGACGAAGTCGCCTCCACCAGATGCTGCGGGTTGAGCGTCGCGATATCTCCCTCTTCGCGAATAGCGAGTCGTTGCGCCTCTACCCATAGCTGAGAAAAGAAGCCGGGTATGCCTGCGGATGCTTGGCGCGAGAGCTTTATGATTTCAGCGGCGTTCTGCAAGTTCTCGCACAGATTGAACTCGAACATCCCCGGAATGAATTCGTCTGCCCACCATGCATCTGCATCCGACATGGCACGCGGAAGCTCGAACAAGCCAATGCTCGAAAAGCGCCGCAACGTTTGCATTTCACTAATAAGATGAGTGAATGCCTCAGGTTGGCCGCATAATATGAGTGGGATGCCAAGGTTCATCAGACATAGCAGGAACATGATGAATTCGCGGTACCACTGCGACATGCCAAAGGTACCTGGCTGTATCTCATCCAGCACGAGAACGCCCACCCTATGGCTACTGAGCTGCTTCATAACCTCGATGAGTCCGGCTTCGAGGTTTCGGCGGCGAACGTGCCTGGCATAATCCGTTCCAATCAGGTTGTCGATTCCCGCTAGAGTGTGATCTATGAGGCCACCCCGTGATCCGTTCGAGGGGAAGTCCAGTTTCAGGTAGCAGATTTGCACGAGCTTCGACCATCCGCAGGCCTCCGAACGAGCGTGAACAACCACTTGTTCTGGCGCGATGACTTGCAGTGTTCTCTCAACGATGGACGTTTTGCCCATACCTGTGGTCGCAGCAATGATCCCCGCGGTTGCAGGGTTCGCAAGTGACGGAAGGATGTCTAGGTCGCTGGTTTGAAGAAGTGCGAGTTGGTTGATCCGCTTCTGTTCCGCTATAGACAACGGATTGCGGCGTCGGATGCCGCCGAGAATGGCGGCATGGACACGCGTCGCGATGTCGGTCGCGGCGGTGGTCGCGAAGAAGTGTTCCGTTTGAAGTTCGAGATACTGCTCCCGAGCATTTGGAGACATTTCACGCCATGGAACGTTAGATAAGGGTTCTTGGCGGAGCCTTCTTGGCATCTCGCAGACAGGGATGAAGGGTGCGAACGCTTCCAGCAACGGATTAGGCTGCTCGTCGTTCATGCTCATGGCACTTGCTTCGCATTTGGCAGGCCGCGAACGAGCGCAGCGACGGCTCTCGCCGCAGCGCTATTTGCGCCACCAACGTCTCTTTTGTGGGGAGTATCCGCCGGAGCCACCACCAGCGGTCGAGCTGCTGAAACAACGCCGGT
>DASTWM010000483.1:0-11010 GCA_035765855.1 Roseiflexaceae bacterium
ACGTTGATGATTGTAGGATTTGTAGTGGTTTGTCTCGGCATTGTTGCGTTTGGGTTCCGCCCGGCCTCACGGACAACACCCGCTAACGGGACCGATGCGCGCAATGCAGCGCTTGTTGCCGAGGGGAAGCACGTGTATGCCGCGCAATGTGCGGCATGCCACGGCGCGAACCTCGAAGGCCAGCCGAACTGGCGAACGCCACTGGCGGATGGCAGCTATCCCGCGCCGCCGCACGACGCGAGCGGCCACACATGGCATCACAACGACCGCTTTTTATTCGAGACAGTGCGCTACGGCGGGCAAGCGCTGGCGCAGCCAGGCACGAAAAACGCCATGCCAGCCTTCCCGCAACTGACTGACCAACAAATCTGGGCGGTGCTGAGCTACATCAAGAGTACATGGCCGCCGGAAATTCAAGCGGCGCAGGCGCAGCTACCCGCGCAATAAAATGAACACAGAAAAGCCACTGAGAAATGCTGCTCAGTGGCTTTTGCTTATCATGAACAAATAGCGTGTTAGCGTTCGCGCATCTGGCTTTCGTGGCCGAGCGGCTCCAGCAGCGCCTGCTCAAGCTGCGTCAGGCGCGCATCCACCTCGCGCCGCCACGCTTCATCGGTGACTTCCTGCTTGCGGATACGATATAAGCCCTCATCCAGTCTCCGCCGAACGCTGCCAATTAAATCGGCCAGCAGACCAAACATCAGGATAACGAACCCGACAATCAGCAGCGTCGCGCCGCCAACCAGCGACTGCACATTGCTTTCGGGGTAATTATTGACAATTTGCCGCATCAGGAAAATGTAGAACGCGCGCCCCAGCAGAATCGCGCCGATCAGCATAAACGGCGCGGCGATATACGAGAAGGTCTTCAGCGGCTCATGCGTCGCATACGTGCGGACAATCGTCGAAGCCTGCCGCTTGACGAAATGCCATGTGTTCTTCGACAGGCGCGATGGACGAGTCGGCTGCACCGTAATCGGCACGGTCGTAATCGTCAGGCGGCGCTTGCCAGCCTGAATCAGATTTTCAACCGTGTACGAAAAATCGCTGGTGACAAACGTGCGCAGCGCCGCCTCGCGCGACAAAGCCCGGAAGCCGCTGACCGTGTCGCTCACATCAGTACCCGAGGCCCAGCGCACCACGCCGCTGCCGACATGTTGCAACGTCTTCTTGAGCGGCGAAAAATGCTCGATGCTGTTGACCTGCCGGTCGCCGATCACAACATCGGCGCGTCCTTCCAGAATCGGCGCGATCAATTGCGGAATATCAGTGCCTGAATACTGGTGGTCGCCGTCGGTGTTCACGATGATGTCGGCGCCGAGCCGCAGCGCCGTATCGATGCCGGTCTGGTAGGCAAACGCCAGCCCTTTGTTGCCGACATGCCGCGCCACATAGTCAACACCATGCGCCAGCGCGATGCTCACCGTATCGTCACGGCTGCCATCGTCAACGACCAGCACCTCAACGCTATCGACGCCAGGGATGGCGCGCGGAATATCAGCCAGCACCTCGGCAATCGTTTCGCCTTCGTTATAAGCGGGAATTTGGACAATAAGTTTCATGCTGTCTCAACGGATTTGAAATCACCCTATGATCTCAAATGATGTTGCGGCTGTCTGGTGCGCCATTGTACTCGGCAGGCGTAGGTTTGTAAAGCATACGAACATCGGGCGTATGTTGCTTTGCTAGTTTCACGCTTCTGGTGTGGTAGGCAAAACAACAAGAGGCATGATCGTGATCATGTGCTCAAACACAGTGAAGTCGTTCGGATTGTTAGTCAGCAGGCGCTGTATGCCCATAACCTGCATAGTGGCAACGATATTCACGTCGTGGACCTGCATGCCACTCGCCTGTGGCAGCAGTGCAAGTAGCGCAGCAGTCGTCGCCGCCGTTTCATCAGCTATCAGAAAGTTCCTATCGAACGCCTGCACCTCCGCAATCAGGTCAGGCAATGCAAGGCTGCTTCGCGGGCGGTTGAGCGTCGCCAGGAACTCACGAATGACCTGACGGCTGATCACGAGCGGAGCGCCCGCAGCCGCAGCCTGCGCCAGCGTTTGGCGAGCTTGTTGATGTAACGGTGCAGCGCTCCAACTAGCGTACACGATGATGTTCGTGTCAACAAAGATTGGGTCAGCAACGTTCGTCATCATCGTACAGTTCCGCGCGATTGGTGGGAATATCATCTGACCAGGCGCCGCCAGAAATTACTGGAAGGTCGAATTGCTGAACGCCTTGTGCATGATCAACTACAGGATGGACCGCCAGTTCCTCGACCACGACGGCCACGAGCCGGGCGCGTTCGCGGGGCGGGAGTTGGCGCACCGTTGCGAGCGCCTGTTCAAAGAGTGTCTGGGTCATATTGACCTCCCTGTGTCGCGTTTATTGTACCACTGGCGCACCATGCAGGGCTATCCGGGTCACTGCTTCTGCCACACATGCGCTGTTCGCACCGGCTGCCGCGTCGCCACCGCCTGCTGCATCATGAGGTTCAGGTAATGATCCTGCGCCGCAAGCTCCAGGCTGTAAAAATCAGGGCCGCCTTCGACATAGGCCGCCATGCTTGCCATGCAGGTCGCAATGGCGATCTCGTCGTCGGAAAGGCGCGCGGGCGCGAACGGATTACGATACAGCCACTCCGCGCCGGCAGTGATGCCGACATGATAATAGCCTTCGAGATTGCCGTTCTGCCCGGTATCGTGGCGCATGAGTTCGAGGTGAATCGGCGTGCTGAAATCAAGCAGATAGCGCACGTCCTGGTTGTTGATTTCGCCACGTTCGCCGCGCACCAGCAGCCGCTGCGAACGCACCCATGAGAAATACTGCGCGTCGTTGAAGTCAAACACGCCGAGCTTGCCATCGAACTCGAACCAGGCGATCGTTTGCTTCGCGCTCGTTAGTCGTTCCTCGGAGGGCAGCCCGTTGCGATCTGGCCCCGCAATCAACGGATCACTGATCTGCATGGCGGTGATCGTCGCCGGTTCGCATTGCACGCCAAGGAAGTGGCGCATGAGGCTGATGCCGTGGTAGCCATGCGCGGCTGAGACCTGCGCCTGCGTTACCGCGCCGAGCTTCCCAGAGCGCACGAGCGCCAGCCGGGCAGCATGCAGCGGTTGAAAGATGTACTGTTCAGCGACCTGAATCCGCGCGCCCTGCTGCGCCAGCGTCTGGAGCGCGGCTAACTCGTCGAGATCAGGTGCGGGCGGCGTTTCGCACAGCGCGGGCATGCCACGCTCCGCCAGTTCGCGCAGCAGTTGCGGCGCAACCGGCCATGGAACGCTCACGACGACGAAGCTGGGCCGCGAGCGCAGCAACTCGTCAAGCGATTGGTGCGTTGGCACGTTCCATGTTTGCGCGAAGCGCTGTGCCTTTTCGACGTTACGCACGAGCACGCCCGACACGCGGAACTGCTCCGGCAGCGCCTGCGCCACCCGCATGAAAAACTCGGTGCGCCAGCCACCGCCAATGATCGCCAATTCAGTCGCTGCCATGGTGCAAATCCTCATGATTGATTCAGCCACAGAGATCACAGAGAACACTGAGGAAAAAACATCTCCATGCGCTCTGTGATCTCTGTGGCCTATCCTTAACCGCTACAATGTACGTCCGTCACGCCCGCCGCCGCTGCCGGAGTAGGGCTCGCCCGGCTCCCAATCGGAAGGCGCAGGCGCGCTCCAATCAGCTATCGGAAATGTCACCTGCGCGCGATACTTGCTCGACAGGTACGCGCCTTCGCAGATTTCGAGCGCCTGCAGCGAGGCATCGGCAAGCGAATAATCAACTTCGCCGCTGCGAATCATCTGCGCCATGCGCTCAAGGTGGCGCTGATGACCGCTCACGGCAAACTCTTCGGGCGTTATGAGCGCGCCGTCCGGGTGTTCAGCGTTGAGCAGCCGGTATCCATTTTCCCAGCCCCAGAACTCGATCTGGCCCTGCGTTCCGATGATGCGGAACAGCGTGTTCTTGCCCTCAGCATTAACATGAACGTAATCGCCGGTGTTCATAACCACACGAATACCGCTTTGCGTTTGGGCATACGTCACCGCAATCGTTTCGACCTGCATGCCGTCACGATAGGTATGCGTGCTGGCGTCGCACAGCGCCATGACGGAGGCCATCGGCTCGTTGCGCGTTAATGAAACGAAGAAATGCAGCCAGTGAATGCCAGCATTGATGATGTCCCAGCCGGCGCATTGAATCTCGACCAGCTTTAGCGTGCCGATTTCGCCATGCTGCACGCGCTCGATGATCTCGCACGGCGTTTTGCGCGCGAGCAGCCCATGCGGCACGGCCACCGACAGCCCTTTGGCTTTGATCGCATCCAGAATGCGCTGCCCGGACGCGGCGGTGTGGCCGAGCGGCTTCTCCACCAGAATCCCTTTCAGATCAAGCTCCAGCGCCTCAAGCGCGATCGGCCCATGGCTCGGCGGGTAGGTGCTCACACAGACCACATCGGTCGGGCATGCCGCGAACATGGCGCGGTAATCAGTAAATGTTTGAATGCCGGGAAATTCGTCGGACAGCCGCTGGCACACATCGGGCCGCAAGTCTGCCGCCGCGACAAGCTGAAAATCATCCGAGGCCGCCAGCGCGCGCAAACTCAACGTGCCGCCCATGCCGCCGCCAACCACACTCGCCGTCAGTGGACGCATGGCTGCTCCTTATTCTACCCGCTCCATATCTGTATACGTGGCAGGCATACTGCGCCATGCGCGCACCAGCGCCGCTATCACAAATGCCCAGCCTACAGCTTGCAGCAGCGTCTGCACAAAGCTCGACAGAAAACTATACAAAGCCAGATTGTTAGCTGTGCTGCTGCTGCCCATGAACAAAAACGGCAGCAATGCATTAATTGGCGTGAACACCAGCAACGCGAACAACGCGATCATCAGGCCGATCAGCGCCAGCCGCACGCTGCCCGGATGCCGGTCGCGGTAGCGCCATACCAGCACAATGCCGATGATCCATGTGATATACAGCGGCAGCGCGTAGGCATACACGCGCAGCACATAGCCTAAAAACCCTGAACCAACCATGTTTCCTCCAAACAAAACATCCTCAGAATCAGAACACCCTGCGACGGCAGAGCCAACATTCGCAGGGTGTTCAGCAGCATCAGCATGGGCGCGGCGTTAGCGCTGCGGCTCCATAATTTCGTCAATGAAGCCGTACTCTTTGGCCTCCACTGCGCTCATGAAGCGGTCGCGGCTAAAGTCATTGTAGATTTCTTCAAGCGTGTGGCCGGTGTCGGCGGCCAGCAGCTCGTTGCCGACGTGCTGAATGCGCAGCAACTCCTGCACCATGCGCTCCATGTCGGGCGCGTAGCCTTCCGCGCCGCCGCCGGCCGGATGGAAGTGAATGGTTGCGTTCGGCAGCGAAAAGCGCTTGCCCCTGGTGCCACCCGCCAGCAGAATCGTCGCCATGCTGCCGGAGCGCCCAATGCAGACGGTGTTCACGTCCGGCGCAATCAAACGCATCGTGTCGTAGATCGCTAGTCCGTCGCGGACGCTGCCGCCGGGGCTGTTGATATAAAACCAGATGTCGCGCTCGGGGTCGGAGTGCTGCAAGAACAGCAACTGCGCCACAATCGAGGCGGATACGTCTTCATCTATAGGTGTGCCGAGCATGATGACACGCTCTTGCAGCATGCGTGAAAAAAGATCAGACGAGCGCTCGCCGCGCGGCGTTTGCTCGGTCACGATCGGAACGGATACGGAAGGCATGGATGTACTCCTTGCTAAAACCTTGCGACCAGTAGTATAGCACACGGAGAGAACAAAGAACAAAGAATAGAGAACAGGGAACCAAGAACCGAGAACTGAGAACCAAAGAGATTCTGTTCGTTCACTGTTCTGCTTTAATCCAATAATCCGCCATGGCCAAGCGCAACAATGTCGCGTTTGGTGATCTGTTCGCCCGCCAGCAGGCGCGGCAGCACCAGATCAACGATATTGGTGTCGCGCGAGCGCACGCAGCCCGGCGCGCCAACAACCGGCAGCGGCGCGTCCATGCCTTCATTCAGGTATGCGATCAGGAGCAAGTTGCCCGGCTCGACCGGCGCGCCGTAATGTTCGATTCGCCCACCCGCCCGCCGAACGCCGCGCGGCGTCACATCATCGCGGTCCATGATCGAGGTTTCGCCAACGATAATAATGAGTTGCGCGCTGGCTTGCGCGAGCTCACAGATCGCTTCGGCAACTGGGCCTTCATCCGGCGGCACATAGCGCGTCATGCCAACCGTCGAGCCGAGATCGTCCACACGGCCTTCCACCGCCGGAAACACGCTATGCTCGATCCGCTCGCGGGCCGCCGCGCTGCCAACCATGATCACACCGACGTTCAACGAGCGCAGCGGGCGCAATGACACGACTGCGCCGCCGCCGCGCGCCGCCGCCTCGGCTTCGGCCAGCGCGCCTTCCGGCACAGCAAACGGAATAATCTTGATCGTCGCCACGCGCTTACGGGCGCGCACCAGCGTGTTGGTTGGCACGGTCGCCACCGTCATGCCATCATGCTCATTGATACGCAGCAGCGCCTCGGCGTCGATCTGCGCCACGCCATCGGCCTCGGCCAGCAGGTTCACCCGCCCGCCCGCCGGTTTGGACATGCGGACGCCCGCCCCGCCTACCACCTCCGCCAGACGGCGGGCCGCTTCGTTCTCATGCACGTCGCCCGGCTCCAGCACGGCCACCGGCACGGATTGCAGCCCCATGGAGCGCAGCTTTTCCAGATCTTCGGCGACGAGCTTATGCCCTTTGGCGAGCGCTTTGTGGCCATGCGCGTCGGTCAGGTTGTGCCGCAGGATGTGGCCGATAGCTTCTTCGGGCGATACAATTGTTTGATACATAACGTTTTTCTACCACAAAGGCACGGAGAACACAAAGCTGTAGAAATCATAAATTCAAGGTGCAAATGAAAATTACAAGCTTCAACAGCATAGCATTTATAGGATAACTTTTCACTTTTAGCTTTTCACTCTTAACTCTTCGTGCGATTCGTGTCTTCGTGGTTTAATTCTCTCAGGCGCTGGTACTCTTCGGGCGTGTCGATGTCAACGAGCGGGCGGGCGTCGTCGAATGGCACAAGCTCGATCCGCGCCGGGTCGGCCCGCAGCACATCTCGCGCGCCACGGTCGCCGGTGACAGCCAGCAATTCGGGGAACACGGCGCGGCTGAACAACACCGGATTGCCGCGCTGCCCGCGAAAACTGGGCGCGACGATTGCCGCGCCGCTCGTTCGCCATGCGTCAACCAGCCGGTCGATGATTGCCGCCGTCACGAACGGCTGGTCGCCCAACAAGATCATGGCCGCCGCTACGTCCTGCTCAAGCGCGGCGATACCAGCACGTAACGAAGTACTCTGCCCTGCGGCGTAGTCCACGTTCTCAATGAGCCGCAACGGCAGACCGGCGAGCGCCGTCGCAACTTCGTCGCGGGCGCTGCCCAGCACGACGAGCACATGGTCGAGCGAGGATACCAGCGCTTCCTCGGCTGCCACGCGCACCAGCGGGCGGCCATGCCAGTCAAGCAGTTGCTTCGGCTGGCCCATGCGCGACGCCGAGCCAGCGGCAAGAATAATTCCGGCTATCATCATGGCACTGAGGGGCAGACGATGGACAAAGTACAGACGCTCCGGCGGAGCGTCTGTACGCCCGCATCCGCTCTACGCCGCATTCGCTCTTTGCTCATTTGCTCACCGTGACATGCCTGCCATGCTGCGCGGCCACAATTTCGGCAATGATACTGACGGCGATCTCTTCGGGAGTGGCCGCGCCGAGCTTCAGGCCGACCGGCGCGTACAGGCGCGCTAATTGTTCCTCAGTCATGCCTTCCGCCCGCAAGCGCTCCAGCCGCCTGGCATGCGTTTTGGGGCTGCCGAGCGCGCCAATGTAACGCGCCGGGCTGCGCAGCGCCATCAAGATCGCCGGGTCGTCCAGCTTCGGATCGTGGGTCAGCAGCACCACGTAGCTGTTGCTGTTCAGGCGTCCATCAAGTGCCTCGTCCGGCCATGCCAGCACAAGCTCGTCGGCATGCGCGAAACGTTCTTCGGTCGCGAACGCACCGCGCGCATCCACCACCACCGCGCGGAAGCCGAGTGTCTTGGCGAAAGTGACCAGCGCAATAGCGATGTGGACCGCGCCGACGATAAACATGACCGGCGGCGGCGGGTAGCTCTCGATGAACACCTCAAGATCGCCTGCCGGTGATGAATACGTGCGGATGCCGGTTTCATGGCGCTCCAGCATGGCCAGCGCATCGCGAATAATGTCTTGCTGCGGCGCGTTGTCGCCAAGACTGCCCAGCGTCGAACCATCTTCGCGGATGAGCAACTTCGCGCCGACTGGCTCCATGCCGCCGATGATCGTCGCAACAACAACCGGCTGCTCGGCTTCAATCGCGGCTTTTAGGGCTTCATAAAGCATATATTTGATGAAGGACGATGGACGATGGACGACGGACAAGCGCAAAGCTATCGTCTATCGTCTTTCGTCCATCGTCCGCTATACGAGCGGCTCCACAAACACGTCGATCATGCCACCGCACGCCAGCCCGACTTCCCATGCGTCGTCGTCGGCCACGCCGAAGTGCAGCAGCCGCGAGTTTCCAGTCTTCAGCGCGTCCTGGCACGCATCGAACACCGCGCCCTCGATGCAGCCGCCGCTCACCGAGCCAGCGATGCTGCCCTCGGACGACACGGCCATCTTTGCGCCCACGCGGCGCGGCGACGATCCCCACGTCCGCACTACCGTCGCAAGCGCGACCTGCTCGCCGCGCCCGCGCCATTCTTCGATTGCAGGCAATACATCTTGCATCGTTCGCTCCTTATGTAACCGCCTAGCGCATCAAATGAAATACAGCAGAAATCTATTCCTATTGTACTGCATTTCCCATCATCGTGTTGTCTGGTTAATCTCGCGCAGCGCCTGCTCGGCGGCATCCGCATCGGCGGCGGTCGTGCCGGACGGATGGTAGCGCGCGCGCTCGTAGGCGCGGGTCAGCCGGGCGATGGCAGCGGCGGCACGCGGCAGCATGCTGGTCGCGGGCGCTTCGTATTCGTGCGGCGTCTGCGTCGCGTGACGAGGAACCTCGCGCTCCTCACCTCTCAATAGCAGATGAATATAGCTGCGCCGAATGCGCGTCACCGGATCGTCGCCATGCAGCCAGTCAAGCGCCGCGCGCAAGCCAACCTTGCTGCCAAACGGCGAACGCAGCCCGCTCAAAAGATCGCGCACATCGGCCATGACGCCGCGCCAACTCAGCAGCGACTCGCGCTGTTCGTCCTCATTCGCGCGGCGGGCCGGGCGGCGGCGCATGAAGATATACAGCGCCAGCAAGAGCAGCAGCGGCACCACCGCACAGAAAATTTGTGTCGGCACGGCCAGCCAGTCCGGAACGCCGGTCGCTTCCTGCAAGGCTTGAAACTGCTGTTGCTGCTGCAATAGCTGCTGTTGCTGAAGCAAGCGCGAGGCTTCCGCAAGCGGCAGGAGGCTCATGATCCACGTAATAATCGCTCCCAACGCAAGCAAAATAGGCGACATGACCAACAATATCACCAGCACAATTACCTGCCAGATCGTTCGCGCAACGACCGCCGCCTGATCGCCGAACAGCGACGCCGTCAGCAGGCCGAGCAGCAGCACCAGCAGCACCGCGCCGGCCAGCGTTGCAAAGCCGCGCCAATCAACGCGGCGCAACTGCGTATCGTTGTTCTCCGCCGCATCGGCAAGCGCAATTGTCAGCAGACCGACGCAGAAGAACACGAATACCTGTGTAGTTGCCTGCGCGACATGCGCGGCGGGCATCGCGCCAAGGAGGCCGCCGACGCCGATAATAACCAGAATACCGACAATTGAGCGGCCAAACAGCCGATGCAAACTACCGCTGTCATGGTTGAGCAGCCGTGTGCCGCGCCAGAAGGCGTACATGGTGACGAACAGCAGCGCGTACGCCGACGCAGACTGGCCGCCGATCGTGAAAAGATGCTCCCATGCCACGCCCCAATTCGACGGGACGCCATAATCACCGCTCCACTGCGCCTTGACTGCCCACAGGCCGAACAGCAGGCCCAGCCCGAATAACACCGGTGCCTGCCGTTCAGCGCGGAGCCAGCGCTGCGCCAGCCAATCCGCCAGCGCGCCAGCCAGCACCACGCCGATCATGACGCTCCAGGCGGGCAGCCCGATGACGGTGAGCACCAGCGAGGCAAGCGTGGCTTCCAGCACGGCCAGGCCGAAAATATAGAATGTTCGTTGCCAGGAAATCATAAAAGTTTTGAGTTTTGAATTTTACGCTTTACGTTTTATGTCCATGTTTCTCGTTTTAGGCGAAAGCACATCGAAAGAACGGCAATTCACTCAACACTCATAACTCATAATTCTTACCTCGCTTCCAATCCTGTACCGGCGGCGCGTGATGAACGACCACGCCCGGCACGCGCGGTGGTTTGTCCTCACCGAGAAAGATCCATGACACGCTGCGCCCGCGCTTTGCCAGCCGCGCCAACGCCGCCTGCGTCTTTTCCGGCGCGATGCAACTCACCAGCAGCAGCGTCGCGCCCCACGGCAGGTTGCCGGTGGAAAGCCGCAGCAGGTGCGCCATGGATGTGACCGAATACGGCGTGAGTTGCGCCAGCGTTTCCATAATGCGCCCAAGCTGAGCCGGGCCACGGCTGGGCGGCATCTGCACCAGCTCGGCAAGCGCGCCATTTACATACAGGCCAACCGCGTAGCCCTCATCAAAGCCAGTTTGCACGAGCGTCGTTGTCGCGCTAATCATGCGCTCGGTCTGCTCCTCGTCAATGCCCTGCCAGTATTGCTCGAAGCTGTCCAGATCGAGGAAAATCGCCAACTCGCGCGCGGTAGTCGTCTCATAGACCCGCGTTTGCAGCGTGCCGGTGCGCGCCGTCGCCGTCCAGTGTACGTCCTTGATCGAGTCGTAGGGCGTGTAATCGCGCACGCCAACGGGGCGCATGGGATCGGCAATCAGGTGGCGGGCGCGGGTACACCAGCAGGCG
>DASTWM010000484.1:0-9272 GCA_035765855.1 Roseiflexaceae bacterium
GCCGAGCCGCTGCGGGCGGCGGGCTATCATCTGAGTTTCGCTGGCAAATGGCATGTCAGCGCCGCCGAAACGCCCGCCGACCGCGGATGGGAAGAACTGATCGTCACATCAAAGCGCGGCACGCATCATGGGCGCTCGATCAATGACTGGCGCGCGCAGGCCCGGCAGCCGGAGCAAGAAAATCCGCGCTGTCATGGGCAGATTGTGCGCCCGGGCTGGGGCGATAATCAACTGTATGACAGCGTGCCGGACGAACGGATGCGCGCTGTGGACGCGCTAAATCATGACGAGCAAGTGGTTCAGGCGGCGGTGGATGCGCTGCCGCGCCTGGCAGCATCCAACCAGCCATGGCTGCTGTTCGTCGGCATGATCGGCCCGCATGACCCGTTCGTCGTCCCGGAAAGCTATCTGCAACGCTACGATCCGGCGGCGATTCCGCTGCCTGCCAGTTATCACGATTCGCTTGACGATAAGCCGCGCGTGTACCAGCGCATGCGCCGCCAGTACTGGGACCAACTCACTGAGCAGGAGGTGCGCGAGTCGATCGCGCATTACTGGGCCTATTGCACTTACGAGGACGATTTGTTAGGGCGCGTGCTCGACGCGCTCCATGCGACCGGGCAGGCCGACGATACGCTGGTGCTGTTTCTTTCGGACCACGGCGACTATTGCGGCGCGCATGGGCTGTATCTGAAAGGCGTGCCAGCCTTCCGCGAGGCGTACCATGTGCCGTGCATCGCGCGCTGGCCGGCTGGAATTGCCGCGCCGAATCGCACCGTCGATGCCACGGTCACGCTGGCCGATTTCGCGCCGACCTTCATGGAACTGGCTGGCATCGCGCCGCCGCCTGATCTCAGCGGGCGCAGCCTGGTGCCGTTTCTGCGCGGAACCGCCACCCCCGCTGACTGGCCGGATGCATTCTACAGCCAGATGAACGGCGTGGAGTTGTATTACTCGCAGCGGATTGTGGCGACGGCAGAATACAAATATGTTTACAACGGCTTCGATTTCGACGAACTGTACGATCTGCGGCGCGACCCGCACGAGCTAGAAAACCTCGCCGATCAGCAGGAATATCAGGAAATAAAGCATGAGTTAGTGCGAAAGATGTGGCGCTTCGCCGCGCGTGAGGACGACATTATCTTCAATCCATACGGCACAGTAGCGCTCGCGCCATGGGGGCCAGCCGACGCGCTCGGCCAGTGAGCAGCGGCGTTGACAAAATCGCGCGGGGCATTAAGATAGGCTAGTTGTGGAAGTTAAAAGAGGAAATATGCATGCGCTACGATGTTGTGAGTTTTGGTGAAACGATGCTGCGGCTCAGCCCGCCGCCCAATATCCGGCTTGAAGAATCAACCACGCTCAATATGTTTGTCGCCGGAACCGAGTCGAACCTGCTGGCATGCCTTGCGCGGCTCGGTCGGCAGTGCGCCTGGATTTCGGTGCTGCCTGCCACTGCGCCGGGACGCAAGATTGCCGGGGAGTTGCGCCGCCAGGGCGTGGACGTGTCGCATGTCGTGTGGGCCGACGCGACGGCGCGGGTCGGCACGTATTACGCCGAAGAAGCCGCCAGTCCGCTCGGCGTGCAGGTGCAGTACGACCGCGCCCACTCCGCCGTAGCCCTGATCGACCCGGACGCGGTCGATCTTACTCTGATCGAGAACGCGCATTTACTGCACCTGACCGGCATCACGCCCGCGCTGAGCGACGGAGCGCGCGAAACATGGCGGCGCATGCTGACTCACGCGCAGGAACACAACGTGCCGATCTCGTTCGACATCAACTACCGCGCCAAGCTGTGGTCGCCGCAGGAAGCCGCCGCTGGCATTGAGGAGGCATGCCGCGCGGCCACGCTGCTGTTCTGCACGCGCGAGGATGCGGCGGAGATCTGGGGCTTCTCCGGCAGCGCCGAGACGATTCTGCGCCAGATGGCGCGGCGCTTCGGGGCGGACCATCCGAAGCAGACGCTGATTTTGACACTCGGCGGCGAAGGCTCGGCCCAACTTCATGAAGGCACGTTCACGCATGTGCCGGTTTTCCCATCGGCAGGCACGTCGCGCTTCGGCTCGGGCGATGCATTTGCCGCCGGATATTTGCATGCCTACCTGAGCGAAACGCAAGGCACCGCGGCGGGCAACGCCTTCAGCGCCCACCCGCTGACTTGTGGCAATGCCGTCGCGGCGCTCAAGCGCTGCATTCCCGGCGACATCGCGCTGGTGACGCCTGAGGAGGTGCAGACGGTGCTGCGCGGCGCGGCTGGCCGTTTCCGCTAGTATTATTGCAGATTGCAGATTTTGCGTTTTGCGCGCACGGCGCTATAATGGAGCAACGTTTTTGCCCGGGTACCGTTTGAACTTTTGCCACAGCGCACACAGACTATTCTATCGAGCTACACCCTCGGTGATCTCGGTGTCCTCTGTGGCGAGATTCGGCCCTATGCAGGATAAATCCACGCGATGAAGCTCGCGTAACGCCAAACGGCTGATAGCTTCTACTTGCTTGATCAGTGCATGATCAACAGTAGAAGCTTTTTTTGTTGTGCGATCCACGAAAGGCACGAGCGGATGGAACGTTCTGAGGGCGAACAGCGCCACATACACAACGCGCCGCACGCATTGGATGAAATCAACCTTGAGCGACGCTGGTATCGGCTGCACTGGCTGCGGAGACATGAGGTAATGACGACGATTTTGATTCTCGCGATTGGCGCAACCGCGGGCGCGACACTGCGGTATTATATGACTATCTGGGCGGCGGCGCGCTTCGGCACGGCGTTTCCGTACGGCACGCTGATCATCAATGTGCTGGGCAGCTTCATTCTGGGATGCTTTCTCACGCTCGCCACCGAGCGGCTGGCGATTAGCCCGCAGATGCGGCTCCTGATCGCGACTGGCTTTTGCGGCAGCTTCACGACCTTTTCGACCTTTTCCTATGAAACAGTCGGCCTGTTAAACGACGGCAACTATCTTGCCTGCGCGCTGAACGCACTTGGAAGCCTTGCGCTTGGGCTGACGAGCGTCATGCTCGGCGCGGCGCTGGCCCGCGCGCTTGCTCCGTGATGAGGTGCTCGCAATGGAACTTAATGGCCCGGCCCAACAAGTCTGGATTTTTCTGGGCGAAAACGATCATTGGCATGGACGGCCTTTGTACCTGGCGATCCTGGAATTGCTGAAGCGTCACGGCTGCGCGGGCGGCACGGTGCTGCGCGGGCTGGCTGGCTTCGGCGCGCACAGCCGCATCCACACCGCCTCGCTCGTAGAACTCAGCAGCGATCTGCCGATTGTGGTAACGTTTGTCGACCGGGCTGACCGGGTGGCGCGCGTGCTGCCAGAACTCACGGCCATGGTGACGGAAGGCCTGATTACGGTGCTGCCAGTCGAGGTCATCAAGTATTCGTCGCGCCCGGTCGGCCCGTTCCCGCCGCACCTGCACGTCGCCGATGTCATGACTCATGATGTTGCCGCCGTGCGGACCGACACGCCGGTCAGCGAAATTGTGACGCTGCTGATCGACCGCGCGCTGCGGGCGCTGCCGGTGATTGACGACCAGCGCCATGTCGTCGGTATTATCACCGACGGCGATCTGATCGAGCGCGGCGCGACGAGCCTATCGGTTGCGGTGCAGCGGGCGCTCCCGCTGGCGGAGCGCGCTCATCATGTGGCAGAACTGGCGGCGCGACCTCAGCGGGCTGCCGACCTGATGACGCCCCAGCCGGTGACGCTGGCGGCAACCACGCCTCTCGCCAAAGCGGCGGCGACCATGGCGCAGCACGGCCTCAAGCGCATTCCGGTCGTGGATGAAGCGCGGCGGCTAATCGGCATCGTCAGCCGCTCCGATCTGCTGGCGACGGTCGCCGAAGGATTGCGCCAACGGCCCAGTGAGGCGCTACAGATGCCAGCGGGCGCGCCCACAACCGTCGCCGCAATCATGCTGCGCGACGTGCCGACGGTGCATCGCGACACGCCATTGACGGAAGTGCTGACACAGCTTGTGGCGAACGAGAAGCGGCGCGTGGTCGTGATCGACGACGAGCGCCAGGTGGTCGGCATCATCACCGACGGCGACCTGATCGAGCGCGCCGCCCGCCGCGTGCATCCCGGCATGGTGCGATCATTGGTGGCATGGTTCGGCGGCGGCCAGCGCCCGGCAGGCCTGGAAGTTGCCGCTCAGGGGCGAACAGCATCCGATGTTATGTCGAGTAATACCATCACCGTGACAGCGGACACCGCGCCTGCCGAAGCGGTGCGCCTGATGATTCGCCATCGCGTCAAGCGGCTGCCGGTGGTAGACGCGCAGGGGCGGCTGGTTGGGCTGGTCGGGCGCGCGGGCGTGCTGACCGCGCTGAGTCATGGCAATATTCCTGAGCGCCAGGAATAACTAGAACGGCTCGTCATCCCCGCCATGCCAGTCGTCGTCGCCGTCGTCCAGCCAGTCATCTTCGTCAAACTGATCGTCACGGCTTTCTGGCGGCTCGTCGGGATTGTAGCGGCGCGGCTCGTCGGGCGGCGGAATCGTGCGCGTCCAGCGGTAGCGCCGGGCCATGTCCTCGGCCATCTCGCCCGGAAAGAGTTGCAGCATGCGCTGCGCCCACGGCGGCGGATCGCCGGGCTGCCCATTGTCGGCATCCAGGAAGCTCCAATCGACCAGATCAGACGTTGGCGGCGCAGCGAAACGCGGCAGCATGCCAAGAATGCGCCGTTCCGTGCGCGGATCGAGCAGTTGCGGCGGCGTGACATGTCCCTGCGCGGCGGCGCGGGCGCGCAGTTCCTCCAGCACATCGTCATCGCTGGCCGCCTCCGGATCGACAAACGCCATCATGCGCCAGTAGCGCGTGCCGGTGCCGGGCGGCGGCATCCACGGCAGACGATAGAAATTGTCGCGCCACCAGCGCACCTCGGCCAGCAAACGGCCAGCGAACTGCACTGAACTTGCCGAAGAATCGTAGCGAGCGCAGAGCGCCATGAGCACCTCGGCGGCGTCGGCGAAGAAGCCCATGTCGGCATAGCATGCGCCGACCCACAGCATGGTTGCCAGCGGATCGCGCGCGGTCGCCATCGCCTGCACGAACAACGGCCACGCCGCGTCGCCGGACGCTTCATCGCCCAGGCAGTAGGCCGAAATCAGGTAGCCTTTGCCCTGATCGAGCAACTCCGCCACATCGGGCGGCCCGCTTTCGCTGCGAATATCATCGTCATGCCAGCCCTCCCAGCGGCTCATGAAACGAAAGGCCAGCGCGGCGCGGCGGCGCTGCTGCCATGGGCGGTCATCCCATTCGTCGATCTGCTGCTGGAGCGCCACACGATTATCGTAAATCAGCCATGGATCGCGGAACAATGCATAAACAAGCTCGGAAGCCTCGCGGTGATCGGGAAAGAGCGCCAACACCTCATAGCACTTCGCCGCCGCGTCGGCCTGGCTGCCATACCACTGGCCCTCGTCGCGCGCTTCCGTAAGCAATCGCTGAATGTATGCTGGATAATGAGTCATGCGTTACCTCGCAAACCTTTATCGCCGGTATCATGCCCCTCATCGGCCAGTTTGTCAACGTAAAGCCGTTGGGCTACAATGATTTTCGAAGGATGATCCGCGAAGGACGCGAAGAACGCGAAAACGAATTAGATCCATGCGCTTCGCGTGTCTTCGCGGATTGATTCTGCTTTTCGCTTTCTTCCTTTAGAAAGGGAGTTTTTCCATGACCGATACACAGACCGCACCTTACGGCGCGTGGCGCTCGCCGATCACCGTTGACATGATCACGGCGGACAGCGTCGGCCTGGGCGAGCCGCACATAGATGGCGATACCGTATACTGGATTGAAAATCGCGCGTCGGAAAATGGTCGCAGCGTCGTCGTGCGCCGCGCCGCCGATGGCAGCACTACCGACCTCGTGCCGCCGCCGTTTAATGCCCGCACGCGCGTCCATGAATACGGTGGCGGGGCATATACCGTCGCCAACGGCGTGCTATTCTTCTCGAACTTCAGCGACAATCGCCTGTACCGCGTGGATCGCGGCGGCGAGCCGCGCCCGATCACGCCCGAAGCGAACGTGCGCTACGGCGATTTACTGGCTGACCAGCAGCGCAACCGGCTGATCTGCGTGCGCGAGGACCATAGCAAGGGCGGCGAGGCTGTGAACGAGCTGGTGGCTGTGGACATGGACGGCCAGGGCGAAGTGACGGTGCTGCGCTCCGGCTCGGACTTCTATGGCTACGCGACACTCAGCCCGGACGGCACGCGGCTAGCGTGGCTGGAATGGCAGCACCCCAACATGCCGTGGGACGGCACGGAGCTGTGGCTCGGCGAACTGGCGGCGGACGGCAGCATCACCAACGCCGTAAACATCGCCGGCGGCAGGCGTGAGTCGATCTTTCAGCCGCAATGGGGGCCGGATGGCACGCTGTTCTTTGTGTCCGATCGCACCGGCTGGTGGAACATGTACCGCTGGCACAACGGCGAGGCGCAGGCGCTCGCGCCGATGGAGGCCGAATGGGGCGTGCCGCAGTGGGTGTTCGGCATGTCGACCTACGGCATCGACGCCGACGGCCATGTGATCGCGACCGTGAGCAAAGACGGCATCGGCCATGTCGTGGTGCTGGAGCCAGACAGCGGCCATCTGACATGGGTGCCAACGCCATTTACCAGCCTGGACGGCATCCGCGTGCAGGGCCACCGCGCGGTGTTCCTGGGCGGCATGCCAACCGCGCCAACGGCATTGTACGACCATGATCTGCGCACCGGCGACACCGTGGCGCTGCGCCGTTCCAGCGACCTGGAGATTGACAAAGGCTACCTGTCCGAGCCGCAGTCGATTGAGTTCCCGACCGAAAACGGCCTGACGGCTTACGGCATCTTCTACCCGCCCAAGAACAAGCTGTACCACGCGCCGGACGGCGAACTGCCGCCGCTGATCGTCAAGAGCCATGGCGGGCCAACCAGCGCAACATCCGCCGCGTTCGATCTGCGCATTCAATACTGGACGAGCCGCGGCTTTGCCGTGCTGGATGTGGATTACGGCGGCAGCACCGGCTACGGGCGCGAATACCGCGAGCGGCTGTACGGCCAGTGGGGCGTGGTGGACGTGGACGACTGTGTCAACGGCGCGCGCTACCTGGCCGATCAGGGGCTGGTGGACGGCGAGCGGCTGGCGATCACCGGCGGCAGCGCGGGCGGCTACACGACGCTGTGCGCGCTGACCTTCCGCGATGCGTTCAAGGCTGGCGCGAGCTATTTCGGGCTGAGCGAACTTGAAGTGTTCGTGCGCGACACGCACAAATTCGAGTCGCGCTACCTTGAGCAACTGGTCGGCCCGTATCCTGAAAAGAAAGCGTTGTACAAAGAGCGCTCGCCGATCAATTATGTCGACCAGATCAACGCGCCCATGATCTTCCTGCAAGGGCTGGACGACAAAGTCGTGCCGCCGAATCAGTCCGAGCTTGTGGTGGATGTGCTGCGCAACAAGGGTCTGCCGGTTGCTTTGCTGGAGTTCGAGGGCGAGGGCCATGGCTTCCGCCGCGCCGAGACCATCAAGCGCGCATTAGAGGCCGAGCTCTATTTCTATGGCCGCGTGTTCGGGTTCATGCCCGCCGACGAGATTGATGCGGTAGACATTGAGAATATGGCGTGATTCATAAAACGTGATGCGCAATGCGTGACGAATATGGATCGTCTTTGTCATGGTGAGCGGAGCGGAACATTTCATGTTCATCACTGAGATGCTTCACTCCGTTCGCCATGACAAGATATTTCTGCATCTGCCGGTTACGTTTTACGCTTTACGCTCTACGCTTACACTATGACAGAGCATTCACATTCCCCCACTCCCATCACGCTGCTGACCGGCTTTCTCGGCGCGGGCAAAACCACGCTGCTCAACCATGTGCTGCGCGGCGCGCACGGCATGCGCGTGGCGGTGCTGGCCAACGATTTCGGCGCGATCAACATCGACGCGCAGTTAGTCGTCGGCGTGGAGGAGGGCGCGATTAGCCTGCGCAACGGCTGTATCTGCTGCACCATCCGCGAGGATTTGCTGCGCACGGTGTTCGACGTGTTGCAGCGACCGGAACCGCCAGAACATATCCTGATCGAATGCAGCGGCGTGTCCGATCCGGTGGCGGTGGTGACGACCTTCACGCGGCCCATGCTGCGCTCGCTGGTGCGGCTCGACGCGATCATCGCCGTGGTGGATGCCGAGCAGGTGCGCGAGCAGCCCGACTACGCCGATCTCATTGAAGATCAGATCGCCGCCGCCGATATTGTGGTGATCAACAAGGTCGATCTGGCGACGCCGAATCTGCTGCAAGGCTTGCGGGAATGGGTTCACATGCTGGTGCCGAATGCGCGCCTGCTGGAAACGACGCATGGGCAGGTGCCGTGGGAAATCATACTGGGCAGTAATCTGACGAAGGATGAAGGGCGAAGGACGAATGATGAATATGAACTATCGTCATCCGTCATTCGTCATGCATTCGCCACATGGAGCTACGAAACCAACCAGCCGCTGCGGTTTGCCGCCGTGCAGCGCGCCTTCCAAACGCTGCCTGAAACGATTTTTCGCGCGAAAGGCGTGCTGGCGCTGCATGAGTCGCCCGATCGGCGCAGCATCGTGCAACTGGTCGGCAAGCGGGTGGCGTTTGCGCGCGGCGAGCCATGGGGCGACAAGCCGCCACACACGCAGATCGTGCTGATTGGCACGCCGGACGGCATCGATCCTGCTGATGTACAACGACGTTTTGATGCGTGCGCGACGTAATGCGCACACTTGTGGAGACGCACATGGGTAATGAAGCCAAGCACCCCGGCATGATCGTCCTGACGAACGATCCATACAATGCCGAACCAACGCCTGAACTGCTGCGGCAGTCATTTCTAACGCCGGTCGATCTCTTCTATATCCGCAATCATGGGCCCATACCGCAGATTGATGCCGAGAGCTTTCGGCTGATTGTCGATGGGCTGGTACAGCGCCCGCTCAGCCTCTCGTTTGACGCGCTGCGGCGCGACTTCCCGCATGTGACAGTCACGGCGACACTGGAGTGCGCGGGCAATCGTCGGCAGGAGTTGATCGACGTTGCCGAGATTCCCGGCGAAACGCCGTGGAATATTCAGGCCATCGGCAACGCAACATGGGGCGGCGTGCCGTTGCGCGAGGTTCTTGCGGCGGCGGGCGTCAGCACCGAAGCACAGCACATCGCCTTTGTCGGGCTTGATTCAGTTAAAAAGGCGGACGGCGGCGGTTTCGGCGGATCCATTCCGCTCGAAAAAGCCATGCATCC
>DASTWM010000485.1:0-19764 GCA_035765855.1 Roseiflexaceae bacterium
GGCGCAAACGGCTCGCGGTATTTTTCCTTGGACGTAACTGCCACCGCGCCCATCGTTCGGCCATGAAACGAGCCAGTGAACGACACGATCGTCGTTTTGTCCTTTTTGTGGTGCTCGTAGGCGAATTTGCGCGCGAATTTCAGCGCGCCCTCGATCGCCTCCGTGCCGCTGTTGCTGAAAAACACGCGGTCGGCGAACGATGTTTCCACCAGCATGCGCGCAAGTTCGGCGGAAGGCTCGGTGTAATACAGATTTGAAACGTGGATCAGCGCCTGCGACTGCTCGGCGATTGCCTGCGTCACCGCCGAGTCGCCGTAGCCGAGCGCGTTCACGGCGATGCCCGCCACAAAATCGAGGTAGCGACGGCCTTCGGTATCGTACAAATAGCACCCTTCGCCGCGCTCCAGCACGAACGGCGGGCGTACATAAGTTTGCAGCACATATTGCCGGTCAAGGTCCATGGTTTCCGCAGCAGACATGGCAGCTCCTCCAAACTTGAGCGTATGATAGCGCTAGTATAGCACGGCTTTTGGTGCGCTCACTCACCTATCCACCAGTGAACCACGCGCCGCCCATCGCAAAAATGGCAATCCGAATCACGCGCCCGAGGAACACGGCGCAGAAGAACAGCCAGAACGGCAGCCCCATCGCTCCGGCAGTCAGTCCAGCCACGTCAAAGGCCGGGTTGGGCGGCGCGGCCAGCATGAACAGCACTGCAAACGCGCGCCATGGATGCTTCATCTGCCGCTGCACCCAACGGTAGAGCGGCGTGTCGTTCATCGTTTCGCGGCCCGCCCGCCCGACGAAAAACGCCACCGATTCGCCCATGGCCGAGCCGAGCGCGCCCGCCAGCACCACGCCGCCAACGTCCATGATCTGCGCCATCCGCACGATCAGCCCGATGTATGGCACGGGTACAACAACTGTGGCGTTGGCGACAAAGGTGATGATGAACACGCCCAGGTAGCCGAACGCGCCCAGGCGGTGCGCGAAATTGGGCGGAATAAGATAGTACGCGAGCACATTCAGGAGGATTGCGACGGCAGCAATCAGTGTTGGACGCACCCACTGCTGCCAGCGCGGCGATTGATTGGTGGATGCTGAAATGTCTGTGTCTTGCATGGTGGCATTATAGCAGGTGCGTGTTACCTGCGTCCCTGCCGCGCCGCCCACAGCGCCGCCAACCCCAGCACCAGCGCAAGCGCAGCCAGGCTGAACTCGACGAGCCGCAGCGGGCGTAACGGCTCCTGGGGCGGAATCGGCTGCGGGGCGGGCTGCGCGAACGCTTGCGTCCCCGGCGATGAACTGCCGGACTCGGCAACGCCGCCGGCCATGGCCGTCGCTGATTCAGGGGCGTTCTGCGCCGGTGCCTCGGCGGTTGGCGACTCCGCGCTGCGCAGCGCGAATGTGTTTGACATGCCGCTGTCCGTCGATTGCACCGTCTCCGTGGCCTGTTCCTCAGGCGCAGCCTGGCTCATGATCGAAGGGTTTTGCCCGGACGCGGGCGGCGCTTCCGGGGCTGCGCCAGACGCGGGCGCGCTGGTCGGTGCGGTCTGGTCGGCTGCGGCGCTATTCGCGGCACTGCTTTCCGGCGCTGCACCTTCTTCTTTGGCGGTTGGCGCGTTGGTCGCCGCGCTCGCACCTCCGCTCGCTCCGCCGCCCGTCGACTGATCGCGCATGACGGCGGCTGGCGCTGGTGCCGCGCTTCCGCCACCAAGGCCGCCGCTGCCAACAACATCGAACGTCACGGTGAGCGCCAGCAGCACCGCCGCCAGCGCCGAACCAAGGCGCAGCCAGCCGAACGCGCCCGCCCAGCGTGGCCGCGCGCTCGCCGGATCAATCGTAAAGGAGCGCGGCGGGATCATGCGCGGCAGTTCATGGACCAGTCGCACCGTTGCCTGCAACTCCTCAAATGCGGCGCGCAGGGCAGGCTCGCGCTCTATCCGCGCCTCAAGCACGGCGCGTTCTTCCGCCGTCACTTCGCCGTCGATATAGGCCGAGACGAGTTCGAGATCGGCGTCATTCAGTTGTTCAAACGATGTGCTCATGATGCTATGTGTGCTGCCCGTGCAGCGTGGATTGTGGTTGAGATTTATTCACCGTCTTCATGACGAAAACGAGACGGTAAGAGTTCCCCTGCTTTCAGCGCGTCGCGCATGCGCGCCCGCCCGCGGCTCAAGCGCGACTTCACAGTGCCAAGATTGGTGCCGGTGATCTCCGCAATTTCGTCATACGACATGCCTTCCACGTCGCTCAACACCACCACGATCCGCTGATCTTCCGGCAGCGTGTCGAGCGCCGCCCGAATCGCCGTCGCCAGTTCGCGGCGCTGCACCCGTTCATCGGGCGTTTCGCCTTCGTCGGCAATCTGGAGCGCAGGTGCATCTTCGTCATGCTGGGCGTCGGCGTCGAGCGAGGTAGTGGGGCGGCGCTTGCGGGCGCGCAGAACGTCGTAGCAGGTGTTGGTGGCAATGCGGAGCATCCATGAGCGGAACGAGCCGCCACGGAACTTACGCATGTTGCGGAAGGCAGATAAAAAGGCATCCTGCCCGGCATCGGCGGCGCTGTCGGCGTCGCCAAGCATGCGGTAACACAAGTTGTACACGCGCCCTTCGTAGAGCCGCACCAGCGCGTTGAAGCTTTCCGCTTCACCGTGCCGCGCTGACTCTACCAGGCGCAGCTCCTCTTCAGCCATACAGATTGCAGATCGCAGATTGTAGATTGCAGATTATAAACATTGATAATCGGAGAACCCCATATGTTCTGCGTCACCCGATCCCCTCACCCGCTCATCCGCTCATGCAGTGCCATCTTCGACCGCGCGCTCCTCGCGCGGCAGCACATACACTTCCCCGGATCGGCGCGGGAACAGGTGCTCGGCCACCGGCTCGAAGCGATTCGCCTGCTCCAGGTACAGGTGCTGGCTGATGCGGATGGTGCGATCCTCAATCACAATGATGTTGTACGAATTTTTGCCGGCCTCACGCCGCGCGCCACGCCGCGAGGTGGTCGTGCCGCTCTGGCAAATGATCGTACCGCTTTGCAGGTCGTTGTTCACGTCCAGCGTGTTGCCCACATACGACATGTGAATATGCCCGCACAGCAGCAGATCGACACGGCAGCGGTCGAGCAGTTGCACGACTTCAGCCGCGTTGCTGATCTTGTTGCGCCCCTCGTGGCCGGGCGGATTCACAACATGGTGGTGCAGAACGGCGACTTTGCATGTGTCGGGCGGGCAGCGCTGGAATGCCTGCTCCATCGCCTGCATCGCCTCGTCGCGCACGTAGCCGCCGTCCGATGTCCAGCCGTGCGCGGTGTTGCCGCCGACCACCATGAGGCCAGGCCGCTCGAACACCGGCGTCAGATTGGTCGAAATATGGCGTTTATACGCCACCATGGGCCGGAACAGCCGGTTGAAAACATTGAACAGCGGCACGTCATGGTTGCCCGGCACGACCAGGCGCGGCTCCGGCAGCGATTTGAGATACGCCGTAATGACCTTCCACTGCTTGCGGAAGTCGGCGCGCTGCACCATGTCGCCTGAAACGACCAGTAAGTCCGGCTTGCGCTCGTGCGCTTCCTCGGCGACCTTCGCGGCGAGCGTGGCGTTGAAGGGCGGCCCGGCGTGCAGGTCGGACACGTGCATCAAGACATAACGCATTTATTTCTGCTCCACTTTTGCGTCGGGCATGTCGTCCAGACGGGCCTTGTCGCGCGCCAGCCTGACCAGCGCCCACATGATCCAACCGCCTTCCAGCACCACTGCGATGCCAAAGCCATACCGCAAAACAAGATTGATAATTTCCATAAACGTTTGCACTCTGCTGACCTGTATCGGCTGCATGCCTGAGATTGTAGCATAAATCACGGGCGCAAGATGATGCTATAATGCGAATTCTGGAGTGGGTTCCCAACGAACAGGAAAGATGAAGTTGATCTGCGAGACTTTCAGACATCGCGTATGCCTGCATACATCTGTGCAGGCGTGCCGGTTTGAAGCCGTGCTGCATGAGCGAGGAAATCACCATGACTGTGAATTATTCGCGCTGGCTGCGTAGTTATGTTGGACATCAGCGCGTGCTGCAACTTGCCGCCGCTGCGTTTATTACCAACGGTCAGGGGCAGGTGCTGCTGGGCCGCCGCACCGATGTGATGCTGTGGGCACCGCCGTCAGGCGTCATTCAGCTTGGCGAAACCCCATCTGGTACGCTTATGCGCGAGGTGCTGGAGGAAACCGGTCTCCATGTCGAAGTCGAGCGCCTGATCGGTGTCTATACCGGCCATGATTTCGAATGGACCTACCCGAACGGCGATCAATCACAGATTGTGGCGCTCTTTTTTCACTGCCGGGTCACTGGCGGTATGCTCACGCCTGACCGGCAGGAGTTTGTCGATCTGGATTATTTTGCGCCGCAGCACTTTCCGCCGCTGCTGCCGCGCGCGGTCCGCATGCTCAACGACGCGCTGGCCGGACGGGTGGCGGCAAGCTTCGATTGATTAGTGTTGAGTATTGAATTATTTTTGGAAACGTATACCTCATAACCTATAATCCATACCTCCATGAAACGTATCGCCTACGCCAGTCCAGTTAATCCCGCGCCGTCGGGTATCTCCGACTACAGCGAGGAGTTGCTGCCATGAAACGTATCGCCTACGCCAGTCCAGTTAATCCCGCGCCGTCGGGTATCTCCGACTACAGCGAGGAGTTGCTGCCCTACCTCGGGCAGTACGCCGACGTGACGCTGTACCTTGATGACGCGTTGCGCCCCGGCAACGAAGCGCTCGCACGCGCCATGGCCGTGCGCCCGCTCAGCCGCCTGGAGACCGACCAGCGGCGGCAGCCGTTCGACGCTATTTTGTACCACATGGGCAACAGCCCGGTTCACGCCGCGATCTGGCGCGCCATGCAGCGCGTGCCGGGCGTGGTCGTGCTGCATGAGATTGTGCTTCATCATTTCATGCTCCAGATCGCCGCCGCGGAAAACAACATCGCGGGCTACCTCGCGGAGGCCCGCGAACGCTACGGCGCGGAGGGCGAGCGAATCGCGCAACTTATGGCGCGCGGGCGCTTCACCGCCGCCGCGTTCGATTTGCCGTTCAGCGAACGCGTGCTCGACCGGGCCGAGGGGCTGATCGCGCACAGCCGCTACGTGACCGAGCGCGTGGCGTCCATGCGGCCCGGCCTGCCGGTGGCGCACGTACCGATGGGCGTGCCGCTGCCGCCATTGATCGAGCGCGCCGAGGCGCGGGCGCGGCTTGGGCTGCCGCAGGATGCGCTCGTGCTGGCCTCGTTCGGCCACATCAATCCCTTCAAGCGGGTCGAAGCAGTGCTGCGCGCGGTGCAGGTGCTCCGCGCTGAGCGTGCCGACGTGCGCTATATGCTGGTCGGCAGCGTTTCGCCAAATTACGACCTGCGCTCGCTTGTGGCGCGCATGGGCATGGAAAACACGGTGCAGATCACCGGCTACGTCGAGCGCGCCGCGTTCGAAGATTACGTCGCCGCCGCCGACATCTGCGTGAATCTGCGCCACCCGACGGCTGGCGAAACATCGGCCAGCCTGCTGCGGCTGCTTGGCGCGGGCCGCCCGACGCTGGTCACCGCCAGCGGCTCGTTCACCGAATTGCCGCCCGGCGTGGCCGCGCAGGTCGATCCCGACCGCACCGAGGGCGATCTCATCCTGGCCTACTGCCGCCTGCTCGCCAGCCGTCCAGATATTGCCGCCGCCATGGGCGCGCAAGCCCGCGCCTATGTTGCCCGCGAGCATCCGCTCGACGGCGCGGCGCAGGGCTACATGCGCTTTCTTTCGCAACTGTACGGCTGGGGCGACACGCCGAAGCTGCGCGCGCCGCTGTGGAATCTGACGACGTACGACGCACGACGCACGGCGCACGAGCAGGGGCGACAGGGCGACACGGCAACGAGGCGACAGGGAGGCACTGCACCTTCCAATCTGCCATCTGCCATCTGCCATCTGCCATCTGATGCAGCCGAGGCGCTGACTGGCATCGGCGCGACGGAAGGCGATCATGCGCTGTTACGTAGCGTCGCGCAAGCAGTCGCCGAATTAGCAGGCCAAAAATCCACTTAGATCGCCATGCCCTTGCGCTCCTCAAAGCGCGCTTCATCAGCCCGCTCTGTGACCAGAGTACGAGGCTTAGTGGTTAGTATCTTGCTATAATAAACGTATGAGCTTTTCACAAGCTTACGAATATTGTTTGCTTCCCGTCTGCCCTGGCACTTATCTCAGGCCATTGCATGCAGCGCGACACCGCAACAGGAGCATGAATCCGTGCGTTTAACGAATACGAGCAGCACGCCGAAAATATCTTTTGACGCGATAAAGCCTGGTCGCTTTGGCGTGCGTCCCCTGCACCTTACGCCGCTGATGAGCTACACGATTGCAATCATCGCCGTGGTTGTGATACTGCTCATTCGCCTGGTGCTAGACTCATTTATCCAGGAGAAGATACCCTTCCTTTTGTTTATTGCTGCGGTGATTATCTCGGCCTGGGTTGGCGGATTGCGGCCCGGCCTGTTTGCAACATTGCTCTCAGGCGTAATAATCAACTACTTTTTTCTGGGCTCGCCCCATGCCCTCGAACTGCCCGGTCCGGGGGAATTTCTCGCATTGGTTATGTTCATTGCTGAAGGTACGTTGCTCAGTTGGATCATCATGGCGCTGCGCAAATCGCAGCAACACACCGAGGTTACATACCAGGAAGCGCTCGAGTCGCAGCGCCGCCTGAGTTTTCTCAGCGAAGCGAGCCTGCTGTTATCCGCCTCGCTCGACTATGAAACAACGCTGAAAAACGTCGCAAACCTGACTGTTCCCCAACTTGCCGACTGGTGTGTGGTGGACATGGTGGACGATCATGAGGGCGAAGCCGACCGTCTGGTCGTCGTTCATGCGGATCCTGAAAAACTCGCGATGGCCGAAGAATTACAGCGCAGGTATCCGCCGGATCCTCATGCGGCGCAGGGCGTCACGGAGGTGCTGCGCACGGGCCGGACGGAGTATGTGCCTCACATTCCCGACTCCGTGCTGACATCTGGTGCCGTTGATGAAGACCACCTGCGCATGCTGCGCGAGTTGCACTTACAATCGTATATCATTGCGCCGCTTATCACCCGTGGCCGCATCCTCGGCGCAATTACATTGGTATTGTCCAAACCAGGCGCGATGTACAATCAGGATGACGTCGCCATGGTCGAAGAATTGGCCCGCCGCGCGGCAATCGCGGTGGACAATGCGCGCCTGTTTTATGAAGGGCAGCAACTGAATGTGCAGCTCGAACAACGCGTTCAGGAGCGCACAATCGAACTCGAAAGCGCGCTGCGCGATCTGCGCGTCTTCAGCGCCAAGCTCGAAGTCAGCAACCGCGAACTTGAAGAGTTTGCCTCGGTTGCCTCGCACGATCTGCAGGAACCGTTGCGCAAGGTGCAGGCGTTTGGCGACCGGCTCAGGATCAAGGCTGGCCCATCCCTTTCTGATGAAGGGCGCGATTATCTGGAGCGCATGCAGAAGGCCGCCGGACGCATGCAGACGCTGATCAACGATCTGCTGACCTTCTCGCGGGTGACGAGCAAGGGCCAGCCGTTCGTTCCTGTGGAGCTTGCGGCTGTCGCGCATGAAGTGGTTTCCGACCTCGAAGCGCGCATCGAGCAAACGCAGGGGCAGGTCGAGATTGGCGATTTGCCCGTCATCGATGCCGACCCGCTGCAAATGCGCCAGCTCTTTCAAAACCTGATCGGCAATGCGCTCAAGTTTCATCGCAAAGATGTCCCCCCGCGTATCCGTATTTCTAGTACAATAATCAACCAGCGCGATGAAGCGGCAGCCGTGGACGCGCCACACTGCCAGATCATGGTGACAGACAACGGGATCGGGTTCGATGAAAAATATCTCGACCGTATCTTCAATGTCTTTCAACGCCTGCACGCGCGAAATGAGTACGAAGGAACAGGCGTGGGGCTGGCGGTTTGCCGTAGAATCGTGGAACGCCATCATGGCACCATCACGGCGAAGAGCAGCCCCGGCCAGGGCTCAACGTTCATTATTACACTGCCTGTGCAGCAGGCCGCAGGAGAATACATCATATGACACAGGAAGCGCGCTCCATTATTATACTGATCGCCGATGACGACCCGGACGATCGCATGCTCGCCAAGGAAGCATGGGAAGAAAGTCGGCTGGCAAACGAAGTCCATTTTGTCAACGATGGCGAAGAATTGATGGACTACCTGTACCGTCGCGGCAACTTCGCCAGTCTGAATGCCACATCGCGGCCCGGCGTCATTTTGCTTGACTTGAACATGCCCAGAAAAGATGGACGCGAGGCGCTGAAGGAAATCAAGGCCGACCCGAAGCTCCGCCAGATACCGATTGTGGTGCTCACAACGTCCAAGGCGGAAGAAGATATTTATCGATCGTACGATCTTGGGGTAAACTCCTTTATCACCAAGCCGGTGACGTTTGAATCGCTGGTCGAGGTGATGAAGACACTTGGCAAATACTGGTTTGAAATTGTCGAGTTGCCGCCAGAAAAGATCAGGGAATAGAAGCCGGGAGTTATCATGGACCGGAGGCAACTGCATATTCTTCTTGTCGACGACGACGAGGATGATTATATTCTTACCCGCGACTTGCTCGCGGATGCGACCAATAGCAAGCATGTGCTCGATTGGGCAGACAACTACGAGCAGGGCGCGGAAATCATTGCGCGGCAGATTCACGACGTGTATCTTGTCGATTATCGGCTCGGCGCGCGCAGTGGCCTCGACCTGGCGCGCGAGGCCATGCGGAAAGGCTGCCGGGTTCCCATTATCATGCTGACCGGGCAGGGCGATGATGAGGTTGGCATGGCGGCCATGCAGGCCGGCGCGGCGGATTATCTGGTCAAAGGCCGTATCGACGCCCAACTGCTGGAACGCGCCATGCAGTACGCCATCGAGCGCAAGCGTGCTGAGGACGCGCGCATCCAGCTCATTTGGGAGCAAAGCGCCCGCGCTGAGGCCGAGGCTGCCGTGCGCATGCGCGACCAGTTTCTGTCGATTGCCGCCCATGAGCTAAAGACGCCGCTAACCTCGCTGCTCGGCAACGTGCAACTCCTGCAACGTCGCTCGAAACGCGATGCGTCACTTGGCGAGCGCAACGTGCGGGTGCTGAACGTCATTTACAACCAGACCGTGCGGCTCAACCGCATGATCGAGGCGCTGCTCGATATTTCGCGCCTTGAGACCGGGCAGCTTACCATCGCCCGACAGGCGCTGGACATCAACGAACTGGTTCGGCGCGTCGCGGCAGAAATCGAGCCGTCGCTCGATCAACACACGCTTGAGGTCCATGGCCCGTCAGAACCGATTATGATCACGGGCGATGATCTGCGCCTCGAACAGGTGTTGCAGAACCTGATTCAGAATGGCATCAAGTACAGCCCGCATGGCGGCACGGTGGCCGTCAGCATCTCGCAAGACGCAACGCAGGTACAGATTACCGTAACTGATCCCGGAATTGGCATCCCAAAAGAGGCGCTTGGGAAGCTGTTTACGCGCTTCTACCGCGCGCCAAACGCCACCGAGCATCAGATTCACGGCATGGGCGTCGGCTTGTATGTGGTGGCCGAGATTGTGCGGCTGCATGGCGGCCAGATCTCGGTGACAAGCCGCGAAAATCAGGGCAGCACCTTTACCGTGACGCTCCCATTGTCTGAACAATTGCCTGCGCCTTCCCCGGCTGCGACGAGCGAGATGAATCGCACTGCATAAACGAAACCAGCCAGGTCTGCACGCTGGTGCTGAGGCGTCTATCCTGATCTGGCCCGCTGCTTACCTCACGGGTTTGACCGACCCGATTACGTGGGAAATCTTCATCTGGCAAGCGGTTGAAAGGAGTTGATCATGAAGCTGAACCATCTTAATCTGACGGTCACTGACCCCATGGAAACGCACGACTTTCTCGCAAAATATTTTGGATTAAAGAGTATGGGTGGAAATAAGAACATGGCCTTTTTGTCGGATGACGATGGATCGGTGATTTCATTGACAAACATGAAAATCGCCAGGGAAACTGAAGTGCGGTATCCTGCGAGCTTTCATGTTGGCTTTATTCAGGCGAACGAGGAGCGAGTCAACGATATCAACCAACGCTTGCGCGACGATGGCTATGAGGTGTCCGCTCCGAGCAAGCAGCACGGGTCGTGGACATTTTACTTTCAAGCGCCCGGCGGATTCATGGTTGAAGTACTCTGCTGACAGCCTCGCTTTGTTGCATCGTCAAACACGTCGGGTTCAGAACAACAGTTACCTCAATAACTCCCGCAGCGCCTGCTCACTCGTCGGATATGTGAACGCGCCGAGCGCGAGGCGCATTCAACTGAGGAATTCCGGCAGGCCAACCCTGAAGGCTATGAAAGGCTCATGAAGAATCCGTGGTTTCTGGTGGTACGAGCGCGGTGTGATACCTAACAGCACGTATTATCAGGCGCAACAAAACGGTAGCCGACCCCCGCGACGGTCTGGATATATTGCGGCTCAATCTTGGCCCGCAGCCGATGGACTAGCTTCCGCAGCAGTTCACTATCTGCCTGGCCGCTGTAGCCCCACACGCGCTCGATCAGTTTGTCTGTTGCGACCACTTGCCCATAGTGCTGCACGAGCACATACAACAGCCTTAACTCCAGATATGTTAGCCGCCGCGCTGCTTGGCCGGGCAGCATGACAGTGCGTTGCTGTGGGTTGAGCACGATGCCGGCGACTTCCATGCTCGCCGGCACGAGGCGCATGCTGCTGGTAAGTTGAAGCAAGGCCCGCATGCTCAGCGCGAGTACGCGCAGGCTGTAGGGGCGCGCCAACACCTGCGTCGCGCCATGCTCCAGCAACGCAATATGCTGGGCTTCAGAGAGCGCGTCGCACACAACAATGACTGGCACAAGCGCGACCTCGCGCAGTCGGTCGAGCATGTATTCGCTACAGGCCAGCGAACTGGCGAGGATGATGCCGTCAGCAGCGTAGTCCGCCCAGCGTTCAATCAGATCGTCGAACGAGACAACTGTCACACTGGCTAGGTCGGCGCGTTGCAGCGCTAGCGCAAGCACAGCCGCCTCGTGGGCATCATCGCAAAGAACTGCGATGTCCATTGCAATTTCCTTCTCTTCTTTGTCTCAACATAACTGTACGTCATCCTGCCGCGCTTCGCCAGTTTTCTGCACATGTCCCAAAACTGTCACGCAAAATGCCATTTAGGACGGAAATGCGACATGTTTTTCCTTTGGATTGCGACATGGTTCTGGTAGAGTGTGTGCATCCGGTGACTTTAACCAGTTTTATACAAGGAGGGCGTACTATGAACGATGAACATGCTCTGCGTGCATGAAACCACACGGGCATGTACAAGCGCCGTTGCAGGGTCATTCGTGTTACCAAGAGGAGTACTTAGATGCGTGTCCGAACACTTCTTGGATTGCTGCTTGTGGCAATCGTCTGTCTCAGTTCATTGTCTGTGCCCAGCGTGTTAGCACAAAGTGGTCCGAACACGGACGATGCGCTCGTGCGCGACGCTCAACAGTACGCATCGATGAATAGCGTTGATGTGAACGAAGCCATACGTAGGCTCCAGCTTCAGCAGGTGATTGGCGACCTCGATACGAATCTGTCCAAAAGGGAAGTTGTTACACTCGCTGGGTTGTGGATACAACATACACCTGACTTCCGAGTCATTGTCCAGCTAACGGACGGCAAGGCTGCGGCCGTGCAACCTTACATCGCCAATGGCCCGTTGGCAGCCATTACCGAAGTACGGACGAAGAAGGCTTCCCTTAAACAATTGGCTGCTGATCGAGATATCACAGTACCTATCGTACAGCGCACCGACATTGGTTTTGATATTGGTACGAATGTTCAAGATAATGTTGTTGAACTATATGTAGCGGATGTTGAGCAGCTCAATGTTGCACTCCGTACCATTGGCGCAACCTTGCCGAACACTGTACGATTAGTTAAGGTGAACGAGACAGCTAAACCAGCTACGGACATTTATGGAGGGCTTGCTATCAGCGGTTGCACAAGCGGTTTCTCGGTGCGTGGCCCATATGGTGCATCTACTGCACTTGGTATTGCAACGGCGGGGCACTGTAATAACTCACAGTCGTATGCTGGCGTTAATCTACCGTTCCAAAACGAATCCTTTTCTGGATCGTATGATGTACAGTGGCACACTGTTGGCAGCTTTGTAGCACGCAATCAGGTGTACGATGGCTCAGGACCGCGTACAATCAATGCAACACGCGGGCGCAATGCACAGGCCATCAACGGCTTCGCGTGTAAATATGGTAATACAACCGGCTATACGTGTGGCTATATTGTCCAAAAAGATTTCCGTCCAGGTGGTTCACTTTACCCACCGAATATGAGCGCGACCTTTATTCGCATTCATTCATCAGGTGTGAATGAAGCTGCTGGTGGTGATAGCGGCGGTCCGTGGTTTATTGTCAACACGGCCCTCGGCATCACGAGTGGCACAGTCAATTACTCAGGTCAGGCAGAGACGGACGCAATTTACATGGCAATTGATTACGTCAATGGCCTGGGGCTGACAGTATTAACGAGTTAATACAATGTAGAGATCAGAGCAATGCATGCCAGAGCAACATAGCCATAGAAGCGGGTTATGTTGGTCTGACAACAGATAGCGGCGATCTTTCGTATGTCACGAGAAGGCTAAATATGGTATATAACAATAAACTACAACGTTTCTTACTTGTCGCAACTATCATCATCACATTCGTCAGCATCACAGCCTGTGGCAGCCCAGCGATCCCCAACACCGCTTTCACAGCTCCGACCATTGAACCAATCAGCGAGGGAGCAAATCAGTCTGTACCTGTGACATCATCGCCTTTCAGTGGCGTTGCAACTCCAACAACAGGCCCGACCATGACAACATTCCTGGTTTTTCCACAGCAACCACGTCCAACAGATGATCCTGTAACGTCCATGGCAGCACTGCTTACCGGAACGCTCATCATTGACGGTCAATGTCTGCGAGTGCGGGATGATCACAACGAATCTTGGTTGCCGATCTGGAACTGGAACCATGTACTCCATGTCGAACAAGGTACGGTGTCAATTCAAGACACAACCGGACAAACACTGGCGCGGGTCGGTGATACGATTCGCCTCGGCGGTGGCGAGTTTAATCCCGGTCCATCGTTTTGGCAAACTGCCACGCCGTCACAGCCCACGATACCTGCACCCTGCCCTGGACCATATTGGGGCGTGAGCGAGATTCAACAATAAGTACACGAAAGCAAAACTCTTTCACAAGTAATAAACTCCACATTGGTAAGAATGTAGCATCCAATAATCGGAGATAGTGCCTTATCATACCCGACAGGTTGAGAACAACCGCTACCCCAGCAAATCCCGCAACGCCGCCTCACTCGTCGGATATTTGAACGTGTAGCCATGCTCTGTGATGTTCTCTGGGATCGCGCGCTGCCCGGTCGTCAACGAGTCGGCGAACGCGCCGAGCGCGAGGCGCAACGCGAAGCCCGGCACCGGCACCCAGGCCGGGCGGCCCATGACGCGCCCAAGCGTCCGCATGAAGTCGGCGTTGGTTTGCGGGTGCGGCGCGCTGGCATTGACCGGGCCGCGCACATCCGCGTCGTCGAGTGTCTTGAGGATGATGCCAACCTCGTCCGCAATATGAATCCAGGGAAACCACTGGGTCCCCGGCAAGATATAGCCGCCTGCGAAGAACGTGAATGGCAGCTTCATCAGCGGCAGCGCGCCCTCATTGGCATCGAGCACGATGCCCGTGCGGATGGTTGCCACGCGCACGCCGAGCTGCTTGGCTTTGAACGCTTCCTGCTCCCATGCCACACACAGCTTCGCCAGAAAATCGTTACCCGGCGCGGCCTCCTCCGGCAGCACCGTGTCGTCGCGCGCGCCGTAGTAGCCCACCGCCGAGCCGCTGATGAACACGGCTGGCCTGGCGCTGGCCGCGCGCATGGCGTTGACCAGCCCGCGCGTGCCGACCACGCGGCTGTCCCACAGCACGCGCTTGTATTTTTCCGTCCAGCGCTTACTGAACAATGACGCTCCAGCAAGGTTGATGACCGCATGCGCGCCGTCGATTGCGCGTTCCCATGCGCCATGCTCCTCAGCCTGCCACGCGACGTAATCGGCCATGCCGGGCAAGGTCTGCCGCGCTTTGTCGGTGCTGCGCGAGAAGATCGTCACGGCGTAGCCGCGCTCGCAAAGGTGCGCGCACAGCGGCCTGCCGATCAACCCGGTTGCGCCCGTGACGACCACGCGCTTTTGATCACTCATCATTACCTCGTTCAGAAAGACGATAGACGAAGGACGATAGACGATAGAATAAGTACCATCGTCCTTCGTCAGTCGTCTATCGTCAAGACCGCTGTCGATTTCTACGCACCGTACAGCTGATCGGTTTTCGCAGCCATGATGAAATCGTTGCGGTGCAGCCCCTTGATTTTATGCGTCCACCATGCGACCGTCACTTTGCCCCAGTCGGTGATGATCACCGGGTGGTGGCCTTCCTGCTCGGCAAGTTGCCCGACCTTGTTGGTGAAGGCCAGTGCCTGCGCCCAGTCGGGGAACGTGAACGCGCGTTCCAGCCGCGCCACGCCGTCGCGCTCAGGCATGTCCCAGTCGGGGATTTGCGGCTGTAACTCCGCGATCTCCTCAGCGGTGACGCGCGGCGAATCGCGGCGGCATGCCACGCAGCGCTCTCCGATCAAATTCGTCATGATGTCCTCCTGCCTGCTTTTTCCAAATGCAGTATCAATCACCTGCGCATCAATGGCAAATAGATCGCATGGATTGCCTGCGTAACGCTGATTGTGACCGCAGCCGTAACGCTTACCTGACCATCGCTTACGGTGTACGTGAACGCATCCGGGCCGAAGTAGCCCGGCGCAGGTGTATAGGTGATGGTCGCGCCGTTGGTGGCGGCAGTGCCATGGGGCGGTACACTCACGGCGGTAATCGTCAGGTTATCGCCGTTCAGATCGCTGTCGTTCCCCAATGCGTTGATTGTCACCGGCGTATCCTGTTTGGTGGTAGATGTATCATTAGCAAGCATAGGAACGGCGTTCGCAACAGTGAGGCTGGTGGCAGCACTCGCAGGCCCTGCCGTGCTGGTGCTGGTTATTGTGGCGGTGTTGGTGATGACTGTACCAGCGGGCAGCCCCACATTAACGGTGACAGGCACTGTCATGGTGACAACCTGACTACTGGCGATATTCAGCAGGCCAATCAGGCTGGGTGATGTTCCCACGGTGCCAGCGTCAGGCGGAGTGATCGTCACAGGTCCGGCGAAGGTCAGCCCGGTGGGTAATGTATCGGAAACGATGGAGCTTGGCGCAGCAATCAGAGTGCTATTGCTGACCGCGATTGTGTAAGTGATTACTTCTCCCGGCAGCGGATTGGGATTGCTGACCGTTTTGCGCAAAGCAAGCTGGCTGACACCGCATGACGGTAGCTTGAATGTGCCGATGCGGGTGCTCCACGTGCGCGACGATGTGCTCGCATAATATTCGCTTGTGTACCAGAAGGTACAATCATCGCCTGGGTCCACACTCATGGCGCTGTAATCGCCCCAGCGATTGCTGCCACTGGTCTGCACGCCGCCGCCTGGTTGGAGCGTTGCCTCATCCTGAAGGGTGCCAAGCGTATCGGTGTACAAGCGCGTGGCGTAGCGAATCGTCGGATTGAGCGCGCTACTCGACACGCTGTAGCCCACGGCGATGTTGCCGCTGCGATCCATGGCCGCGCTGCCCATCCAGCGGTAGTTGTTGTCGGGCGAGAATGTCCCTTGCTGATAGATCGACCAGCCGCCGCTCCCCGTTTTCCGCAACTCGAACCAGCGGATACCAGCATGGTCGGGGTCGGTTACTTTAACCGTGAAATTGCCCACCAGCGCCTGGTGCGTGCCGAAGTTCCGGTAGGCAAAGCGCCACATCGGGTACTCGGCTATCGCGTCGACTTTCTGGCCAGGCGCGGGCTGTGGAACGCAGTTGAAAACAAAAAAGCCACACAGGAGATAGTTGAACGGTGTGGGCAGATCCTGCGTTTTTGCAAACGTTGAGTTCGCTGGCGTGGTCCAATCCGCGTGAAACTCCCACACCTCCAGCCGATCAACACCGGGGATGCCCTGCGACGGCCAGAAGGTGTCGTCCATGATCGTGTAGAAGTAATTCGGCGCACCCGCAGGCGGCGGTGTAGAGCCGTCCACATCGCTTGGCAGCATGAAATTGCGCTGCACCTGAAACTTCTGGTAGGTCGCGGCCTGTCCAGTGAGCATCTTGGCGCGATCGAAGGCGTATATACCGTCCTTTCCAGTGCCGCCACCAACAGGAGCCTCGTCATTGCTGGACATGTAGTAGGCATCGGGCCAGACGCCGAACTTGAGGTAGTCGGGAAAGACATCAACCGCAAATTCGTACAGGTAATACGCGCCGGCCGGATCGGGCGTCTGGGAAACAGCAACACAAACGGCGTACGGCGAGAATGCTACAAACTGGCTGATGAGCCAGCGATCTGCCAGCGGGTCGTACAGCACGACCGGATCGCCGTCATTTCTCGCCTTGCAACGGTTACCCGCATTTGCGCTAGCCCACAACTGGTTGATGTTGGTAGGGGCTTTCAATTGTGCGCCGCTCTTGTCATAAATCGCGAAGCTCGCGTTGACAGCCTGAACGTAGTGGTTCGGCCCTACATCGCCGATCGTGTCCGGGGGCACCGACCCTGTATAGCCAATACCATCAAAGTTGAGAGTCGGGTCCGGTGTTCTGCGCGCCGCGGCCCTGGCACCACGCTGAACGAATGGATCGCTGGTTTGCTCACCCGTGCTTTCTTCCACCCCCGGAACGTTTTTGCGGATCGATGGAGCTTCACGTGCCGGATCGCCGGGCTTCCATGGCGCTGCTTCCGGCAACGAGCGCGCCGCAGGGCTCAGTTGGGGTGTGACCGGCGGGCTGACGAACGGGTCTTGGGCGCGTTCTGGTGGCTCAATCGCACTGCGCGCCGCAAGTGGGGGCACGTAGCTGGCACCAACAAACAACACGAACAGAACCAAACTGGCTTTTGCCAGCCGGATGTTCCCGACGAGCTGCATGGCTGCCTCCTATGAATGGAGATATGCTGTACAGGAAGTATAACATACCCCGGGAACGTAGCTCATGCAGCTGTTTCTCTAGTAGCACAGATAAAAGTGCGCATTGGGTGAATACGTATTCACCCAATGCGCAGGAATAGCAATCCACAGGTGTGGACTGATGCTACAAATTGATGCTCAGATTACGCAACCTCGAAGTGCTTGAACGTTGGCAAGTTGCCGCGGTTCTTGTTGAACATCTCATTGACCATCTGCTTGATCTCCGACAGCGTGAGCACCGATGCCGTCAGCGGATCGTGCGCGATAGCCTGGAACACCAGACGCGGGTTGCCCGTCAGCGCCCCTTCGACGGCCAGTTCCTCGATCTGCGAGGTCAACCCTGTGAGCATGGCGACCGATGGCGGCAGCGCCCCAACCTGCACCGGCTCCAGGCCCTTCTTGCTCACCCAGACCGGCACTTCCACGCAGGCATCCTGCGGCAGGTTCGTGATCAGGCCGGTGTTGCGCACGTTGCCGTTGAACTCGAACGGCTCGCCGCCCTGCAAGGCGTTGATGATATAGGCCGCGTACTCATGGCCGCGCTCCAGCGAGATCGGCGTGTCGGAACTGAGCCACTTCCGGGCGTCGTCGCGCCATGTATTCTGCCGCTCCTCGTAGCGCTTGATCACATACGCGTACTCGCCGGGATTCCAGCCGGTGCCGTGCGTGCAATACTTCTCGATCAGGTCGGGCCGCTTGCGGAACCACCAGTTGTACTCCGAATTGTGGCCGCTCGACTCGGTTACATAATAATCGAGATTGAGGAACATCTCGTTGCGCACCTGCTCTTCGTTGTACACTTCCGGGCGCTCGGTCACAGCCTTGCGAATGAGCGGGTAGGCATCCTTGCCGTTCCACTTGTACTTCAGGTACCAGGCCATGTGATTGATTCCGGCGCAGGTGTACGTAATCTCGTCCATGGGCGCGCCGATCCAGCCTGCCAGCATCTCGGCGGTGCCCTGCACGCTGTGGCACAGCCCGGTCAGCTTGATGCTGGTCTCGCGCTGCATGGCCCGGCACAGCATAACCATCGGGTTGGTGTAGTTCAGCATGGTCGCGTCCGGGCAATGGCGCTCCATATCGCGGGCGATGTCGAGCATGACCGGAATGGTACGCAGCGCGCGGAAAATGCCCGACGGCCCGCGTGTGTCGCCGATATTGGTGTCGATACCGTACTGCTTGGGGATTTCGATGTCGTGCCGCCACACGTCCACGCCGTGCGACAGAATCGTGACCAGCACCACGTCCGCGCCTTCGAGCGCCTCGGCACGGTCCATGGTTGCCTCGACTTTGGCGGGGTACTTGCCTAGATTGACAATCCGCTGAACGGCATTCTGGGCGACCTCCAGCCGTTCAGGGTCAACGTCCATGAGCGTGAGTGTCGCGTCCTGGAGCAGCGGAAAAGTCAAAACATCGCGCACTAAATTCCGCGTGAAGCCAAGGCTGCCTGCTCCGATAAAAGCGATCTTGGTCATGATCAAGCCTCCATCTGCGCGGCGCGAGGATTATGAAAGTTGCAGCGCCGCATACGTCCCTATAGTAGCACCAAATTGCTTCCTGGTTCCCCAATTTGATGATCGAATATCGTCGCTATTCGGCGGCGTAACGTAAGCAGCGGATGTGACGATCCATTATGAGCTACTCCCGCAGCAGCGCCTCGAACGCCTGCAATGCGCGGCTCGGCGGCCGCCCGACCACATGCAGCTGCGTCAGCACGCGCCCAAGCGTCAGTTCCGGCACGTCAAGAACTGCCAGCCGCTCGGCTTGAAGCTCCAGCGCAATTGTCGCCTCGGACACAATTGCCAGCCCCAGCCCGGCGCTGACCACCTGCTTGATCGCCTCGGTGCTGCCCAGTTCCATGGTTATTTTGAGGGTAATACCGCGCTCACGCAGCGCCTGCTCGATCACATAGCGCGTGCCGGAGCCGCCTTCGCGCAGTACAAACGGCTCGGCCAGCACATTGTCGAGTGGCATGCGCTGCTTCCCGGCGAGCGGGTGATCGGGCGCGGCGATCACGACCAGCGTGTCGTCGCGCCATGGCGTCACCTCGGTGTGCGGCAAGTCTACCGGGCCTTCCACAAACACGGTGTCCAGCGGCGTCATGCGCAGCCGTTCGCCGATTTGCTGCGTGTTGCCAATGTCGAGGAACAGGCGGATGCCAGGGTAGCGCTGCCGAAAGCGGCCCAGCAACGGCGGCAGCAGGTAAATACCAATCGTGCTGCTCGCGCCAATCGCAAGCTGCCCACGCTCCAATCCTTCGAGTTGCTCCAAAGCCGTTTCCGCCGCGCGCTCCACCGCAAATAAATGCTGCGCATGCGGCAACAGGGTTTCGCCTGCTTCGGTCAGCGCAACGCCGCGCCCGGAGCGATCCAGCAACGTTGTGCCAAGCTGCCGCTCCAGTTCCTGCACGCCCTTCGAAATCGCGGGCTGGCTGATGTACAGCAGGCTGGCGGCCCGGCTAAAGCTGCCCTGCTCGGCGACCGTGGCGAACAGCCGAAGAAGGTGTAAGTTCATGCGGCTATAACTTTATGTTATACATGAAATAGATTATGTATCTTTGCATTATAACATGTGCCGTTGTATC
>DASTWM010000486.1:0-8950 GCA_035765855.1 Roseiflexaceae bacterium
CTTCAAAGTAAAAATTCTGCAAGAGATTGTCGTTGCTCAGGCTCATGAGATACGCGCGATTGAGGTCGACGCGATCGTACAGCAGGCCAGGCAGGAGCTTGACGCGCCCGGGTTGCATGGGATGAAACGTTTGTTGCATAACCGTAAGATTCTATCCTTTCGTACCAGTCATGACGATACCCTGAACGAAATAGCGCTGCGTCAGGAAGAACAACACGATAATCGGCAGAATCATCACCGTTGAGGCCGCCATGAGATAATTCCACTGCGTAGCGTACAGACCCTTGAAGGCCGACAAGCCCAGTGCAATCGTAAAGTTGTCCTGCGACGAAAGATAAATCAGCGGCGGCAGGAAGTCATTCCATGTGTTGATAAAGGTGAAGATCGCCACAACGGCCAGCGCCGGGCCGGCCAGCGGCAGCATGATTTGCGAATAGATTCGTACCTCGCCCGCGCCGTCAATCCGCGCTGCCTCGATCAAATCGGCAGGAATCGTGCGGAAAAACTGGCGCAGCAGAAAGATATTGAAGATGCCGCCGCCAAACCATTGCGGGACGATCAGCGGCAAATAGGTGTCGATCCAGCCCAGGTTCTTGAACATGATGTATTGCGGGATCATGATCACGGCGTAGGGCAGCATCAATGCGCTGAGCAGCACCATGAAGATTGGGTCGCGCCCGGGAAAGCGCAGGCGCGCGAAGGCGTAGGCGGCGAGCGACGATGTTAGCAGCACGCCGATCATGGTCAGGGCAGTAATAAAAAGCGTATTGACCGTGTACCGCCCGAACGGGAGCGATGTCAGCGCCTGCGGGTAATTCTGCCAGGCAACCGGATCGGGAATCCACTGCGGCGGGTAGACAAAAATCTGGCGCTGCTCCTTGAGCGAGGTGCTTACCAGCCACAGGAACGGCACGAGCATAATGACCGCGCCAATACACAGCAACGCCCAGACGGCGATGCGCTGCAACTGAAACGCCCGCCGGTCCCGGCCAGCATGCGCGCCGATCGACAGCGTTCGAGAGGCTGCTGGACCAGCATTATTAATGTCTGTTGACATGCTTACATTCCTCCAGAGCAGCTTTTATCGGCCTTCGTCTTCATAATAGACCTGGCGACCGAGATAGCGGAAAACGAGCACTGACAGCACCAGTACGATGACAAACAGCACCCATGCCAGCGCCGCTGCGTAGCCCATCTTGAAGTCGGTAAACGCCCGGCGGTAAATATAGAGCGCGTAGAACAGCGTCGAGTTCTGCGGCCCGCCGTTGGTGATGATGTAGCCCTGCGTGAAGGTCTGGAGCGCGCCGATCAGTCCCATCAGCAGATTAAAGAACAGCACCGGCGAGATCATGGGAATGGTGACATGGCGGAAGCGATGCCAATAGCTGGCGCCGTCGAGTTCGGCGGCTTCGTAGAGCTGCTGCGGCACGCCCTGCAACCCGGCGAGGTAGATCAACATCGCGCCGCCGAGTCCCCAGAGACTCATGGTGATCAGCGCCGGCATGGCCCAATTCGGGTTTTGTAGCCAGAGTATTTTCGGCAGACCGATCGCCCGCAGCCCGGCATTGAGCAACCCGAACTCCGAGTTGAACACCCATGACCACAGCATGGCGTTGGCGACGACCGGCACAATGCTCGGGAGGTAGTAGATCGTCCGAAAGAATGAAATCCCGCGCACGTTGGTATTCATGAGCAGCGCCACGGCCAGCGCGAGCGCCTGGAACAGCGGCACCGAGACGAGCGTGAAATAGGCGGTGACCTTCAGCGACTGCCAGAAGAGCGGATCCTGAAACATCGACTGGTAGTTGCTGAGACCGACAAACTCCGGATCGCTCAACAAATCCCATTCCGTCAGGCTCACCCAGGCGGAAAAGAGCATCGGCCCGGCGATCCAAATCAGAAAGCCGAGCACCGCCGGAGCGATGAATAAGTAGCCATAGATCGCTTCGCGGCGTGCTACGGGAGATTGTAATGTTCGAGACATTCCTCTCGCAGAACGGGTAGTAACCATGGAGCAAGACCTCCTTATCGGTTCGCCAGCCGCAGTTGCTGTTGCGCATCTGCGGCTGCACAGAACACGGATGGTTGCCACGCACATGAAAGGGAGCATGGGAAGCGCGGGGCTTCCATCCGCTTCATGACGCATGGTGGCTTACGCCAGCTTTTCCGCCGCTTTCTGGAACACGTCGTTGACTTGCTTGATCACGTCGGGCGTCAGCGCCTCGGCGGCTGTCTTCTGACCGACCCACACCGGATCAAGCGCGGACGTAAGAATCTGGTTGGCTTCGCTCGAACCAGGCGGAAGGAACGAATACTTGGTGTTCTTGGTGAGGTACTCGGTCGCAATCTGCTTGTAGCCTTCAGGGTGAACACCTTCCGTAATCCAGGTGCTCAGTCCTTCTTCAGTCAGGAGGCTGGTATGGCTCGGCAGCCACAGGCCCACCTTGCACAGACCGCGCTGGTAGTCGTCAGAAGAAAGGAACGCCAGCAACTTCCATGCAGCCTCAGGCGACCTGGTGTTCTTATCAATCACATGAAGGTGGGCTGTACCGGCGGTGACAGCCGTTTTCAGCTTGGGAAGCACACCGCAGCCGTATTTGAAGCCAAGCTTGGCAATATCTTGCAGCGCCCATGAGCCATCCGCCAGGATGCCGAGCTTGCCAGTTGCAAGCATTTGCTGGTTGCTGATGCCGAGCTGCTGCGTCGTGACGGCCAACGGCGCGACGTGGTGCTTGTTTGCCAGGTCGGCCAGGACTTGAACTGCCTCGACCGCAGCTGGATCACCCATCAGGCACTTGTAATCCTTGGTAAAGGTCTCGCCGCCGTTGGAGTACACCAGCGCGTCACGCACGATGCCGGTATTGCCCCAACTGACGCCCCATTGCTGCACGTTGTTCGCGTCGAAGCCGGCTTCATCAGGATGCTTGCCGTTCGCGTCCAGCGTCAGCTTCCGCCCGGCATCCAGAAACTGGTCCCATGTCCACGCCTTGGCGGGATCGCTCGGCGGCGGCTCAACCCCGGCCTTCTCCAGCAGATCGGCGTTGTAGTAGAGGTGCGTCACGACCCAGCACGAGCCGATGCCATGCCACTTGCCGTTAATCGTGGCCCGGTCGGTTTCTTGCGGCTCAAGGAAATAGTCAGGCTTGCTCAGATTTGAATCCTGCTTCACCTGCTCGGTAACGTCAAGCAGCACATCGCGCGCCACGTAGTCAAGCATGTTGTTGGCCCAGAAGACATCCGGCGGCGTTCCACCAGCCAGGGCGGTCTTCAGTTTGGTTTCATAATCTTCCGGCGTGTGCAGCCAGTTGACCTTCACATCAGGGTTTTTGCTCTGAAAAAGCTGGAGGCCCTTGTCGACATTCTCCTTTTCGAGCGGCGACCCCCAGCCCATCATGCTGATTGTGGCGGTTGCGCCAGTGCTTTGTCCGGGGGCGGATGCATTGGTGGAGCCGGTGCTATCCGGCGCTTGCGGGGCAGAGCTTTGCCCGCATGCGGCCAGCACGCTGAGTCCTGCTGCGCCAAACCCGATGCTGGCAGCGCGTTTGAGGAAGGTACGGCGGCTTAGTTGGATGCGACGTGAATGATCCCGGATGTCGTCGGTTGACATGCGATTTCTCCTTTGACGAAATCTACTACCGCGAATGATTCGGTAAACCTGGGGTCTCGTGTTTGCGCGTCCTGGAATAAGCATCCTGAAGTTCCATCGAGCGAACTGTAGCTGTCTCACATCCTCCTTTCGTGTCACCGGCAAACTTGTTCTAACCGATTAGAATTGTGCCAGAGTAATAGGAGCCGAACGTCGTGTTTTGTCTCAGGCCGTTCCGCGCCGGACAAGCTCAACCGGAAGCAGTTCGATTCGGTTCATCGCTGTGCTGTCCTCAGCCTGGATCATCTCAAGCAACAGATCGGCGGCATGCTGCCCGAGATCGACCAGCGGGATGCGCATGGTTGTGAGCGGCGGATTCGCATTGCGCCCCGCGGGAATATCATCGAAGCCAATCACGGCCATGTCGTCCGGCACGCGTATGTTGTGCATATGCAGCGTCTCAATCGCCTTGAGCGCCAGATCGTCGCTCGCCACGACCATGGCCGTCGGCGGCGCGTGCAATCCGAGCATGTGCATGACTGCCGCATGGGCGGCTTCAGGATTCCAGTCATTCCCGTAGATCAGCGCGTCGTCAATCGGTAGCCCATGATCGGTGAGCGCCGCGCGATAGCCCGCCAGCCGCGCCCGCGCTGTCACATAGCGCCGGTCGCCACACAGATGCCCGATCCGCCGGTGGCCTCGGCTGATCAAATAGCTGGTCGCGTCATAAGAGCCGCGCCGATCATCGTAGATGACAGCCGAAAAACCAAAGCGCACCGCGCCCGCCTGCTCAATGCACACACATGGGAGCCGCGTTGCGGCAATCCGTTCGAGCAGCGCATCTGTTTCAGGCGTCTCATCCACCAGACGAATAACCAATCCATCGAGGCGGCTGCTGTTCAGCAAACGTTCGAGCGAACCGACATCCTCACCAACATCCATGGGATACACGAGGACATAATGCTCGCGCGCCTTCAATTCCGCCGTCAGCCCGGTCAATACCTGGGCGTTGTAGGATGACAAGAACACATCCATGGAGCTATAGTCATTGACGATATAGCCGATTGTGTTGGTGCGCCGCGAACGCAGCCCGCGCGCCACGGCATTCGGGTGGTAGCCCAGATCGCTGATAGCTTTCAACACCCGCTCGCGCACGTCATGCGACGTTGGCCGCGGCCCATTGTTCACCACATAGGAGACAACCGCTGTCGATACGCCAGCCGCGCGCGCAACATCCTGATGGGTGACACGCTTCTTTGGTGCCATACATGATATCTAATGTGTGCGATAGAGTAAGAGAAGGGAGTAGTTCTAACCGATTAGATGTTACTACATTTTAACTATAAGATCAAGTCCTGATTTTCTACTGGTCTTCCGCATCATGCCCGCCGATGTTCTCCATCATGCGACTGATTGACGACCTTTTCCAACTGTGCTACGCTTCATATCAATCAGCAATTGTCGTGGGAGGTACACCAATGACAGCCACACCATCAACACAAGTAAGCGCTGCATCACGCTACGAGGTGCGCCTGTTTTTCTACCAAACCTGTCAGGTTTAGAAACTATTATTCTCGCCACAGGCACGCCAGGCTCGTAGCTGCAACACGTTACGGCAAGGTACGCTTGTGGTCTTTCTTGAAAGGCCGCAGCACTGCTGTGGTCTTTTTGTTTCACTGCAAAGGACGCGAAGGTATAGTTGTTCTCTGCGCCCTTCGCACCTTTGCGGTGAGTTATAGGTGTATATGTTTGCATCATTAACGCATGGACGCGCGCTGCTCGGCGCATATTTGCGGCCACAGCGCGGGCGGGTGTTCATGCTGGCGGCGCTGCTGTTGAGCGGCATCGCGCTGCAACTGCTGAACCCGCAAGTTATTCGCTATTTCATCGACACAACGCAGCAGGGCGGCCCGCAATCGTCGCTCACCGCTGCGGCCGTGGCGTTCCTGGTGGTCGCGCTGCTGCAACGCGCCGTCGAGCTTGGCGCGGTGTACGTCGGCGCGAACATCGGCTGGGCGGCGACCAACGCCCTGCGCGCCGACCTGGCCCGCCACCTGCTGCGGCTCGACATGAGCTTTCATAAACAGCGCACGCCCGGCGAATTGATCGAGCGCGTGGATGGCGACGTGACGGCGCTGGCGAACTTTTTTTCGCAGTTCGCTATTCAACTGCTCGGCAACGGGCTGCTGATCGTCGCCGTACTGGCGCTGCTGTTCCGTGAAGATTGGCGGATCGGCGCGGGCATGACGCTGTACGCGCTGCTGACGCTGTTCGTGCTGGGTATTTTGCAGCAGCGCGCCGTGCAGCGCTGGGCTGCCGAGCGCGAGTCAAGCGCCGACCTGTATGGCTTTCTCGAAGAGCGCATGAACGGCACCGAGGACATCCGGGCCAGCGGGGCGGAGGCGCATGTCCTGTGGCGGCTGTACGCGATCATGGACGACCTGCTGCGCAAAACGCGCCTCGCCCAATTGATTACCAACATTTCCACCGCAAGCACCAGCAGCCTGTACGCCGTGAGCTACGCGCTGGGGCTGGCTGCCGCCGCGTACCTGTACACCACCGGCGCGGCGACCATCGGCACGGCCTACGTGATTGTGTTTTACATCGGCATGCTGGCCGCGCCGCTCGACAACGTGCTCAGCCAGTTCGAGGATTTGCAGCGCTCCACCGCCAGCGTCGAGCGCGTGCAGGAATTATTCGGCCTGCGCACCCGCGTCGAGGAGCGGGCGGGCGCGAAGCTACTGGATGGGCCGTTGAGCGTGATCTTTGAGAATGTGACGTTCCGGTACAATGACGAAGGACGAACGACGGATGACGAACGCAGAACTCAAAACGCAGAACTCAAAACGCAGAACCCAACCCTGCAAGACATCTCCTTCACGCTCCAGCCCGGCCATGTGCTGGGCCTGCTGGGTCGCACCGGCAGCGGCAAAACCACGCTGACGCGCCTGCTGTTCCGCCTGTACGATCCGGCATGTGGCGCGATCAGGCTTGGCGGGCATGACCTGCGCGACCTGGCGCTCCACGACCTGCGCGCGCATGTCGGCGTGGTGACGCAGGACGTGCAAATCTTCGGCGCGAGCGTGCGCGACAACCTGACATTCTTTAACAGCCGCATCAGCGACGAGCAGATCTACGCTGCGCTCGACCAGCTTGGGCTGCGCGAGTGGGTCGCCGGGCTGCCGCATGGCCTCGACACCGTGCTGGCAGGCGGCGGACAAAGCCTGTCGGCAGGCGAGGCGCAACTGCTGGCCTTCACGCGCGTGTTTCTCAAAAACCCCGGCCTGGTGATTCTCGACGAGGCATCCTCGCGGCTCGACCCGGCGACCGAGCATTTGCTGGAACAAGCAATCGGGAAGTTGCTCAATGGTCGCACCGGCATCATCATCGCCCATCGGCTGCGCACCGTGCAGCGCGCCGACAGCATTCTGGTGCTTGAAAACGGCGAAATTATCGAGCATGGCCCGCGCGAGCAACTGGCGCGTGATGAAGGTTCGCGCTTCTATCATTTGCTGCAAACCGGCATGGAGGAGGTGCTGGCATGAGCGTTTCCAATCAACGAACTTTGAAAACTTGGCCGTTCAACGGGCGGCTGATCCGTTACGCGCCATGGCCGTTCACAGTGTATTCATTCTGCACGATTGTGCAACTTGGCGGGCGCGTGCTGCCGGGCCTGATCGAGAAGGCGGTGTTCGACACGATCACTGGCGCGCAGGCGGCGACATTCGGCCTGTGGACGCTGATCGCGCTCTACATCACGGTCGAGGTCACGCGCCACATGGCGTCGTTCGGCATGGTCTGGGGCGACATCACCTTCCGCTACATCACTGGCGCGCTGCTGCGCCGCAACCTGTTCGCCAGCCTGCTGCGCCGTCCGGGCGCGCTGCCGCTGCCTGTTTCAGCTGGCGAGGCGGTCAGCCGCTACCGCGACGACGTTGGCGAAGTGTCGGACTTCCCGCTGTGGCTGCCGCATGTTGCGGGCAATGTTTTGTCATCCATTATCGCGATCATGATCATGGCCCGCATCAACTGGCAGATCACGCTGGTCATTTTCCTGCCGCTTGTTGCCGTGATCATTATCACGCGCGTGGCGTGGCTGCGCATGCAGCACTACCGCCATGCCAGTCGGGTTGCGTCGGATAAAGTGGTCGGCTTTCTGGGCGAAATCTTCGGCGCGGTGCAGGCGGTCAAGATTGCCGACGCCGAAGACAACGTGGTGGCGCACCTTGAAGCGCTGGGCGAAGCGCGCCGCCGCACCACCATGCGCTTCAAAGTGCTTGTGTCGTTTGTCTACTCGCTGGCCGGCACAGCCGCCATGTTCAGCATCGGCGTGATGATTCTGCTGGCGGGGCGCGCGATGACGACCGGCACGTTCACGGTCGGCGACTTCGCGCTGTTCGTGTATTACCTGTGGTTCACTGCCGACCTGCCGTCATTCCTGGGCAGCTTCGCGGGCGATTATAAACAGCAGGAGGTCGCAATCGAGCGGCTGGTGGAACTGGTGCCGGACGAGCCGCCAGAGACGATGCTGGCAGATGACGAAGGACGAAGGACCACCGACGAAGGAAACGCCGATTTGTCCTTCGTCCTTCGTCCTTCGTCGCATGATCATCAGCTTCAAACGTTAGAGATTACCAATCTTACCTATCACCACCCCGGCAGCGACAAGGGCATTACCGGCGTCAACATGCGGATCGAGCGCGGCCAGTTCGTGGTGATCACCGGACGGGTCGGCGCGGGCAAAACCACGCTTTTGCGCGTGCTGCTGGGCCTGCTGCCGCATAACGCGGGCGAAATCTGCTGGAATGGCATGCCGGTGAACCAACCGGCGGCGTTCTTCCGCGCGCCGCGCGCCGCCTACACCGCGCAGGTGCCGCGCCTGTTCAGCGATACATTGCGCGAAAATATTCTGCTCGGCATCTCCAACAAACGTACGGGCGAAGCATTGCGCGAAGACTCCGAGGTAGGTGCTGATGACCGCAATGCTTTGCCCCTACAACAGGCCGTCTGGCAGGCCGTGCTGGAGCCTGACGTGGCAACATTGGAGCATGGCCTCGACACCGTGGTTGGCGCGCGCGGCGTGCGGCTTTCCGGCGGGCAGGTGCAGCGGGCAGCGGCGGCGCGTATGTTCGTGCGCGAACCGGAACTGCTGGTGTTCGATGATCTGTCGAGCGCGCTGGATGTCGAGACCGAGCGGGCGCTGTGGGAGCGGTTGTGTGGGGAGCGCAGCGCACAGAGCGCAGAACACAATCCTCGCGCTGCGTTCTCCGCTCTGCGTTCGACCGTGCTGGCCGTGTCCCATCGCCGCGAGGCGCTGCGCCGCGCCGACCAGATCATCGTGCTCAAAGACGGGCGCATCGAAGC
>DASTWM010000487.1:0-11499 GCA_035765855.1 Roseiflexaceae bacterium
CCGTGCTGCTCGATTATATGCTGAAGCAATCCACGGCAGCCTTGCGCGATTAAGCCGTACACCTGATCGAAGCCGCCGGTGTAGTACGGGTCTGGCACGTCGCGCAGCCCGGTTGCAGGCGCCCAATCGAGCAGCATGCCGACGTGCGCGCTAGTCTGGCCGCAGATCCAGCGAACTTCCTCCATGTTGCTTTGCTCCAGCAGCACCACATAATTGAAGCGCTGCCCGTCGGATCGTGTAACAATGCGAGCGCGGTGCTCGTATGTAATGCCATGCTGCTGCAACACTTTCTGCGTGCCGTGGTGGGGCGGTTCACTGACATGATCAGGGTAGGTGCCAGCGGAATCAGCTTCGATGCGGCCTGCCAGGCCCGCCTGCTTGACCATATCGCAGAACACGGCCTCGGCCATCGGCGAGCGGCAGATGTTGCCAAGGCACACGAACAGCACGCGGATGGGCTTCGTCTGGTTTGTCATGAAAGCTCCTCATGGTGGGCGTGGTCAGGTCGTATTGTACCTGAGTCAGGCGGTGGCGCGCGTGGCACAATTCAGGAGTATAATTGAGTAAGGATTACAATGAGGAGGTTCCGGTGAGTCCCCAGAGCATTCCAAACTTACTCGGCTTTTTTCGTATTATAGCCACGCCGCTATTGGTTGTATTCATTCTTGCGGACAATCCGGTTGGCTATTGGGCGGCGGCCATTCTGCTGCTGCTGATGGCGATCAGCGATATTGTGGATGGTAAGCTGGCGCGCAAGTTACAGGTTGTTTCGCCGCTCGGCATTTTTCTCGACACCACATCCGACAAAATTTTTGTCGCTGGCGCGCTCATTCCCATGGTCGAGCGCGGCTTGATCCCTGGCTGGGTCGCGTTGATTATTATTTTACGAGACTTTATTATTTCTGGCTTGCGGTCGTTTGCCGCCGCCGAAGGGCATATCATTGCGGCGCGTGAATGGGGCAAGCAGAAATTGACGATTACCGTAACGGCGCTGGTGTGGTGCCTGATCGACGCGGGCGTGAATGGCGCTGCGGCACCGCTGTTCGGCATCACCACGGATACACTGCCGCTGCCGATCATGTTGTTTGCGCGGCTCGCCAGTCTCTGGCCGGTGCCGATGGCGCTGGCGTTGATCTGGACGGTTGGCTCCGGGGCCGAATACATCTGGCAGGCATGGCCGCTGCTGATGCACGACACGCCCAAGAAGCCCGCCGAGCCGCCGCCGCAAAAATCATCTGTGAAGTAAGAAAGAACGAGTAATGAGCCGAATTGCTGCGACATTTGCGCGCCTCCGCGAGGAAGGGCGCATCGCGTTCATGCCCTACCTGATGACAGGCTTTCCCCAACGCGATTCAACGGTGACGCTGGCCCGCGCGCTTGAGGCGGCCGGCGCAGACATGTTTGAGCTTGGCGTGCCGTTCTCTGATCCGTTAGCTGACGGCGCAACGGTGCAGCGCGCGTCCGACCAGGCGCTGCACAACGGCGTCGATCTGCCATTCTGCATCGACACGGTGCGCCAGATGCGCGCGGCGGGCGTGCAGGCGCCCCTCGTCATGATGGGTTATTTCAACCCATTTTATCAGTATGGCCTGGAGCGCCTGTGCGCCGATCTGTCTGCGGCTGGCGCGGACGGCATGATCGTTCCCGACCTGCCGCCGGAAGAAGCGGGCGAATGCCATGCGGCATGCCAGGCGCACGGCCTTGATCTGATCTGCTTTGTCGCGCCAACCACGCCGGACGAGCGGATCAAGCAGGTGGTTGCGGTGGCGAGCGGCTTTATCTATTGCGTGGCGCTGACGGGCGTGACGGGCGCGCGGCAGCAGGTCTGGTCGGGGCTGCCCGACTTGTTGCAGCGCGTCCGGCGCTACACGGATCTGCCGCTGGTGGTTGGCTTTGGAATCAGCAGCGCGGCGCATGTGCAGCAGGTCGCGCCGTATGCCGAGGGCGTGATCAGCGCCAGCGCCCTGATCAATGCGATTGAAGCCGCGCCAGCGGAAGAACAGGCCGAAACTGCGGCCACATTTCTGCGCGGGCTGCGCGGCATGTAGAGACGCCCCGGCGGGGCGTCTCTACATGCCGCGTCTCTATTTATCGATCGTCGGCGTTTCGTTCTCGCTGGGCGATTGCGCGGCGGTCGTCGCCTGTTCGCTGATTGCGGTGGGCGCAGTGTCGGTGGGCTGTGCAGTAGCGTCGGGCGTTGGTTCAGTGGTTTGTTGTGCGCCGTTCGTGCCAAGAATGACCGGATTGTAGAACGTGTACGCCAGCCGCGCAAAACTGGCGACGACCGGCGCGCCGATTTCGTCGGCCAGGTAATTCTTGCCCGGCACAATCTGCCGGTAAACATAGATACCGAGCAGGAAGTTGCCGCCCGGCGAGCGCACCACGCCCACGTCCGAGTGCATGTCCTCGGTCCAGCCGCTCTTGTGCGCCACATCCGTGCCGGGCGGGAATCCGGCCACCATGCGAATGTGATCGTCGTTGCGCTTCAGCAGGCTGAGCATGTCCTGGCAGCGCTGCGGCGTGATCTTGTCGGGAAACTTATCGAGCAGCAGCCCCTTGCCCCGGCTGCAATCATAAATCCACAAAAAGATCTCGCTCATCTCGGCCGGCGTGGTACGCACAAACGGATCAGCCTCAGTGTACGGCGGCGGGCCTTCTTCCGGCGGGCCTTGCCGCACCTGAATGTGGCGCATGCCCACTAAATAATCGTATGACTCGTACGGGATCGATTGATACGTATGATTCAGGCCGAGGCTACTCAGCATGTCATTCATCTGCTGAACGCCAGTGTACGCATCGTCGGTGCCTTGCCCGCCGACGCTATCGGCCAGCAGCTCGTTTGCCGCCAGATTGTCGCTTTTGATAATCATGGCCTCAAGCGCCTGCTTCTCGTCGGGCGTGAAGTCCTGAATGTTCAGATACGTGTTGAGCAGAATGGGAACCTTCATCACGCTCGCGCCGGAAAAAACCGTGTCGGCGTTGAGCTTGGCGACCGGCTGATCCTTATCGAAATCGTACACATACATGCCGATCACGCCGTTCCATTCGGCGGCCATGGCCTCAATCTGCTGCTGAAGCTGCTCGGCAGAAGGCCGGACGCTTGCGCTGGTGTCGGGTACAAGCGGCAGCGAAAGCGCCTGCGTGCTGGTAACGCTGATGGCATGCTGCTCGACCTGCTGCATGGCGGCGTCAACGTCGAGCTTTTTGCCTGGCGTGAGCGCAAAGCTGCGTGAAATCGGCTCGGTGTCGGTGATCACTGAGATGGTTGAAGGTGTGGCGGCGTCCTGCCCGAATGCCTCAAGCGCCGAGCGGAGTTTGGTTTCATCGTAGTGGATCTGCGGCGTAATGGTTGTGCCGCTGCTGGCCTGCTGCGCCGCCGCCAGCGTAGCGTCCATGTCGAGCGCCAGCCCAACATCGCCAGGAATCAGGGTGGTACTTGCCGTGCCTGCCCGCAAGTTAATTGGCTGCACCGCCTTGGCGAACGCTTCGTCCAGTTTGGCGCGCGCGGCCTGCGGCGTGAGCCCGCCGATATCTGTGCCAGCAACCTGTACGCTCGCCGCAATCGTCGGCACAGCCGTTGGCTGCGCCGCTGCCTGGGTGGTGGCTGATGTATCGGGCGCGGCGTCGGTAGGAGGTGCCTGGGCTGCCAAAGGTGCAGAACTGCTGCACGATGTGATGAGCAATGCGCAGAGAAGCAGAATCGTCAAGTGGTACAAAGAACGCATGAGTCGCTGTTTCCTTATGTGTGTTACCTTAAACGAGAGCGCAATGTCGCAATTGGCGCGTAGTATAGTCGAAGACGCGGAGATGAACAAATAATGAGACTGCGACAATGCCAAGTATCCGCTGCTGGCGCGCTTTATCTGTAAAAGAAATGAGTTCGCATGATCACGGCACTTCCCGAGCGCGTGGCGGGCCTTCCGCCGCATCTGCGCGATGTGTGGGCGCGCATGTTCGACGTGCATGGTACTACTGGCCGTACCATCCCGCCGCCTGCCATGGCCGCATGGATCGAGCGGCAGTTCGGCAACCTGCGCGATGTGCAGGAGCAAACCATCGTCCGGGTGATCAATCGCCTGACGCTCGAAGAAACGCTGTTCAACCCTTTGCGCGCCCGGCGTCCCGCGTCCTCTGTTGCGCATGGTGAAACGCTGGAAACATGGATTGCCGAGGAGCTTGCCGGGCGCGATATGTTTCGCCATCCCGAGGAAGCGACCACCGCCGATGTGTTTGGGCGCATTCGTGGCAAGTTCTGCGTCACGGCGGCAAACGTCGCCAAATATGAAGGCTGGCATGATCTGGTTATTTTTGACGAGCCGCACCCGCTGCGCTGGAATCGCGCGCAGTTACGTGATTATTTTGACACGGCGTGGCGCTGGCTGCTGGCGGCGCATGCCCATGATGCAACTGCCGTGTACCCTATCATTGCGTGGAACTGCCTGCCGAAAAGTGGCGCGACGTTGATGCACGGCCACATGCAAATCGCGCTGGCGCATGGGCAGGCGTACGCGCATGTCGAGCAGTGGCGGCGGGCTGCGGCGCACTATCGCGCGGCATGGCGGCGCACTTATTTCGATGATCTGTTTGCGTTGCAGGCCGCGCTGGAACTTGCGGTGCTGGATACGGCAGATGTGCGGGCGTTTGCCAGCCTGACGCCGCAGCGCAGCCGCGAGATGGTGCTGCTGGGCGCTGCGGGCGCGCCGCGTGGCCATGAGCGCATGGCCGCGCAGATTCAGTCGCTCGCTGACGGCCTCTACGATCTGCTACGCGGCCTCATGGACGGGCAGGGCATGCGCGCGTTCAACGTTGGCGTGGCGCTGCCGCCGCTCGGACGTGTGGCCGAAGATTGGTCAGACGTGCCGATATTTGCCCGCGTGATGGACCGTGGCGCGGCACTGTCATGCCACAGCGATATTGGCGCAATTGAATTAATGGCGACCGGCTGCGTCGTGACCGATCCGTTTGATGTGGCGGCGCGCTTACGCATGTCGCTCAGATGAATTATCTGTAGCCATACACGTAGCTCATGGTGTGATATGCTATTATGTATCGTAACGCGGCGCGATCATGCTTGCGTATCACTTCATATTTAGTGTACAATAATTCCTAGTGATATCACGCGTCTTCTCCAGCGTGCGCTCCCCGTCGGAATTTTTGTATAGATTGCTCGTTTGCGGCCGTGATTGCAAATTATGGAAGACATCCTGATTATTGATGACAGCTTAGAGATCTGTCATTTCCTCTCACAGTATGTGCTGCCAGAGCTAGGCTATCGAGCAATTGTTGCAAATACTGGTCGCCAGGGCCTCAATAAGCTTCGCCAGAGTGTTCCAGCGCTTATTCTGCTTGATTTGCAGCTCCCCGACATCAGCGGCCTGGAATTGCTGCGCCTGATTGCCCAGGAAGGCTACGATGTGCCGGTGATCCTGATGACGGCCCATGGCTCCGAAGGCATCGCCGTCGAGGCATTCCGGCTGGGCGCGCGCAATTACATGATCAAGCCCTTCAGCGAGACGGAGGCGCAGGCGATTATTGAGCAGGCGCTGCGCGAACGGCGCTTGCAGCAGGAGAAAGAGCAACTCAACCGCAATCTTCAGCAGCGCGTGCAGGAATTGACGGTGCTGTACGCGATCGGCAAATCGGTCAGTTCCTTGCTCGATCAGGAAGAGGTGCTGGTACGAATCGTCGAGGCGGGCGTGTACATCACGCATGCGGAAGAAGGCTTCCTGCTGCTGCACGACGCGCAGGCGAATGAGTTGTACCTGCGGGCTGCGAAAAATATTGGCGAAGCGCGCGCCCAGAGCCTGCGCATGGCAATTGATGATACGCTGGCCGGGCAGGTCATGCGCACCGCCAAACCGATCCGGCTTGATACCGTCAGCTACGGTTCTTCGCTAAAGGTCAAAACCGGCTTTCTGGTGCGGGCGCTGCTGCAAGTCCCTCTGATTGTCGGCAACACCGTGATCGGCGTGCTGGGCGTCGATAATCAGCGTTCGACGCGCACGTTCACCGAAAATGATCAATATCTCCTGTCGGCGCTGGCCGACTACGCCGCGCTGGCAATTGAGAACGCGCGCCTGTATGACGAAGCCCTGCATAACGAGAAGCGCTACCGCGATCTTTTCGCCAATGCGCATGATCTTATTTTTACCCTCGACCAGCAGCTACGTATCACCAGCATCAACAAAGTTGGTCCGGCGATTCTTGGACGGGCGGAAGATGAACTGCTTGGACGCCCGCTGCAAGACTTTGCGACGCCAACTTCATGGGTGCAGGCCCGGCACCAATTCGAGCACCTGTTAATCGGCCGAGCGATTCAACCGTTTGAGATGCAATTGTTGAACAACGACGGCGAAACCGTGTACCTTGAGGTGAGCGCGCGGCTCGCCAGCACCACAAGCCGCAATGAGGGAATTCACTGCATTGCGCGTAATCTTACCGAGCGGCGGCGGTTGGAAGAACAGCTGGTGCAGGCCGAAAAGCTGTCTGCCCTGGGCCAGCTCGTGGCGGGTGTGGCGCATGAGCTGAATAATCCGCTCACCAGCATTTCGGGATACACGCAACTCCTGCTGCGCGAACGTGATCTTGGCGAGCATGTGCTTGATGATCTCACGCAAATTCATCGGCAGGCGGAGCGCGCCGCGCGGATTGTGCAGGGTTTGCTGGTGTTCGCGCGCGAGCATAAACCTGAACGACGGACAATCAATCTTAATGAGGTTATTCAGGACACGCTGACACTGCGCACCTACCAGCTTAAAGTGGATGATATTAAAGTTGTGCTTCAGTTCGATCCCAATCTGCCCTTCACGGTCGCTGATCCGTTTCAGTTGCAACAGGTTGCGCTGAATCTGATTAATAATGCCCACCAGGCGATGACCGCCAAGGGAGAGCCGGGCCAGTTGACGCTGAAAACGGAGGTCGTCGAAGAGACCGGAGTCATTCCCATGCTTCGTTTCTCCGTCACCGATACCGGCACTGGCATTCCGAAGCGCGATCTTACCCGCATTTTCGATCCATTTTTCACGACCAAGCCGGTCGGGCAGGGAACCGGGCTTGGTCTTTCGATCTGTTTTGGGATTGTGCAGGAGCATGGCGGCCATATCTATGCCGAAAGTGAGGTCGGCGTCGGCACCACCGTCGTGGTTGATATTCCGCTGATCGCTGAGCAGCCGCAGGGCATCACTGATTCGTTGCATGACCCGGCAGAGTTTGATCAGGAGCCGTTCTCATGTCGCGTGCTGGTCGTCGAGGATGAAGAGTCGGTGGGACTGGTGCTTGCACGGCTCCTTCGTGAACTTGGACATCAGCCAGTGGTGGTCACAAGCGGGGAAGACGCACTGACTGTGTTGCAGCATGACTCGGTTGATATCGTGCTGACCGACATCAAAATGCCCGGTTTGGATGGATTTGAACTGTATGACGCCCTGCGTCAGCGTTACCCGGAGCTAACTGACCGCGTTGTATTCGTTTCAGGCGATACGTTGAGTCCGGCAACACAGACGCGCCTCGCGCAGAGCGGCGTGCCGTTCATTGAGAAGCCGTTTGCTATCTACCAGCTTGAGAACCTCATTCGCAAGATTCTTGCGCGGCGCTCGTTGCCGCAAGCTGAATGACTTTGCATTACTCATGTACAACCATGTTACAATATGGTCAACCCTTTACCGTGAGTTCGTACGACAATGGATAGGATGTTTACATGTCACGCCAGTGCGGGCGTATCTGCAACGCCTGACCTGCCATCCCACAACGACGAGGGCGGCACAGGGCGGAGGCCACTAATGGATGGTACGATTGAACAGGTTATTGCAGCATTTGCGGAGGATAGTGTATCTGGCGCGGCGGCAATATCGGAACGTGCTGCTGATATTCTGGTACGGCGCGCATGCATGGGCGAAGCAGCGTCGCCGGATGCGTTCCGGCAGGAATTACTGACAACTGGCTGGGGATTGATTCATGCCCAACCAGCGGTTGCCCCGATCGTGAATTTAGTCAACGCCGTGCTTTGGCGGCTTGAGCGGGAAGAAACGCCTGCACACCTGCGGCAGGCGGTTATCGAGGTGTCTGACCAGTTCAAACGCCAAATGAAGCACCACAAGCTGCAAGTTGCCGAAGAGGCGCTCGGGCTTATCGGTGAAAATAGCACGATTGTGACGATTACCTACAGCAGTACCGTGCAGTATGCATTGTTGCACGCTCAACGAGCCGGGCGGCATTTCTCGGTTATCTGCGCGGAGTCGCGACCGACATGCGAAGGGCGTGATACTGCTGAAAAGCTTGCGTCATACGGCATTCCCGTGATGCTTATGACCGACATGGCCGCGGTTGAGGCGGTGGCGGATGCCCAGCTTGTGCTGGTTGGCGCTGATATGCTCACCAGCATGGGCGTGATCAGTAAAATTGGGACGCGCGTGCTGGCGCTGGCAGCGCAACACAGCGGTGTTCCGCTGTATAGCCTGTGCAGCAGTAAGAAGTTCCTGCCGAGCGGTTTCAAGGAGCTGGAACAAAAAGAGCGATCGCCTGAAAGCCTCTGGCCGGGCGCGCCCGCAAATATACGCATTCGTAATCGCTTCACTGATACCACACCACTGCAAGAATTTACGGGCATTGTCACCGAACAGGGCATTATGCCTGCGGCGACGATCGAGGCATGGTTCGCGGCGACAACCGTCCATCCCGCGCTGGCCGCTCCAGTCGCGGCGGACGTTCACACGAATTAGTTGCACGCGCGTGCTGCTACTACTGCCGGGACTGCACACGCAGGCATCGACACCTGCATGTGCAGTCCCAACTGTGTTTAGTACTTATCTTCTTACAAAAGTATTATCGAATCATCGTTGACGATTTTTACCTTATGTTTATAATAGGAGTTGGCATGGTAGCTGCGTCGATAGGGCGTATGATACCGCCTCGTAGGGGATAATGTGCTATTGACATAGAACGCATGTTCTACTATAATATTCCCACCGATATTTTATACCATTTCAACACCTGGCGACGGGACTGGGTCGCGAAACCTGCAAGAAGCATCATTGGTGGGGGTACTAGCGATGGCAGTGACCAGCAAAGAATTGCGCTCTTCACGCGCGGTGCAGCGTGGTAACACACGTGTTTATCAGCGGGTACACATTACGGTTTACGGTCTTTCGCTGCTGCTCGCGGCAATGCTCGTCTACGCAGTTGTTGGTCTTGTGTTTGACCGGGCGCATGTGCTGTACGATGATCTGCGCTATGGCCGCCCGCGCACGGATCAAATCACGGCTTTTGTTGGACATAACGAGTCCGCCGGCGCGCCAACGCATCTGATCGCCATGAACCTCAACCGGCAGGTTATCATTGTCGAGATGCCCGGCAGCGATCCCGCGAAAGCGCGCACGATTACTGGCCCGTATCTCTTCGGTGCAAGCGAAGACCTCACGCCGGTGAAACTTTCATTAGAAGATGTGGATGGTGACAATGTGCTTGATTTGCTGGTGGATGTTCGGCAAGAGCATATTGTCTACCTCAACCATGAAGGTACCTTTCGACTGCCAACGCCGACAGAACAAGCTCGATTATTGGCGAGTCACCCATGACGAATTCACAAACTGCACGACGTTCACGCGCTCCACGAGCAATGAATACCCGTCGCTCCTCTGATGCGGCAATTGGCGAACTCGACATCAACCGACGGCGCGTGACATCCCGCACTGCTGAAGGAACAACCTTCGGCATTCACCAGAAGATGGAGAACGATCTGCGACTCTTGGAGCAGGCAGCGGTACCTGCCCGTTCAGCTTTGCCAAGGGAGGACATGCTGTACGGCCCTCGGCTCGTGAGCCGCAGTTACAGCCCGGCACCTGCGTATAATCTCGGCAGTTTTTCGCAGGTTCGCGTTACCTGGATCATTGCTGCCATGGCTCTGGCAGTGGTGGTGCTGCTGTGGCACTGGTCTTCCACGCCTGCTCAGACAAGTCTGAGCATGTGGAATGGCGGCGCGATGCAAACGTTGGAAGGATCCGCTCCGGCGCAAGCTGCGCTGGCGCTGCCGCAACTGAGCACGCCACCAGGCCAACACTCGCTGGTTGCCGCGCCTTCGGTCACTGCCGCGCAGATCGACAAGGTGCTGGCGCAGTTTGGCTCACCTGCCGCAGGCACCGGGGAGTTGTGGGTCAAACTTGGCGAACAGTACCAGATCGATCCCGCCTACGCGCTGGCGTTCTTTATTCATGAGTCGAGCGCTGGCACCAACCCGAACTGGGCTGGCCTAAAGCCGGGCGGCGCAACAACCCACAACGTCGGGAACATTATCTGCGCGGGCTATGCGACATGCTATGGCCGTTTTCGCGATTACCCTGACTGGCAGACAGGCATTGCCGACTGGTATCGGCTTATTCATGATGAGTATGTGCAAGGTCGCAACCTGCATACGCTGGAGCAGATTATTCCGGTCTATGCTCCATCAGTCGAAAACAACGTACCAGCATATGTGCAGGCAGTGACCAATCTGATAAATAGTTGGAAGCAATAGCTGTGCCAATGTGCAGTGTGGCAAGGCTGGCCTTTGCTGGCAGCAACAGGAAATAAGAATGCTCTACCGTGGTGATTTTTCTCCTACCGCACATATCCGTCCATGGATGTTGATTGTTGCTGTTGGCGCAATTGCCGTGTTGCTTCTCCAGACGCGCACCAGCCCGGTGGTGATCAGTAGCTGGAACGGCGGGCAGCAAAGCGCGCAGCAGAATGCCAGGCAGGGCATCCAGGCGCAAGCCAGGCCGATTACCGGCCAGGCCGTTTCGCAGTCCAGCCGCCCGCGCGAGTTTGCATCGCCCGATATGCCCTACGGTAATCCATTGCAGTCAGCGCGTGCAGTGATGACGCAAGGCTACGGCGTTGGCTCGCATGCGCCGGCGGCGGTGTGGGGCGCGGTCGATTTAGCTATTGATGGCAACGGCGACGGGCAGGCTGATCCGCAAGGCTCGCTGGGTACGCCGATCTATGCGACCAATCGCGGTACGATCAAGCTGACGCCAAACAGTTACCCGGCTGGCAACCATGTGTGGGTGATTGGTGAGCATTTCAAAACCGGCTACTCGCATCTCAAGGGCTTTGCGCCCGGCCTGAAGGATGGGCAGGTGGTCGAGCCGGGTACCCTGATTGGCTATCTTGGATCGACGGGCGAGTCGAGCGGGCCGCATCTCGACTATCAGGTCTGGAAGGACGGCGTGAACGTCAACCCGTTGGACTACGGCGTGCTGGCAAAATAATCCGCGAACATAGAGCAGTTCCTTACGGAGCTGGAGAACATAGCAGGCTTGCTCTGCTATTTCTCCGGCTCCTTCTTGTCTCAGGGCCAAGATTACACAACGATGACAGCGGCACCGCATGTGTGTGCCGACGCATCGTCCCTAACCATATGAACGATGAACAATGCCAGCATCTTCAAACATTGCTGCAAACCTATCAGCGCCGGTTGCGCCACCTCGAACAGCAGGTTGCCATCTTTGGGCCACGCACGCCGCC
>DASTWM010000488.1:0-2584 GCA_035765855.1 Roseiflexaceae bacterium
CCCTCACCCTCGGTCCCTCTCCCAGTGGGAGAGGGAAGCTGCGGCAGCAGCAGGGTGAGGGTGTATTGTAGAATCTTTGTAATTCTATTCAGGCGTTGGCCATGGCTTCGCTCAGCGGCACGCCCGCCATCATCAAGCCCAGATGTTCGACGTCGGCGGTGGCGGCGTCCACCACGCCCATGATGCGTCCGCCGTACAGCACGGCCACTCGGTCGGACAGCGCCAGCAGTTCGTTCAAATCCTCGGAGATCAGCAGAATGGCCGAGCCACGGGCGCGCTGCGTCAGCAGCAGTTGTTGAATCGACTCAGTTGCGCCGATGTCCACGCCGCGCGTCGGGTGAACGGCGACCAGCAGCTGCGGCTCGCCTGACAGCTCGCGGGCCAGCAGCATTTTCTGCTGATTGCCGCCCGAGAGCAGCCGCACTTTGACATGGCGGCCCGGCGCGGCCACGTTGTAGTCGGCAAGCAGGCGGTCGGTGAAGCCAGCGATCGCGTTGCGAACCAGCAACAGCCCGCGCGCAAGCGGCGAGCGGCGATACTCTTTCAGAATTGAATTGTCGGTCAGATCAAGGTTGCCGATCAGCCCATCGCCCATGCGATCTTCGGGAATGTGCGCCACGCCCGCCGCGATAATGTCACGCGGCGAGCAATTGGTCATGTCGGCCCCGCCGATCCGCACCGCGCCGCCGGTCGCGCGCCGCAGCCCGGTGATGACCTCGGCCAGTTCGCGCTGCCCGTTGCCCGCCACGCCCGCCACACCCAGGATTTCGCCCGCCCGCACCTGGAGCGATACGTCATGGAGCGCGGGCAGGTTTTTGTCGCTTTGCGCGGCCAGTTCGCGCACGTCGAGCACCACGTCGCCGGTTGTCGCCGGTGGCCGGTCAACGTCCATGAGCACCTCGCGCCCGACCATCAGGCGCGCAAGTTCGCGCTGGCTGGTGGCGCTGGTTTCCACGGTCGTCACGACGCGCCCGCGCCGCAGCACGGTGACGCGGTCGGCGACTTCCATCACTACGTCAAGGTGGTGCGAGATAAAGATGATACAGTAGCCTTCGGCGGCCATGCTGCGCAGGGTATGCAACAGATCGCGCGCTTCCTGCGGCGTCAGCACGGCGGTTGGCTCGTCGAAGATCAGGATTTTTGCGCCGCGATACAGCAGCCGCACGATCTCGACGCGCTGTTGTTCGCCAACCGAGAGCTGCCAGATGTACGCTTGCGGGTCAACATGCAGGTTGTAACGCGTGCCAAGCGCGGTCAGTTCGCGCTCGATACCAGTTGTGTCGAGTTGCAGTCCACGGCGCTGTTGCCCAAGCATGGCATTTTCAGCGACCGTGAACGAGTCGACCAGCATGAAATGCTGGTAGACCATGCCGACGCCGTGGCTGATTGCGTCGCGCGGCGAGCGGAATTGCACCACTTCGCCGTTGATCTTGACTACGCCCTCGTCCTGGCGGTACAGCCCGGCCAGAATGCTCATGAGCGTGGACTTGCCCGCGCCGTTTTCGCCCAGCAGCGCGTGGACCTCGCCCGCGCGGGCCGTGAAGGTCACACCTTCGTTCGCCACCACCGGGCCGAAGCGCTTCGTGACGTCAATCATTTCCACTGCGTCCATGGCATGCCTTTAGTATTGCAGATTGCAGGAAGCATCTTGCCACAGAGGACACAGAGATCATAGAGGGAAACATTCTCTGTGTGCTCGATGATCTCTGTGGCATAAACGTTACTGCGGGATCGTGCCTTCCACGCCCTCGACGAACCAGTTCATGCTCAAGAGTTCGTCGCCGGTCATGGCCGTGCCAGCCGGAACTTTCTCCGCGCCGGTCTGGTCCTTGATCGGGCCAGTGAAAATCGTAAAGATTGTCTCATCGCCGCTCTTGAACTTCGCGATCTCCGCCTCGGCATTGGCCTTTACGTCGGCAGGCACCATCGGGCCGATCGGCGCGAGGTCCACAATCCCATCCTTCCAGCCGCCCCAGTACTGCTCGGTTTTCCATGTGCCGTCCATGGCCTGCTTGACCATTGGTACGTAGTAGGCTCCCCAGTGCCAGATCGGGCTGGTCAGCACCGCCTTCGGCGCGAACTTGCTCATGTCGGCGTCGTAGCCCACCGCGTACTTGCCGCGCGCTTCAGCGGCCTGCACCGGCCCGGGCGTGTCCTGGTGCTGCGCGATTACGTCCGCGCCGTCGTCCAGCAGTGCCTCGGCGGCCTGGCGCTCCTTCTGCGGATCGTACCATGTGTTGGTCCACACCACCTTGACCGTCGCTTTGGGGTTGCTCTTGCGCACGCCCAGCGTGAAGGCGTTGATGCCGCGAATCACTTCGGGAGTCGGGAAGGCCGCCACGTAGCCAAGCACGTTGCTGGTGGTCATCTTGCCGGCGATCAGGCCCGACACGTAGCGCGGCTCCTCGATTTTGCCAAACGCCGTGCTGACGTTCGGCGCGGTCTTGTAGCCCGAAATGTGGACGAATTTGGTGTCAGGAAAATCTTTGGCAACATTAATTGTCGGGTCCATGTAGCCAAACGACGTTGTGACAACGATCTTATTGCCCTTCTGCGCGAAGTCGCGGATCACGCGCTCGGCGTC
>DASTWM010000489.1:0-17487 GCA_035765855.1 Roseiflexaceae bacterium
GGCGACGTACTCCCAGGCGGCGTCGGCCGGCGGGCGCATGTCGAACACGCGCAGGGTGTGCCGCTGCGCCAGAAAGGGCAATGTCAGGCTGCCAACATCGCCCGAGCCGCCAATTACAAATATCCGCATGATGCTTCCTTCTATAGATAGAAGCCACAGAGATCACAGAGTTCACCGAGAGAAACTAAATGGCATTTCCGCTCTGTGTCCTCTGTGGCATACTATACGCGCTGGTCACGCACCGGGCCGCGCACCGCACGCGCGTACAGGTCGGCCCACTCCGGCGAACCGTCGTCCGCGTGTACTTCCATGGTCACGCCGCGCTCCTGCGCTGGCTGGTTGCCGCTCAGGAAATCGTCCCAGCACTGCGGGCGCATGTTCGCGTAATGCATCACGCGGCCACCCGGCCACACCACCGACAGCAGCAGGCGCGGCGCGGGGTGTTCGTAGGGCGGCTGCATGCGGAATCGGGCGAGCGCCTGCTCGTCAACTGTGATGCCGAGGCCGGGCGCGTCCGGCACTTTAAGGTAGCCACCCTGAATCGTCAGCGGCTCAGTCAGCAGGTCGTCGGCATAATTATTGAGACAGTTCACACTCGGCCACTGCGCGCGCGGCAGCACCGCGCCGAGGTGCGCCGACATGGCGGTGGTCAGGCCGGTGCCGACCATCTGGAGCCAGAACGGCTTGTCGAAGGCCGCCGCCAGAGCGCCCTGCTGGAGAATGCTTGCCACGCCGCCGCTGACCACGAAGCCATCGCAGACCTCGCTGCGCACCACGGTGGTGAAAGGCGGAACGCCGAAATGCAGCGCCAGCGGGCGGGTCGTCTTTTGGCGCAATTGGCGCATGCCCTCGACATCGCGCTGCAAAATCGGCGACTCGTAGATCGCCACGCGCTCGTTGCGGTCCAATTCTGCCAGCACCGGCGCGGCCGTTCCGGCGTTGATCAGCATGTCGTTCCAGTCGAGGTCGAGCCGGAAGTGCGGCGGCGTCACGGCGCTGATCGCCCGGATTTGCTCGTACACGTCCCACCATGGCCGCACCTTGATTTTGTAGGAGGTGTAGCCGCGCGCGACCGCTTCCTGCGCTTCGGCGGCGTTGGCTTCGGGCGGCATGTCGATGTTCCACCATGAGATCGGGCACCACTCACGCACGCGCGGCAGATTGAACAGCCGGTAGGCTGGCACGCCAAGCGCCTTGCCGACCAGATCGTAGAGCGCCATCTGCAAGCCCGCGCCGAGCGAATCGTCGCCCAGGAAATCAGCCGGGTTGCCGCCGCGCACGCGCTCGATCGCCGCATCTGGCACGCGGCCCCATGTGTAATGCAGAATCGTCTCGCCGTAACCGACCATGTCCGGCACGTCAGTCGTGACGCGGATCACCTCGGAGATGCGCCACTGCCAGACCTCGCGGGCGTTCCATTCCTGACAGCGCGGCGTGAACGGCACATCCACGACAATCCGTTCGACATCGCGAATCCGTAAAGAAGCAGACATGTATACGTGCTTTCTATGCTATTAGCCCTTGATTGCTCCAGCCGTCATGCCCTGCTCGATCTGGTTGCTGAAAATCAGATAAATCAGCAGCGTCGGAACCATGACGATTGCGACTGCCGCGAACAGGCCGCTCCAGTCGCTCTGGTAAAACTGCTTGGCTTGCAGGTAATACAGGCCCTGCGAAAGGACATAGTGCGTGTTGCCCGACTCGTTGGTAATCATCAATGTGTTGGGCAGAATGTATTGGTTCCACTGGCCCAGAAAATTGAAAATCCCCATGGTCACCAGGCCGGGTTTCGTCAGCGGCAAGTATACGCGAAAAAAGATATCGTATTGATTCGCGCCGTCGATCGTGGCCGCCTCGCCAAGCTCCTTCGGCAGCGTGCGGAAAAAATTGGTCAGGAAAAAAATGGTAAACGGCAGCGAAAAGGCGATGTACACCAGTATCAGGCCGGGAAATGTGTCGAGCAAGTGCAGCTTCTGCATGACAAAGTACAGCGGCACGAGCGCCAGGAACAGCGGAAAGATCATGCCGACCAGGAATGTATAGGTAATGATACTGCGCCCGCGAAACTCAAAACGCGCCAGCACGTAGGACGCCATGGCCGACAGCAGCAGCGTGAAGAACAGCGACGGAATAATGATCAGCAGCGTGTTGACCAGGAATTCACCGATGCGCGCCGTGGTCCATGCGCGCACAAAATTGTCCCACTGCGGCACGGCGGGCAATGCCCACGGGCTGAAGAAGATTTCCTGATCGGTCTTGAAAGCGGTCATGACCGACCAAAGCATGGGGAAGATCACAATAATCGCCCATGAACCGAGGATGAGATAGATAATAATTTTTGATACAATCGCGCCCAGCCGGGATGGCCGCGCAACAGGCTGCGTCACCTCGCGCGGTGTTGTCACAGAAGCCATGATCCACTCCTCTCAATATTCGATCGCTTCCCGCGCGGTGAAGCGCAGGCTGACGACCGAAAGCACCAGGACGAGCAGGAGCAGCACCAGCCCCATCGCCGTCGCGTAGCCGAATTGCCCATCGCTGAACGCGGTCGAGAACAGGTAGGTCGGCACCACGTCGGCGGCGCGACTTGGCCCGCCGGTGCCGTTGGTCATCACCAGCACGATCGCGAACAGGTCCATGGCCGCAATCGCCAGGAAGATCAGCGCGGTGCGGATGGTGTCCCACAGCAGCGGCACCGTCACGCGCCAGAACAGGGTCCACGAAGTCGCGCCGTCGATCCGCGCCGCCTCGTAATAATCGGACGGGATGCTCTGCATGCCAGCGATAAACAGCACCATGTAGAACCCGATCGACTGCCAGATAACCACGGCGAGCACCGATCCGAACACCGTTTTCGGATTGCCTAACCACGGAAAATTAGTAAGTTGTTGAATACCGAAGATATCAATAACCGCGTTCAGCACGCCGACGGTGGGATGATAAATGAAGCCCCACAGCACCGCCACGACGACGACCGAGAGCACCTGCGGGAAGAAAAACGTGATTTGAAAGAAGCGCGAGAATCTGATGCCCTGCGTAAACAAAAAGGCAAAGAAGAGCGCCGTGCCAAGTACGACCGGCGGCAATACGACCAGCGCAATGCCGTTGTGCGAAAGCGCATTCCAGAAATAATCGTCGTTGTAGAGCTTAATGAAGTTGTTGATGCCGTTGAAGCGGATGTTGGCCGAGAGGCCGCTCCAGCGCGTAAACCCCAGCACCATGGCCGCGCCGTAGGGGACCAGCACAAACAGCGTATACAGCGCGACAGGAAGCGCCAGGAAGGACACAATCAGTCCGTTTTTGCCACGATTCATGCGTGCTACCTCCACATGACGGCGGCAGACGATCGGTGGTGCCGGTCGTCTGCCGTCGATCCCTTCGACTACGCTCAGGACAAGTGTTTACCGCCAGACAGCCTACTTTTCGCGCTTGAACTTTTCGATGTCTGGATCTTTGGCGACCTTGTCGGCAGCCTGCTGCATGGTGGCCAGGAACTGGTCCGGCTTGATCGCGCCGGTCATGAGTTCGCCGGTATGCGTCTCAAGCTCCTTGCTGAGCGTGCTGTACCAGTTGGTGAAGTTCATCTGAATCGTGGTGCCTTTGGCCTGATCGACGAGCTGCACCGCCGACTTGGTGGCCGAGGACAGGTTCGCGCCCTCGGTGCCGCCCTGCACCGGCATCAGCGCCTTGACGTTTTCGGCGAAGTATTTGGCCGAGTTCTTCGACAGCAGCACGCGCAGGTATTCCATGCCCTGCTCGGGGTTCTTGGCCTTGGACGGCACAATGTACGGCTCGCCGCCGCTGGCGTTCACGGCGTTCTGGTCGCCCTTGCCATCGGCGAAACCGGGCACATTGCTCACCACCATGTCGAAGCCTTCCGGCGTGACGGTCTTCATTTCGTTCTCAAGCCAGTTGCCACACGGGATGAAGACCGCGTTGCCCTTGAGCCACTCGGTCTGCGACTCGGTGTGCGTCAGGCCAGCCGTGCCGGGCATGATGTAGCCTTTGTCGTACAGTTGGTACAACTGCTCGGTGGCCTGCTTGACCGCCGGATCGGTCCATGCGTTCGGCTCAAGATTGTCGAGCTTGATCATCACGTCGTCGCCACCCGCGTAGTAGACCAGCGGCGCCCACACGATGCCGTAAATGTAGTACGGGTACTTGCCCTGGTAGGTCCATGGCGCGGTTTTGCCCTCTTTTTTGATCTGCTCGCACAACTGAAGCATTTCGTCCCAGGTTTTGGGATAGGTGTAGCCCGCCTTCTGGAATGCCGGATTGGAATACCAGATGCCAGAAACCGTGTAGGAAATGTTCAGCGCGTATGGCTTGCCGCCGAACATGGCGCTGTTCTGCGAGCCGGGGAACAGGGTGTCCTTGAATTTCTTGCCGGGCGTGTCGAGCGCGGGCGCTTCCAGAAGCGGCGTCAGGTCCATCAGCTGCTCTTCGCGCACCAGGTCGGAAATCGGAATCTGATTTGCGCCGCTGTCGTCGATCACATCGGGCGGCGTGCCAGCGATGAAGCGCGGTTGCAGCGTTTCGGTGACCTTCTGCACGCTTTGCACCTTAACCGTGGTGCCGGGATGGAGTTGCTCCTGCAATTTTGCGGCGTATTTGATGTAATCATCACCAAAGCCACCGGCAAAAAAGACGCCGTCTACTTCCGCAGGCTGCACATTCAGCGGATTCATGGCATCGGCGGCCACCTCGAACGGCAGGCTCGAAGCCGCCGCGCCGCCCGCTGCGGTTGGCCCTGCCGCCGCGCCGGCGGTCGTTGGTTCCGCCGCCGCACTTGCCGCCGTCGGTGCTGTTGCCGCGCCCGCCGCTGCCGTGGGCGAGGTGGCCGCGCCGCTGGGCGCGCTGGGAGTGCTGCTGCCGCATGCCGCCAACACAGCGCCTGCCGCGGTTGTGCCACTTGCGGCAATGATTGCGCGCAGGAAGCGACGGCGAGACATGGAGTCATTGCTGGTCATCTGTTCATCCTTTCTGTTGCTGTTTATTGCCATTGCGCATCAATGCTGATGGAGCAACGAACACCGGGCATACGGTGCGTGTCATCACACGCTCTATAACTATGCGGAGCTTTCGCCCCTGAAAGAGGAAGTCTGGCGTTGATGAATGTTGCGGAAGGAACTACTTAGTTAATTCATTAAGCTAACAAAATCGAGTATACTCGAACACACTTTGCTTGTCAAGAGCTCATAATCTGGCTTTCGCACCACCGCTACACCGAGGCTATAGCTGAAAAATGCTGCTTGACGAGCACTGTCGAACATGCTATAGTCTCTTATTGTAAGTTTACTGAACTTAATACATGCATATGAATATCCTCCTGCAAAAAGCGACCCGCCAACATACCAAAGATCATAATAGCCGCATGGTGCTGCGCACGATCTACGACGCTGGCGAAATCAGCCGCGCCGATCTCGCGCGCCTCACGCATCTCACGCGCACAACTGTGTCCGAAGTCGTCAGCGGGTTGATCGAGCAAGGGCTGGTGGAGGAAGTTGGGCAGGGGCCAACCGCCGTCGGTCGCACGCCGACGCTGCTGAGCGTGGTAGACGATGCACGCCATGTGGTTGCCGTCACGATTACAAAGAGCGAAGTGCAGGGCGCGGTCATCAATCTGCGCGGCGCGATCCAGCATCAGGCGCAACTTCCCGTTGTTGGGCTCGATGGTCAGCTCGTTCTGGCACAACTTAATTTGCTGATCGAAAGCCTGATCAACGTCGCGCACCGCCCGCTGCTTGGCATCGGCATCAGCACGCCCGGCCTGCTTGACACGCAGCAGGGCGTGGTACGGCGCGCCGTCAACTTCGGCTGGCATGACGTGCCGCTACGTGAGATCGTGCAGGAGCGCCACCGTCTGCCGGTGTACATCGCCAACGACAGCCACATGATGGCGCTGGCCGAATACATGTTTGGCGAACATCAGCACACGCCGAACCTTGTCGCGGTCAAAGTCGGCAACGGCATCGGCGCAGGCATCGTGCTGCATGGGCAACTTTTCGCCAGCGAAAATTATGGCGCGGGCGAAATCGGCCATGTGGTCGTCGAGCCGAATGGGCCGCGCTGTCAGTGCGGCAATCGCGGCTGTCTGGAAGCGGTCGCCAACATTCCGGCCATCGTCGAGCGCGCGCGTGAAGCCGCGCAGGCCGATACAGGCTCGCTGCTGTATCAACTCACCAACGACGGCACATCCAGCATGACAATCGAAATGGTGCTGCACGCGTTTCTTAACGGCGATGCCACCGCGCAGGCGATCATGGCCGAGACAGGCCGCCTGCTCGGCATCGCCGTGGCGAATCTGGTCAGCATTCTGGGCATCCGGCGGATTGTTATCACCGGGCGGATCGTTCCCTTCGGCGAGCCGCTGCGCGATATTATTCGCGAAGAAGTGCGCTGCCGCATCCTGCCCGATCTGGCGCAGGTGGTCGAAATTGACGTATTGCCGCAACCACCTGAAGCAGTGCTGCTCGGCGCAACGGCGCTGCTGCTCACCAGCGAGCTCGGCCTGGCACGCCTTCACAAGCGCCCTGCACACGAAGACAAGGAAGATTTGGCGGCGTAATCGCGTCGCCAAATAGCATAGCGCGCTCGCATGCCGCGTAGAAAAGAGCTCACACATGCAATCACCAGTCCTTCTTCCCCAGCCGCGCTCGCTGACCATGGGCGACGGCACCGGCGCGCTCGCCGGAACGCGCCGGATTGTGCTGGAGGCACCCACCTCTGCCGATTTGCTCGGTGCCGGGCAGCGCCTGCAAGCCGCATTGCAGGCCGCCGGCGTGTCATGGCAGCTTTCCGCCACGCCGCTGGGTGATACGCCGCCGGTCGGCGCGACGCTGCGGGTTGCGCCCGAGCGGGTGTCGCACGCGCAGGGCTACACGCTCTCGATCAGCGATAAGGGGATCGTGGCCGAGGCGCACGACGCAGCCGGAGTGTTCTACGCCGTCTGCACGCTGGTGCAATTGGTCGAGCAGCACGGCCCGGCGCTGCCGTTCGTCGAGATCAGCGACTGGCCCGACTTCCCGGCGCGCGGCGTCATGCTCGACATCAGCCGCGACAAAGTGCCGACCATGGAAACGCTCCGCGACCTGGTGGACATGCTGGCAGGCTGGAAGATCAACGAAGTGCAGCTGTACACCGAGCACACCTTCGCCTACGCGCAGCACCCCGACGTGTGGGCCAACGCCTCGCCCATGACCGGCGAGGACATTCTGGAGCTTGACGCATTCTGCCGGGCGCGCTTCATCGAGCTTGTGCCGAATCAGAATACCTTCGGTCACATGCACCGCTGGCTCGAACACGCGCGCTACCATGATCTGGCCGAAACGCACGACGAGTTCACCACGCCATGGGGCAACAGCATGACCGGGCCGTTCAGCCTGTGTCCCGACGATCCCGGCAGCATCGCGCTGGTGCGCGACATGCTCGACGAATTGCTGCCGCACTTCCGCAGCCGCACGATCAACATCGGCGCGGACGAAACTGTCGATCTGGGGCAGGGGCGCAGCAAAGCCGCCTGCGAGGAGCGCGGCAGCGGGCGCGTGTACCTCGATTTTCTCCAGAAGATTTTCAAAGAAGTTCACGCGCGCGGCCACGTCGCCCAGTTCTGGGGCGACATCATCATGCACTACCCGGAGCTCATTCCCGACATTCCGCAAAATGTCATCGCGCTGGAATGGGGCTACGAAGCCCAGCATCCGTTTGCCGAGCACGGCGCGAAATTCGCCGCGTCGGGCATTCCGTTCTACGTTTGCCCCGGCACGTCGGCGTGGTGTACGCTGGGCGGGCGCACCACCAACGCGCTCGGCAATCTCGCCAATGCGGCCGAGCACGGCCTTCGGAACGGCGCAATTGGCTACCTGAACACTGACTGGGGCGACCGCGGCCACTGGCAGCAACTGCCGATCAGCTACCTCGGCTTTGCGGCCGGCGCGGCGTATAGCTGGGCATGGGAAGCCAATCGCAACCTCGACATTGCGGCAGTGCTGAGCCGCCACGCGTTCCACGACATCACTGGCATGATGGGCGCGCTGGCGTACGAACTTGGCGATGTCTACCATGCGATGGATGTGCAGATCGGCAATTCGACCGCCCTGTTCTGGATTTTGCAGCCACTGAAAGGCCGTTCTGACCGCGCCGCGCAGGTGTCCGCGAGCAACTGGCAGCAGGCATCACAATCGATCAGCGAGATCATGGACCGGCTGCCTGAATCGCGCATGAACCGGCCCGATGCCGCGCTCGTCGCCGATGAATTCACCCAGACGGCTCGGCTGATGCAGCACGCCTGCCAGCGCGGCCTGTGGCTCCACGAAGAAGACGAAACGCAAGCCGACGAGCAGCGCCAGGCACTGGCCGAGGACATGCGCGGCATCATCGCCGAGCAGCGTCGCCTGTGGCTGGCGCGCAACCGGCCCGGCGGCCTCGATGACAGCATCGCCCGCTTTGAGAAGCTGCTGGCCGAGTACGAGGCGTAAGGAGAGCGCTATGCCATCAATGCTGGAACAGGAGATCACCAGCCAGCCGGAAACCATTGCGCGGCTGCTTGATCAGGAGACCGAGCGGGTCAGACAGATCGTGGCACAACTGCCTCATTTCGATTACGCCATGATCGCGGCGCGCGGCACGTCCGACCACGCCGCGATCTACGCGCAGTATACCTGGGCCACAATCGCAGGGCTGCCGGTGGCGCTGGCTGCTCCGTCGCTCTACACGCTGTACAATCAGCCGCCGCGCCTGGACAACGCGCTGGTTGTCGGCGTGTCGCAGTCGGGGCAGGGGCCAGACATTGTCGCCGTGCTGGAGGAAGGCAAGCGCCAGGGCCGCCCGACGCTTGCCATCACGAACGACGGTTCGTCGCCGCTGGCGGCCGTCGCCGACCATGTGATCGAGCTGCATGCCGGGCCAGAGAAAAGCGTTGCCGCCACCAAAACCTACACCGCCCAACTCACAGTCATGGCGCTGCTGGCGGCTGCATGGAACGGCCAATCCGCGCCCGAGCAGGCGTTGCACCGTCTGCCGGGGGCGCTGGCCGCCACGCTCCAGGCGACCGAGTCGTTTGTGCCGCGCGTCGAGCGCTACCGGTTCGTAGAGCAGTGTATCGTCGTCGGGCGCGGGTACCACCTGCCAACCGCGCTCGAAACGGCGCTCAAGCTCAAAGAATTAACGTACATCATGGCCGATGCGTATTCGTCGGCGGATTTCCGCCACGGCCCAATTGCCACCGCGACCGAGGGCATGCCGGTGGTGCTGATCATGCCGCAGGGCGCGACCTTCGCGGACATGCAGGATCTCGCGCAGGATTTGCACGCACGCGGCGCGGAGTTGCTGGTCGTCACCGATGCACATGAGGCGCACGGGCTTGCGACAACCGTGCTGCCAATTGCAGGCGGCCTGCCCGAATGGCTCAGCCCGATCATCGCGATTGTGCCTGCTCAGGTGCTTGCCATGCGCCTCACCATGGCCAAAGGATATGATGTGGACCAGCCGCGCGGCCTGCACAAGATCACGCGCACACTGTAACAAGGAGCAGCCATGCGCATCGAACAGCTTGATGACATCCGCGAACCCTATCAGCATGTGTATCTGTCGCCGCACATGGACGACGCGGCGCTGTCGTGCGGCGGCAGGATTTTGCAGCAGCGCAGCCACGGCGAGCGCGTGCTGGTGGTGACGCTTTGCAGCGGCGTGCCAGCAGCGGACACCAACTTCAGCGCGCTGGCACAGGAGTTTCATGCGATCTGGCAGCTCAGCCCGCAGGAAGCGATTGCGGCGCGCTTGCGCGAGGAGCAGGCGGCGCTGGAGATCCTCGATGCCGATCACTGCCTGGCCGACATGCTCGACGCGATTTACCGCTTTCCAGAAGCATATAACAGCCGCGAGTCGCTGTTCAACAAACCCCATTCTGGCGATCCTTTATTTGATCAGGTGAGCAAGCTGATCGCGGCACTGCGGCAGCGGATGCCCGACGCGCTCATGTACGTGCCGCTCGGCGTCGGCCAGCATGTTGATCACCTGATCACCTACCGCGCGGCGCGGGCATGCGCGGGCGGGCGCATGGCCTTCTACGAGGATTTTCCGTATGTTACGCAGCCGGGCGCTTTTAAGCAGCGCATGGCAGAATTGCACGCTGCGTTTCAGCCGGACACAATTGCAATCGACCCGTATCTTCAAGCCAAAATCGCAGCCGTACACACGTATCCCAGCCAGCTTGACGAATTATTTGGCGGCGCTGATGCCATGGAGCAGTCGGTGACAGCGTACGCCCACGCAATTCATCCCGCCGGGAGCGCCTACGGCGAGCGCGTGTGGCTGCCAGCCGCGTAGTGAACCCCTGAAGATAACAACCGTCAAGATCACGCGGCGAGGATGGGCCGCCGCTCCGCCGCGAGCCGCTCAAGCAGCATCAACGCATGCGCTGCTCCGGGCAGGGCCGCGATTTCATCACGCATTCGTTCGGCTGCGCGGCGATAGGATGGCTCCTCCAGCACCGTCGTTACCGCTGCGCGTACGCTGTCGGGCGTGGCCGCAACTGCGTCGAGCACCTGCGCAACGCCGAGGTCGGCGCAGCGCAGGGCATTGAGCGGCTGATCGGCACCCATGGGAACCAGAACTGAAGGCAGGCCATGCGCCAGCGCGCCGATCACGCTGCCCGAGCCGCCATGTGAAACAACCGCAGCACAGTGCGGCAGAATCGCCGCCTGAGGAACGTAGCGCTCGATACGTATCGTGTCTGGCTGCGGTCCAAACTCTGCTGGATCAAGTTCACGGCCTACCGTCGCGATGACTTGGACGGGCAGATCGCGCAGTCCCGCCAGCATGCGTTCGAACAAATCGCCGGACTCAACGTTGAACACCGTGCCGAGCGTGAAATAAACGAGCGGCATGTCGGGCAGGCCTGCGAACCACGGCGGCGCTTCGGCAGCGCGCGCGTTGTCGAGCGCGAGCGGGCGAATGGAGTGAGCGGTGGGCGGCAGCGGAAAGGCCGGGTCGCGATAGCTGGGCGGAAACGGCGACAGCACGAGATAGCGGCTGAGCATCTCAAGATCGGGGTCGGGCGGGAGGCCATACGCGGCGCGCACCTGCTGTAACGGTTCGCCGACAACATCTTTGCGCACGAAAGAGCCAGCGGCGATCACCAGCACGCTCGCATACGGCACGCCGCGCCGCTCAGCCGCGATCATCGCGCCAAAATCGATCTCGTCGCACACCAGCAGATCGGGGTTCCATGCGGCGCACAGGGCCAGGATGGCCTCGGCGCGCGTACGAGCGAGCCGCCGGGCGAAGCCTTCGCGCAGATCGCGATATTCGCGTTCGAGATCCACCTTGAGCAACGGGAGCCGCTCCGGCGTGCCGCGCAGCGTCGCGCCCGCTGTCGCAAGGGCCGTGAAACCTGCGGCCTCTATCGCTGGAATCATGACTGGTTGGCCGGCGAAAACAACGGTGTGACCAGCCGCCTCAGCAGCACGAGCAATCGGAACGAGTGGCTCGAAGTGGCCGCTGCCACCCACAAAAGTGAACAGGATTCGCATACCGCTGTCCTTACCTGATTTACGTGAACTGGATGCGCACACGCGTGGCACGGCGTGCTTGCGCTAACGCTAAGCTTTGGGATAAAGCGCGCAAATCCCAAACAGACCATATGGGATGATACCACCATGTTTCATTTGGCTGTACATTATTCAAACTATTGAGCAATTTGTTAGTTGCTAAGAGCAATGCGTCAACATCCCCCCAACGTTGATCGAGCATTCGAAGCGTTTGTTTAAATGCTTCTTCCGCCAACGAATTATCAGGATTGTAATACCAATAAATAGTATAGTCATCTTCAGTGAAGTCCCAAAAGCCACTGTACCATGCTTTTAAGAGCGGCTGCATGAAAACACAAACCGATTCATCGATAGCATGTTCGATCATCATAGCCCATGTCTGAATTTCAGCTTGTAATCGTGAGTCGCTAGCTGCATCACATAAGGCATGGAGGGCCGTCAGCAACGATGACAGGGCATTGCCACCAAACGTGCCATCTGGTAACAGCAGTCGGAGGCGCTCATGTGTATCAGTTTCTAAAATTGCAGAAAAACTCATAACCTCTATTTCTCAATAGAACGAAAGTGAATGAGTGATGATTAGTTTACTTATAGATTCGTAAATTGCAGCATCTATTCTCCATTGCTAAGGTTGAACCGTGACCACATTATTGTCAAACCCGTGCAATCAGCGTATACTGCGTGCGGAACCCCGGAGCGAAATCGGGCTGGCTGAACAGGAAAGCTAGGTGAGCGCATGGATACATCACAAACCGTTTTTATTGGCACCGATGGTGGTGCCACCACATCGAAGGTGGGCGGTGTTTGGGGCGACGGCACAACCGTTTCGAATACGCTGCTCCAAAGCCCAACCAATGCCCAATCCGGCCCTGAGGCGGTTGTGCAGGGCTGGGTTGAAGCGATCGCTGCCTACCTCAATCAGCATGGCCTGACCTGGGACCAGGTGGGGGGCGTCGGTGTTGCCATTCCCGGCCCACGGCGCAGTTACGGTGTGCTCGAACGCGGGCCAAACCTGCCGGAAAGCTTTGTCGGGTTCGATGTCTATACATCCTATGGCCGGGCGCTGGCGGAGCGCGCCGGCCAGGCGATACCGCTGGCGGTGGGGAATGATGGCAACATGGGCGGCGTGGCCGAGGCACAACTCGTGCGCGGCACCGGCACAGGCAGCGTGCTCATGCTCGCGCCGGGTTCCGGGTTGGGCTGCGCCTATATCGACAGTCGCGGGCTGCCACTCGACGGCGACACGCTGGCAGGCATGGAAGCCAGCCACATGCCCGCGCCCTTGCAACTGCTGGATGTTCGCGCTTATCCGTGTGGTTGTGGCCGCACCTGGGGCTGTGTTGAGGTCTACACGAGCCTTTCGGGCCTGCCCTACCTGCTGACCGACATGCTCACGCGCTACCCTGATCACCCGCTGGCGACGTCGCCTTCGAGTCCGAAGGAGCGAGCATTTGCCCTGCGCGGCCTGGCGCAGCAGGGCGACCCGCTGGCGGTCGAGATTTTCGATTTCCAGGCGCGCGCCATGGGATTGCATATTGCCTCGCTTGCGATGGCGCTCGACCCGCAGTATGTCGTTATCGGCGGCGGGCTGATGGACGCCGGCGCGACCACTGACGCATTCCGCGAGCGCTATCTGCGAATCATCCGCGAAACAGCTGATCCGTACCTCTGGCCGGCTCAACGCGCCAGCATGCAGATCGTTCCCGCCACTCTGGGCGATCTTTCGCAGGCGATCGGTGCGGCGCTGGTCGCGCTGTATCAGTTTGCTTCCTGACCAATTTCTGATCTTCCACCCTGCCAGGAATCATGAAAAAGGTGCGTTACGCATGTGACGTGCCTTTTTGCTTATCTGCTTCTTGACAGGAAGGGTAACCTGTGTAAAATACGTATTACTCATACGTATTACTAATTCGTATTCCCGATCTTCTCCGAAAGCTGTTTTCAGTGTTGTCGTGTGTTGGATGCTTTCAGTAGGAGCGGTGCGCACGCCTATGAGCCGTAGCCGAAGACCAACGCAAGCTGATGTTGCCCGCATGGCAGGCGTTTCGCAGACGACGGTATCGCATGTGCTCAACAACAACGCCATCGCGGTGCCGCCTGAAACGCGCCAGCGCATTCTTGATGCTGTCACGGAGCTTGGCTACGTGCCAGACAGCATGGCGCGCAGCCTGCGCACCCGCAAGACCTACACGATTGCGGGCATCATCCCTGACATCACGAATCCTTTCTACCCGGCCTTCGAACGCGGTATTCAGGATATCGCCGAGCAGCATGGCTACGATCTCATCATGTACAACACCGACGGCAATGCCGAGAAGGAACGCAAATGCCTGCGCTCGGTACAGCAGGGGCGGGTGGATGGGATTATTGCTGTGCTGTTCCATGTGACTGCCAAAGATTTGCTGCCGCTGCTTGAGCGCACAATCGCCGTAGTGCGGTTGGAGGCCGTGCCCAAAGCAGTTGGCCCGCAGCCGCTCGACAATTTGTATGTGGACAATCGCGCGGCGGCGCACACGGCTGTTTCGTATTTGCTCGACCGGGGGCACACGCGCATCGGCATGATCCTTGGCGAGCGCGGGCCGGGCGGGATGCGCCTCCAGGGCTATGAACGCGCGCTCGCCGAACGCCAGATTCCATATGATGAAACCCTGGTGCGAACGGGCGGTTTTACCGTTACCGGCGGGTACGAGGATGCGCAGGCGTTGCTCGCGCTCGATCCACGGCCAACCGCCATGTTCGCCGCCAACGATCTCATGGCGATGGGCGCGCTGATCGCGATCAAAGAGGCCAGCCTGCGCATCCCGGACGACATCGCCGTGATTGGCATCGACAACATCCCAGCCGCCGAACTGGTCAGCCCACGGCTCACGACGGTCGCGCTCTTTCAAGAACGTTTGGGCCAGCGCGCGGCGGAAATGGTGTTCGAGCGACTGAATGGCGTGGCTCACGCAGGCGGGCGATGCGAGGAAATGCCCTACGAACTGATTGTGCGCGAGTCGGCATGATCTGATGTATTTATACGTAATGAAAAGCGAGGTACGTATCGACAGAATGTGCTTTCCTATTGCGGTAGATGCCCGATCATTGGTAGCTACAGAAACCCCATAGTGGAGGAATGTGACGATGAAAGTCAACGGGCGACGAACAACTTTGTTCATCCTGATCGCGCTGGTGCTCAGCGCATGCGGTGGCGCATCGGCGCCGCAAACGCAGGGAGGCGCCACGCAAGGCGCGACGGCATCGGCGGGTGAGGCAAATACCGGGGCAACGGCAAGTACGGGGGCGGCCGGCGCGGAAGCACAACCTTCCGCTGCGCCGGCCGCGGGCGGCGAAAAGGTCAAGATCGCGCTTTGGACCGACCCGCCTGACGCTGGTTCTGCTAATTGCTTTGGCGAGGCCGCCGTGAAGCCGTTCAACGCGCAGAGCAGCACCATTGAAGTCGATATCACCGAGCAGCCAAATTCATGGGACGCGACGCGCACAGCCATCGCGGGCGGCGCTGGCCCCGACATCGTAACAACTCCTGGCCCTTCGTTCGCCTTTGAACTGGCCAAAGCCGGCCAACTACTGCCGCTCGATGATTTCATTCAGGAATTCGGATGGTCGAAAACGTTTCTGCCATGGGCCTTGAATCTCGGCAAAGTCGAGGGCAAGACCTACAGCATTCCGAACGAACTCGAAACACTGATCCTCTACTACAACAAGACTCTGTTCGAGAAGAACGGTTGGCAGCCACCCAAGACGCTGGACGAACTTATGGCGCTGTCCGAAAAGATCAAAGCGGCAGGCGTCATTCCGTTCGCGCATGGCAATGCCGACTGGCGTCCGACTAACGAATGGTTCGCGGGCGAATTTCTCAACCATGGAGCTGGCCCGCAGGCAGTCTACGAAGCCTTGACCGGCAAGCGCCCATGGAACGACCCGGTGTTCGCGCAACCGATCAACATGCTCAACGACATGCAGCAAAAAGGCTATTTCATGGGCGGCCTGGATCGCTATTACACCGCCAAGGCCGATGAGCGGCACACGGCGTTCGGCAAGGGCGAGGCGGCCATGAACATCGAGGGCACATGGTTCCTGTCCGACATCGACAACTTCTTCGGCGAGAAAGCTGGGAACAATAACGACTGGGACTGGGTGCCGATGCCGTCCAAGACCGGCGACGCAATCTACGATCTGGGCATTGGCTCGACCTACTCGATTAACAAAGCGTCCCAGCATCCGCGCGAGGTTGCAGAATTCCTCAACTATCTCTTTTCTTCCGACGTTCAGGCGCAGTTGCTGATCAAGTGTAAATCAGCGCCCGCGCCGGTTCGGCTCAGCCCGGACGCCCTGAAGCAGCTTGATCCCCGTGACGCCAAGATCCGCGAAGGCTTGACTCAAGCGTCAGACAGCGGGAACTACGGGTACACCACATGGACGTTCTGGCCGCCCAAGAGCGACGTGTACATCTACGAAGAGATTGAGAAGGTGTGGGCCAAGCAGGAAACGCCAGAGCAATATCTGGATGGCCTGCAAAAACTCTTCGCCCAGGAGCTGCAAGCGGGCGATATTCCACCCATTCCAGCCCGCTGATGCAATCTGGTTGCGGGGATGCTTCACATGAACAGCACACGTTGGAGCATCCCCGCGCCATGCGAGAGGAACGTATGCATGACCTTGCAGAAGGAGGAGCATGATGAATAGCTCTGTGCGAAGAACCGAGACTGCGGCGACGCAATACGCGCTGCAAGGCCGACGGCGCTCGTTTCGCAAAACCATGTTCCCCTGGATCTTCATCTTACCGATTTTGCTGCTGCACCTGTTTGTGGTGGCTGGCCCTTCTCTCGCGGCGATTTACTACTCGCTGACCGATTGGAAAGGGCTTGGTGCAGCTCATTTCGTTGGCCTGGCAAATTATCATCGCCTGTTCTTTGAGGACACCGCGTTTCGCACTGCCTTTGGGAACAATGTGCTGTGGCTGATCATTTTTCTTACGATTCCATTTATTCTTGCATTGTTGGCGTCCAGCCTGCTTGCGCCGGTGAAGCGCGGGAGCATGTTCTATCGCACAGTGCTCTTCATTCCCTACGTGCTGCCGAGCGTGATTACCGCCAGCATCTGGAGCAATCTGCTCAGCCCGACGCTGGGGATTGGCGCGCAACTGGCGAAAATCGGCATTCCCGGCCTCGATCAAGCCTTTCTCGGCAAGCCCACCACTGCGCTGCCGACGATTGCCTTCGTCGATAATTGGCACTGGTGGGGCTTCTTGATGGTCCTCTTGCTCGCCGCCATGCAGAATATTCCGCCGGAATTATATGAGGCCGCGCGCATCGACGGCGCGAACCGCTGGCAGGAACTGCGCTATATTACGCTGCCCGGCATTCGCCCGACGCTGGTGTTTCTGCTGCTTATGACGGCGATCTGGTCGTTCCTGGTCTTTGATTACGTGTATCTGCTGACGCAGGGCGGGCCGGCCGGCGCTTCCGAGGTGCTGGGAACGCTGGTGTACAAAAATGCGTTCAACCGCTTCGACGCAGGCTACGCGGCGGCGATGGGGCTGACCATGAGTGCCTTCGCGGGAGTCATCGTTGGCATCTTTGGGCTGCTGCGGCGGCGAGGATGGGAAATATGAATCGAACCTTTAAAACACGGCGGCAGACCAGCTTCATGCCGAACTATATTGTTTTGAGCCTGCTGGCATTCTTTGCGTTGGCACCGCTGGTGATTCTTGGCTTCAATGCATTGAAGAGCACGGCGGAGGTTGCGCAAAATCCGCTCGGCCCGCCCAGCGGCCTGTTGTTCAGCAACTTTCCGAAAGCATGGCAAATGGGCGATTTCGCGACGACGACGCGCAACAGCGCCATCCTGGTGATTGGAACCGTGATTGGCGAGTTGACGCTTGGCGGCCTGGCGGCCTACAGCCTGGCGCGCCTGAATCCGCGCGGCTCGAACCTGC
>DASTWM010000490.1:0-17700 GCA_035765855.1 Roseiflexaceae bacterium
GACCGCATCCGGTCGGGGAAAAAAGTGATTGTGCATGGAGATGGAACATCGTTGTGGACATTGACTCATCATCGCGATTTTGCGAAAGGCTTTGTCGGGCTGCTCGGCAATCCGCATGCGATTGGTGACGCGGTCCATATCACCAGCGATGAGGTGCTGACATGGAACCAGATTGTCGACATTCTGGCGCATGCCATGGGCGTCCAGGCAGACGTGGTTCACATTCCGTCCGAGGTGATCGCCGCCTACGACGCGGGCTGGGGCGCTGGCCTGCTCGGCGATAAAGCGCATAGCATGGTGTTCGACAATACCAAGATCAAGCGGCTGGTGCCAGATTATGTGGCGAGTATTCCGTTTCACCAGGGTGCCGCGGAGATCGTCGCATGGTACGAAAGCCATCCCGACGCGCAGCAGGTCGACGCAGAACGGAACAGGCTGATCGACACGCTGATTGATGACTACACTTCGCCCGGCCGCGCTGATAAACGGACACCATGAATATTCTTTCTCTGGAATCTATTACCAAACAATTTGCCGACCGCCCGCTGCTCGATGGCGTCACGCTGGGCGTGGAAACCGGCGAGCATATCGGCGTGGTCGGCGTGAACGGCAGCGGCAAGACGACGCTGCTGCGGATCATCGCGGGCGTGGAGCAGGCCGACGCCGGGCGGGTGAGCATGGCGCGTGACTTGCGCATCGCCTATCTGCCGCAGAACCCGCCGCTTGAGCCAACGCTGACGGTGCTGGAGCAGGTGTTTCGCAGCGACACGCCCGAAATGCGGCTGCTGCGCGACTACGAGCAGGCTTCGGCTGATCTCGCTCGCGCCCCGCACAACGCCGCGTTGCAGGCCCATGCCAACGAGCTCGTCGCGCAGATCGACGCGGCGGGCGCATGGACGCTTGAGCATGACGCGCGCACGATTTTGACCAGGCTCGGCATTACCGAGCTTGGGGCGCGCGTCGGCATGCTGTCCGGCGGGCAGCGCAAGCGCGTGGCCATGGCGGCAGCCCTGATTGCGCCCACCGACCTGCTGATTCTCGACGAGCCGACCAACCACATCGACACAGATACCGTCGCGTGGCTGGAAACCTTTCTCGCGCGCACATCAGCCGCCGTGCTGCTGGTGACGCACGACCGTTATTTCCTCGATCGCGTGGTCAGCCGGATTGTGGAAGTCGATCGCGGCAAGTTGTACAGCTATCCGGGCACCTACAGCCGCTTTCTGGAACTGAAAGCCGAGCGCGCCGCCCAGCTCGCTTCCGACGAGTCGCGGCGGCAGACCGTGCTCAAAAAAGAGCTGAAATGGCTGGCGCGCGGCGCGCAGGCGCGCACCACCAAGCAGCAGGCGCGCATCGACCGCATCGAAACCATGCAGGCGGTGCAGCCCGAGCAGGAACGCGGCGATCTTGAGGTATCGGTGGCGTCGCGGCGGCTGGGCAAGCGCGTGATCGAATTAAAAGATGTTGGCAAAAGCTTCGGCGCGCGCACGCTGATTCGCGACCTGACGCTGAGCGTCGGCAAGCGCGAACGGATGGGCATTATTGGGCCGAATGGTCAGGGCAAAACGACGCTGCTGAACATGATCGCTGGCCGCGTCGCGCCCGACACCGGCAGCATCGTCGTGGGAGAAACCGTCCACATGGCCTATTACGATCAGGAAAGCGCCGGGCTCGACGAAACGCAGCGCGTGATTGAATACATCAAAGAAGGCGCGGAGTTGGTGCAAACCGGCGATGGCAGCACCATCACGGCGGCACAGATGCTGGAGCGCTTTTTGTTCCCGGCTTCGATGCACTACACGCCAATCGCGCGGCTTTCCGGCGGCGAGCGGCGGCGTTTGTACCTGCTCCGCAAGCTCATGGATGCCCCTAACGTCCTGCTGCTCGACGAGCCAACCAACGACCTCGATATTCAAACGCTGGGCGTGCTGGAAGATTATCTCGATGATTTTGCGGGAGCCATGATCGTCGTTTCGCACGACCGCTACTTTCTCGACCGCACTGTTGAGCACCTGCTGGCGTTCGAAGGAGACGGGCAGATCGTCGATTATCCCGGCGCGTACAGCTATTACGCCGAGGTGCAGGCGCAGCGCGCTGCCGAAGCCGTGCCCGCCGCGCGCCCGCAACCCAAAGCGTCCGAACCGGCCAAAGACGCCAGGCCGCGCAAGCTGAGCTTCAAGGAACAGCGCGAACTTGGCGATCTTGAAAGCCGCATCGCGGCGCTGGAAGCCGAGCAAGCAACCGTGCAGGCGCAGCTCAACAGCGCGGCCAGTGATTATCAGGCAGCCCAACGCCTTGCACTGGAGCTTGAGCGCATCGGAAAGGCGCTCGAAACGGCGTTCGAGCGCTGGTCGGTGCTGGCGGAGATAGCCGAAAACGCGGGGTAACATGCCGACGAAGGAGCGGCGGGCAGTTACGTGAACTGACCACCGCAGGAATATCCGTTAATGCCCGCTGGCAACCGGCGCATCAGCGGCGCGCCGTCCGGCGAAAGCAAACGGCCAGCCCGGCAATAATGCGCCCAGCGCCAGCGCCAGAATCGTGGCGTAGAACGTCAGTTGGTAGGCGCGCTCGAATCCGGCGACACTTTCGTCACATGTCTGCTGGCGCAGCGCGTCCGAATCGTTCGCAGCCAATGCATGTGTGCTGCTCGCGCGGGCCATGGGCAGCGATTCGCACACGCCGACGTGCGGCGCGGCAGCCGCATGGGCTTCGGCCTGCGCCTGAATCTGGCGCACCTCGGGCGAAAGCGTGCTCGCCAGCACCGTTGCCAGCACAGCCACGGCAATCGCCTGAATAACCTGGCGCGTGCCATTGACGAGCGATGAGCCGCGCGGAAGCAACCGTTGCGGCACAACCGACAAAGCGGTTACAAAGGTGGTCTGGACCGTCAGGCCGCCCGCCAGCCCGCGCAACGCCACCAGCATGATGATCCAACTCATGGGCGTGTCGGCACGAAGCTGTGCGAGTTGCCAGGTGTTAATCAGCAGCAACCCAAAGCCGATGATCAGCAGTGGGCGCGGGCCAGTGCGATCATAGATTCGGCCTGCCAGCGGCATGGAGATGCCAAGCGCCACTGCCATGGGCAGCAGCACCAGTCCGGTTTCCAGGGCGGTGCGACCGCGCAATGCCTGCAAATAGACCGGCAGCAGGAACTCGGCACCGAACAGCGCGACGACGCTGACATAGCCAACCAGGCTGGCAGTCAGGAAGGTGCGCTGCCCAAACAGGCGCAGATCGAGCATGGGCTCTTTGGCGACGAACAATTCGACGACCGCGAATGCCACAATGCCCAGCACGCCAACCCCGAACCAGAGCAATACATCCGGCGCAGTCCAGCCGCGTGTCTCAACAATCGAGGTGGCATATAACAGCGCGCCAAAACCGACGATTGATGTGAGCAAACCGGGCATGTCAAGCGTCGGGCGATGATCGCTGCGCCAGCCGATCAGGAAGCGCGAAGCCAGAATCACGCCAAGCACGCCAATCGGCAGGTTGATAAAGAAAATCCAGCGCCACAAGCCATGATCGACCAGCCAGCCGCCCAGAATAAGACCGAGCGCGGGCGCAACGGCTACCGCAATTCCAAAAATGCCCAGCGCCTGGCCCTGCTCCTCCGGCGGAAAGGCGCGAAAAAGTTGGGGCGCGCCCAACGGAATCGCAATGCCGCCGCCGATGCCTTGCAGCATGCGGGCTGCGATCAGCAGCCCAAGATTGGGCGCGAGGCCGCACAGGAACGAGCCGAGCACGAACAGCGCCAGCCCGCCGATATACATGGGCTTGATGCCGAAGCGGTCGGCCAGAAAGCCTGACAACGGCGTGCTGATCCCCAGTGCCAAAACGTAGGTGCTGAGCACCCACTGCGATGCGTCCAAACCAACGCCAAACTCCTGCCGCAACGTTTGAAATGCGACATTGACTACCGTGGTGTCAAGAAAGACCATGAAAAGGCCGAAGATAACCGCTATCAGAACCTTCCACTTTGCGGCGATGCGCGGTTGCCGTTCGGTCAGTTTTGCCGTGAATGTAGCGCTCATGCAATACCTCTTTTTGCTCTAGCCACACGTGTATCTTCAATACAGGCGTCATCGCACGCCAAACACGGCAACGCTGCACGTGCGCGATACCATTACGAACGAGCGGAATGCAGAGCAAAGAATCGCCTGCCAGCATGGGCTATTCTTTGCGCGTGGTTGTTTGTATTTCAGTCCAGGAAGCGGTAGGGTTCCATCCAGAGTTCGACCAGGGTCAACACGACGAGCCCGCCAATCTCCGCCAGCACCGCATACACGATGAGGCCCAGCAGATCGATGGATTGTTCGGCTGGTACGTGGGTGTACCATTTGAAGAAGGCGAAACCAGCAACGATGAGCGTCCAGACGGTCCAGAGCACAACCTGGAAGCTGCGCTCATGAGGAGCGAGCGTTGTCAAGCGACCAGAATGATTGGGGAGCATCACGACACCTTCCCTTCAGCTATGCCATACACAAGCGTTTCAACAGTGATACCCAGTGGCGCTTACACAAATGCACCTTGACGTAAACGTTAGATTGAAGACAAAAAAGACACCTATCCTTCCTTCCGGGTTGCATGGGCGATGAGTTGCTGAAATCGCGCGATATTGGCCCGCAACTCGGCCCGAAAGCCCTGCAAATCTGCGATCTTTTCGTCGGTTTCCGCGAGGTGCCGCTGCAAAATCTCAAGCACACGCTGCTTGCCACGGATGCCGCTCGGATCTTCGCAGTAAAAGGCAATGACTTCGCTGATCTCTTCCAGAGTCAGCCCGAGCTGCTTGAGCGAATCAATCTTCTTCAGTCGCGCCAACTCGGCATCGGTGTAATAGCGAAACCCCTGACCCTCGCGCTCGCTCGGCCCGAGCAGCCCCAGCGATTCGTAGTAGCGGATCGTGCGCGGCGTAACCCCAGCACAATCAGCTAACTCGCCGATGCGCATTTTGTCTTTCATGATCGTTTTCCAACCTTAACGTTAACGTCAAAGAGAGTATAATCTTTTCACCGGCACTTGTCAAGAGGGAAACGCAAGGAATCTGCAAACGATCGGAAGCATACCTGGAAGTGTCGATAACGCTCCCAGGTGTGCTTTCTTGAATTACGTGTCGAGCTGATTGTACTGAAGACCGAGCGGCAGCGCAGCAGGTCGCTCAACATGTGTCACCATGGGAACGTGGCGCTCGGTGCGCGACGATTCGATAATGCCGAGCGTGATGTCGATCACATGGCGCGCCAGGTCGCCGCTGGCGCGGTGAGGCCGGCCAGATTGGATGGCGTACGCCATGTCAGCGATGCCAATGCCACGGCTGTTTTCGGCAAAGCCATGCGAGAATGGCACCTCGCTGAGCGCGCCATCAAATCGCTGGATGCGAATCGGGCCACTGAACATGTTCGGGTCGGGCGCGAACAGGATGCCCTCGGTGCCGTAGATCTCGAAGCGCGGCGTGTAGCCGAAGCTCTCCTTGGCGACCTGCAAACCGGCGATGACACCGCTTTCGAAGTCGAGCGTGGCGACGGCGTGCATGGGCGCTTTAATCGGCACCGTTTCGCCGTAGCGCGGCGAGCGCATGTTCGTCACCGTAATCTCGCGGCGCGCCTGCCCAACCGAGCCGCTCACTTTGCGCACCGCGCCGAGCAAGGTGATCATGGCTGTCAGGTAATAGGGTGCCATGTCGAACAGCGGGTCCCAGCCGATTTGAAAATAGGAGTGAAAGTGGGCCGGTATGCCACTATACGCGTTGCCCATCAACACCATGCCGCTGGCTCCGTACGGCGTGCCGATCCAGCCGTCGTCGATCAGCTTGCGGCATGTTTGTATGCCCGCGCCAAGAACCGTGTCCGGCGCGCATCCGACCAGCAGGCCCTTCGCGCGCGCCAGATCGAGCACGCGGTCGGCGTCCTCACGCGAAAGGGCGAATGGCTTTTCGGTGTAGACATGCTTACCTGCCTCAAGCGCCTGCATGTTCAGCGCCGTGTGAGACTGGGGCGTTGTCAGATTGAGAACGACCTCAATCTCCGGGTCGGCCAGCAGTTCCTCGACGGTGCAGACGCGCGGGATGTTGAATTCCTCGGCCCGCTGCCGCGCCAGTTCAGGCATCAGATCGGCAACGGCAACCACATCGAGAATGTCAAATGTTTCCGTACAGTTCCTGAGATAGATGCTGCTAATTCTGCCGCAGCCGATCACACCAATTTTGACTTGTCGCACAGGCGTTTCCTTGCTTGCTTACCGATCGGTGATCATGAACCTTTCCATGGTGCCATTTATAGCACCTGATACTGTCGGCGGCAAGTCTGGGCCGGGATACAACCGAACATCCTTAACGGCTCATCAGCGGGAGCATGACCTTGTAGGTGCCAGAACTCTGTCCCGGTGTGAGCGCAATGGCGCTTGCCGTCGCGGCCTGCGCGGTGGCAGCCTGCGCGGTTGCGGTCGCCGCCAGCGCGGGGTCAGTCTGCAACACAATCGTGGTCTGCGTCGCGCCGGCCTGGGCCGTGGCCGTCTGCGCAATAGCTGTCATGGCCGCCGTTGTCGCTTGCGCATCCGCCGTCTGCTGAACGACGAGCGCTGTCGCGCTCGCTTCGGCCTGCGCGGTGCCAGCAATCGCTGTCTCGGTCGCGGCGGCGTCCTGCGTCACAGCGATCGTGCTACCGAACATGGAGGTGCTTCCCTTGGGATTCGTTGCAGTTGAGGTCAGCACATCGCCTATGTGTGTCTGAGTCGTCGTCACGGCGAAATTGCCGTTGCCGTCCGCGATGCCATCACCAATAAACGTCTTGCCTTCACCTGCTGCACCAGCGGCATTTGTATCGGCAATGAACACTTCGACTTTGCAGGATGGACATGTGGTGCCAACGACTGAATTTGTGCTGGCTACAGTTAACGTCGGCGCGGCGAGTCCTTCGTTCACCTTGTATTTACGGCTATCATGAAAGCTGATACCCGCCCCTGCGTTATGGTAGATGCTGTTCTGGCTGAATGTGTTGAAGTTTGTTGCCTGCGTGCTGCCGTACTTGCCCACATCGCCTGACTCAACCGTATTGACCGTCACCTTGATACCATTTTGCGGATGGTTGGCAATAATGTTGTTGTGAACCAGCGTGTACTGCCCGCCACCAACAATGTACACACCGCTGTTGCCGTAGTCCGCCGCCGGGCAGGTGCTTTCTGGCATGCCGTTCGGCAATGCGCCACCATCTGCGCCGATGCCGATGATGTTGTTATACACCTCGTTATAATTCGCGCGGCGGTACACACGCACGCCACTGCCATAATTCCCGGCAATCAGGTTGTTGTAGGCCAGATTGTGATTGGGCGTGTCCTCGAATGATACGCCATTGCCGCAGTTGCGGACGGCTTTGGTGCCAGTCGCGTCGGTGCCGATGTAGTTGCCAACCACGCGGTTGTATTGCGTATCCGTCCCATGCGAAATCTCGATATCGGACTCGTTGCCGGCCACGACATTGCGCTCCAGTGGCGTCTCGCCGCCAATCCAGTTGTACTGCGGCCCTTGCTCCACATCCAGCGAGTCCGAGCCGTTGCCGAAATCGTCGCGGTTGCTGCCCGAATTATATTTGTACGAGACGCCATCCTGTTTGATGCCGACCCAGTTGCCGACGATGTGATTGTAAATCACCGGATTGCGCTCAAAATGGATGCCGTCATTGCCATTGCCTGTCACCAGGTTACGGTCGGCCCGCACCTGCGCCGCATCGGTACACGGCACCCATTGCTTCGAAGCATCAAAGTTCCCACAGCCGATCGCATTGTACGACGCGCCGTACTGCAGGCGAATGCCTTCGGAATGGTGCGTGCCCATGTTCGACTGGTGCGCCGTCATCGCCACGTTGGTCCCGATGAAATTGCCCTCAATATGGTTGTAGCGCGCGTTATAAATGGCGAACTTGCGATCCCAGTTATACAGCGACAAGCCGCGAACAACATTGTTATCAGAATTAATCAAAATGCCATGGACGCCGAGTTGCTGCCGCCCCTTCAATTCGATCACAATCCTGGCGTTATTCGGCACCTCGCCGGTGTTTACCGACGCGCCCGGCTGCGTGTAGCCGTCGATCGTCACGCCATTGTTGCGCGCGTCGTCCAGCGTAAACCAGCTGTAATCTGGGTTCGGATCACTCGACGAAATTGGATACGAGGGCGGATAAATCGTTACCACGCTCGGATACGAACCATTCTTCTTGATGTCAAAGTTGATCGTCTCATGCCCCGGCAAGATATTTGCCTCTTGAATGGCGGCATTCAGGGTGCAGGTGTTCGCTGACGTGTGACACTGCCCATCGCCGGGATTGGTGTCAGCCTCGTTGCCGTCCGAGTTGACCGTAAAAGTCGCGCCAGCGGTGGTCGCGCCAACAGCCCCATGATCAAGCTGCATACCCTTCGGACCACTGACCTGCCCGACTGCCGCCGCCACCTTTTGAGCATCAACAACATCAATACAATTGCTTTGATCCACATCATAGACGGACGACAACTGGGCGGCACACTGCCCCCCAGCCTGCTGAAACTCTGTCCACGCACTAATCACGCGAACGGCATCGCTGGCGTTCACGTAATCATTGTGCGTGACATCCAGTTGCGGCAATGGCAGCGACGATGGCTGAATCTGTGCCTGGGCCGCCGCCTGATCAGCTGAACTGACACATAAAGCCACCACCGCGGCGACCACCAACGCCAAAGAGCCCACGCCGAACACACGGTTGAGCATACAAACGCTCCCTCCTAAGAACTCTCCGAATCCAATACCTTCCCTTATACACTCGTTTGCTGGCAAACAACTGAACGGCAGATCGCGCGAGATAACAATTTTGACATCTTTGATTCATAACCGTAGCGAGCAATGCCGCCCAGAACGCATTCCAACTACACACGATGGGAGCTATTCGTTAAACTTCACTAACTCAGAGAATAAAGAGTGGCTATAAATTTGTTCATATTAGGTAAAAAGATCATGCTGCTTCAGGTGAGAGGCATACGGAAGCCGTGCATACATTGAACCGTCCATAAAAGCAGCGCCATGTACAGGTTGTACATGGCGCTCATGAGCGCGGCATGCGCTGAATGGGCTGCTTTTTATTCGGTTACTGCCCGGCGGACGGGTGACGGGCGTGGAGCCGCCGCGCGCGGGTTGGCTTCCAGCGCGGCCAGCACCAGTTCCACCGCGCGCTCCAGCTGCGGATCATGGCCTTCGATCACGAGCTTCGGCGTCATCTCGACCTCCACATCCGGCGCGACGCCCTCGTTCTCCACTTCCCACGCGCCGTCCGGGCCATAAATCGCCAGGCGCGGCGAGGTGAAGAAGCCGCCGTCGATCAGTTTCGGGTAATCGTAGATGCCGATCAGCCCGCCCCATGTGCGCTTGCCGACCAGCGGCCCCAGCCCGCGCCGCCGGAAGAACAGCGGCAGCGCGTCGCCGCCCGAGCCTGCCAGCTCGTTGATGATCATGACCTTTGGGCCGAAGATCGAGGCGTTCGGCGACGTGAACGGGCGGCCTGCGCGCGTCGCCCAGTAGCTCAACAATGGCCGATTCAGCAGATCGACAACGTAATCCGCGACCGAGCCGCCGCCGTTAAAGCGCTCGTCCAGCACAAGCGCCTGCTTGTCAAGCTGCGAGAAGTAGTAGCGGTTGAACGATTCGTAGCCGCTGAGCGCCGTGTCGGCCATGTAAATGTACGCGACGCGCCCGCCGGAAAGCTCATCCACCTTGCGGCGATTTTCCTCGACCCACGACCAGTGCCGCAGCCTGCTTTCGTCGTCGATTGGCCGCACGGTGACCATGCGCGCGTCGGCTTCGTTCGGCGTCGGGCTGACCAGCAGATCCGTGATGCGGTCGGCGGTCTGCCCGAACAGGCTGTAAATGCTGGTCGGCGCGCGCAGCGGGCGGCCATTTACCGCCAGAATGTACTCGCCTGCGCGCACGTTGACGCCCGGTTCGGTCAGCGGCGCGCGCAGTTCCGGGTGCCAGTTCAGGCCGGGATAAATCCGCTGGATGCGATAGAAGCCGTCAACAACTTCATAATCCGCGCCGAGCAACCCGACCTTCGCTGGCTCCGGCGCGGGAATGTCGCCCATGCCGACATAGGCATGCCCGACGACCAACTCGCCCGAAAGTTCAGCCAGCAGATAATTAAGGTCGTCGCGGTGGCCGACGTGCGCCAGGAAAGGCCGGTAGCGCTCGGCCATGGCCTTCCAGTCGAGGCCGTGCAGCTCAGGATCGTAGAAATAGTCACGGTGGATGCGGTACGCTTCCTGAAAGATTTGCCGCCACTCCGCCCGTGGATCAACCAGAATCTCCGCCGCGTCGAGGTTCAGCTTGCCGTCTTCCGGCTTCGGCGGCTTATCCACGTCCACAATCGCCAATTCCGGTGGTTTGCCGGTTCGGTACAACAGCTTCTTGCCATCGGCGCTGACCCAGTAATCACGCACCTTTTCCACAAACATGTCGCTCTTGCGCTCTTTGATGTCGTAGGCGTAGAGCATGTTGTCGGACGTGGCTTCCGGGTCAACCCAGCGGTCCGGCGCGCTCTTGAGGTAGAACAGCTTGCCTTCCGCGACCTGCAAGCGGTGGTAGTCGCCGGGCGGCACCGGCAGTGCCACAATCCGCTGGCCCAATCCTTCAAGATCAATGCGAACCGACACCGGCGTGGCCTCATCCTTGGGCGGTTCAGCCGCATGCGCGTCTCGTGGCTGCTCCTCATCGCTTTCGGGAGCCAGCGGCGATGGATCATCATTGCTCAGCACGGCCACGTACAGGTCACGGTTGACTGGCCGCTCGTACGAAGACATGTCCAGCCAGCCGGTGTTCAGGCCGTAGTTGACGCTGGCCGCGAAGTACAGCAGTTTGCCATCCTTGCTGAAGCAGGCGCTGATCGCGTCGCTCATGCCGTCGCTCACCTGGTGAATCTGGCCGCTGGCAAGCTCGTACAGGAACACGGCGCGCAGGTGGTTCGGCAGGCGTCTGGTGTACGCCAGCCACTTGCCGTCCGGAGACCATGCCGGGTCGAGGCTGCGCAGCGGGTGATCGTAGGTGTCGGTGTCGACATGGACGATTTCGCCGCTTTCCAGCGTGATGTACGACAGGTTGAGCGCCTTGTCGGTGCAGGCGATGCGTTTGCTGTCTGGCGACCATGTCGGCGCGTAGAAAAACGATTGCTTGCCCAATGAATACGCGCGCTTCTCAACGCCCTTCTGATCGGAGACGACCAGTTCATACTCCTCGCTCGCATCCGAAAAATAGGCGATCGACTGGCCGTCCGGCGACCATGCCGGATCGCGGTCGAAGATGCCCGGCGTGCTGGTCAGATTGCGAATATCGCCCTTGCCCGCCGGAGCGGTCAGAATCTCGCCGCGCGCCTCGAACACCGCGCGCACGCCGGTCGGCGACAGCCCGCACGCCTCGATGAACGGCGCGGCCTTCTGGTAGTGCGGGCGCGTGTACGGCAGATCGGCAGCGATTTTGATCGAAAGCGCGCGGCTCTGCCCATCCTCGGGGGTGAAAATATGCACGCGCCCGCCCTGCTCATACACCAGACGGCCCGCGCCACTGGTCAGCGAGCGCACATCAAAATCTTCATGGAAGGTCTGCTGCGTGACGGCGCGCGTGCCGGTATCGTAGCGGAACACGTTCATCGTTCCGCTGCGGTCGGACAGGAAATAGATCGCGTTGCCAAGCCAGCACGGAAACGTGTCGCTTGCGTTCTCATGCGGAATCTCCACATGCTCGTAGCTTGCGAGATCGAGTACCCAGATCGGCACGGTCATGCCGCCGCGATAGCGCTTCCACGACCAGAACGCCTCGTTGTATGCGGTGTAGGCCAGCTGCCGCCCGTCCGGCGAATAGGCCGCGCGCTCGGCCATGGGCATAGGCAGCGCTTCGGAATGGCCGCCATCGAGCGGCACGCGGTAGAGCCGCCGGACACGCGGCGACATCGAGGCGCGCGCCGAGGAAAAGAGCACCTGACCATCCGGCGTCCAGCCGCGCACGAAATGCTCAGCCGGGTGGTAGGCCAGCCGCCGGGGCGCGCCGCCTTCGGTCGGAATGACGTACACGCTCAGGTTGCCGTCGTAATTACCCGAGAACGCGATCCAGCGCCCGTCGGGCGAAAACATCGGGTTCAGCTTGCGGCCCTTCTGCGCCGTCAAGCGCTGCGGCCACTCGCCATCGCGGTTCGTGATCCATAGATCGCCAGCGTACACAAAAACGATGTGATCGGCGCTGATCGTGGGCTGCCTGAGCAGCAGCGTCTCGGCTGCCGTTTGCGTAGGGGGCATGAATTCACTCCTAAAGCGGTCAAAAGTACCGTCCTGCACAGTACTCCATGGCCGCCGCGCGAAACATCTCCTATTCTACACCGGCCTGCAAGCATTCTCGCAAGACCTGGAAGGTTCAATTGCGCATGTCATCTCGCCAGGTGTGCTACGATAACGGTACGCCGCTACGGTGCGGCAGCGTGGAAGGAGACTCTGGAATGACAGACCAATCGCTCCCTGAAGTCATTTACGATGAAGCGCGCGTGCCAGCGTACACGCTCCCGGATGTGCTCATGTGCCAGGATGGCACGCGGATCGCAACGCCGGATCAGTGGCGACATACTCGCCAGCCTGAGATCATGGCGCTGTTCGCCGAACACGTTTATGGCCGGACGCCTGCTGGTGTGCCGCCCATGCGCTTCGAGATTCAGTCGCGCGACACGGCGGCGCTTGGCGGCGCAGCCACCCGCGAGCAGGTCGCAATCTTTTTTGGCGATGCGCCCGATGCGCCGCATGCCGATCTATTGCTTTACCTGCCCAACCAGCGGCCCGCGCTGGTGCCGGTGTTCGTCGGGCTGAACTTTTCCGGCAACCACACCATTCATGCCGATCCCGACATTCGCATCTCGACGCAGTGGATGCGCAACGATCCGTCCATGGGCATCCTCGACAACCGCGCGACGGAAGCCTCGCGCGGGGCGGCAGCATCCCGCTGGCAGGTCGAACGGGTGCTTGCGCGCGGCTACGGCCTCGCAACGATCTATTGCGGCGACTTCGACCCGGATTTCGACGACGGCTTCGAGAACGGCGTGCATCAACTGTTCAACAAGAACAGTCAGACGAAGCGCGCGCCGGACGCATGGGGAACGATCGGCGCGTGGGCGTGGGGCTTGTCACGCGCGCTGGATTATTTTGAAACCCATGAATCAATCGATCATGCGCGGGTGGCGGTGATGGGCCATTCGCGGCTGGGCAAAGCGGCGCTCTGGGCCGGCGCGCAGGATCAGCGTTTTGCGCTAGTGATCTCAAATGATTCTGGCTGTGGCGGCGCAGCGATTTCGCGCCGTTGCTTTGGCGAAACCGTCGCGGAGATCAACACGCGCTTCCCGCATTGGTTTTGCGAAAACTTCAAGCAGTACAATGGCCGTGAAAATGATTTGCCGGTCGACCAGCACATGCTGATCGCCGCAATCGCGCCGCGCCCGGTCTACGTCGCAAGCGCCGCCGAGGATCTCTGGGCCGACCCGCGCGGCGAATTTCTGGGAGCCAAACACGCCAGCCCGGCGTATCAACTCTTCGGAGGCGAGGGCCTCGCCGCGGGCGACATGCCCGGCGTCGAGCAGCCGATCATGAGCCGGATCGGCTATCATCTACGGCCCGGCGGGCATGACGTGACCGCCTACGATTGGGAGCGCTTCCTCGACTTTGCCGACGTGCATATGCGCGGCGCGTAATATCGAAAAGACGACGAGGACCAGCAGGCTATCCGCTGCTGGTTCCTAGCTGAGGAACCATCGTGCGATACCATGCACGTCTGCGTTTACACAACGTGTTCCGACGCAAGCGGGCAAGGGTGCGCCGGGTCGCCGCGCTCGACCTGAATCGTGGCATGCTCAACCCCAAATCGGTCGTGCAATTCATTGCAAATGCGGTTGATCAGGGCATCTTCGCATGGGGCATGCGGCATCACGAGGTGAACCGTCAGCGCGGCCTCGGTCGTACTCATCCCCCAGACGTGAAGGTCATGCACTGCGGTAACGCCGGGAATGCGACTGAGATAGGATTGCAGATCGGCCATGTCAATCGCGTCGGGAACCGCGTCCAGCGCAAGGTTGACCGAGTCGCGCAGCAGCCCCCATGTGCTCACAAGAATAACGCCCACAATCAGCAAACTCATGGCCGGATCAAGCCATTCCCAGCCAGTGTACGCGATTGCAATGCCTGCCAGCACCACGCCCAGCGACACGCCCGCATCAGCCGCCATGTGCAGAAACGCGCCCCTGATGTTGATGTCGTGCTTGCGGCCCGACATGAAAAGCAGTGCCGTCGCGGTGTTGATCACAATGCCAATTGCAGCCACCCAGATAACCGTCTCGCCTGCAACCGTGGGCGGCGCGGCAAAGCGCCGGATCGCTTCCCATGCAATCGCGCCGACGGCGACAAGCAGCAGAATCGCGTTCGCCAGCGAGGCCAGCACCGTTGCCCGCTTGAATCCATAGGTGCGCCGGGCGGTCGGGATCCGCTGCGCCAGCGCCAATGCGCCCCACGCGACCAGCAGGCTGACGACATCGCTCAGGTTATGTCCGGCGTCGGCGACGAGCGCGAGCGAATGCGACAGGTAGCCGTAGAACAATTCAAGCAGCACAAAGGCGAGATTCAGGGCAACGCCGATCGCAAACGCGCGGCCAAAGGAAGCCGGGGCATGCGAATGGCTATGGTCATGGGCCACGTCAGGTTTCCTTTCTGTATCAGCAACAGACACTTGCTTGAACGAATGCACATTTATTCATATGTTGTCTCAATAAAAAAGCACGCCCCGGCAATGATGCCGTTAGTCATGCTCGGCATGGGCGCGGCCTTGTTTGAACAACGTCCCAATATGGGCGTCGGCAAGCGTGTAATAGATATGCTTCCCGGCCCGCCGCGCGCGCACGATGCGCAATGCGCGCAGGGTTCGCAACTGGTGTGAGATGGCAGACTGGGTCATCCCTAAGACATCGACGATGCTGTGTACACATAACTCATGGCCGATGAGCACCGAGATAATGCGCACGCGGGTCGGGTCGGAAAGCGCCTTGAAGAGTTGCGCGACATCGGCGGCGGTTTCGGACGAAATCAGGCTTGCGCGGGCCTGTTCAACCCCGCCGCAATCTTCCGCGTCCCGTTCAGCAATATCAGTACATGCGTCCACATCCATCAGCATTCCTCGTAAACATATGAGCACGCAATCATATGTTATCACGTTCGCCTGTGTTCGTCAATGGCATACCAGCATGTGCGCCGCGCTCGCGTAGGCATGTTTGACAGCGGTATTGCAATCCTTTACGATAACAGTATCGTAACTGCCATTCTTCGAAGCATTTCCGAAATACGTGCGCACTGAACATGCAGGAGCTATCTGTGCGGGTTTCTCTTTTCATTACTTGCTTCAATGACACGCTGTATCCCGAAACGGGACAGGCCGTGGTGACGCTGCTGGAGCGGCTGGGCCACACGGTGGATTTTCCGCTGGCGCAGACCTGCTGCGGGCAGATGCACTTCAACACCGGCTACCAGCGCGAGGCGATCCCGCTGGCGCGCCACTTTGTGGATGTGTTTGGCGACGCCGAGGTTGTGGTGTCGCCGTCGGCGTCGTGCGTCGGCATGGTGCGCGAGTTCTACTCGCGTCTGGCCGAAGTCGCAAACGACGCGCGGCTGGCGCAGGCGGTCGCCGATCTCATCCCGCGTGTGTATGAATTATCGGAGTTTCTGGTGTACAAGCTCGGCGTGGAAGATGTGGGCGCGTATTACCCGCATCGCGTGACCTACCACCCGACCTGTCATTCGCTGCGCATGATCCGCGTGGGCGATGCACCGCTGCGGCTGCTCCGCAAGGTTCGCAGCATTGATCTGGTCGAGTTGCCGCAGGCCGAGGAGTGCTGTGGTTTCGGTGGCACCTTCGCGGTCAAGAACGCCGACACCTCGATGGCCATGCTGGGCGACAAAGTGCGGCATGTGCTGGACACGCGCGCCGAAGTGTGCTGCGCTGGCGACAATTCATGCCTGATGCAGATCGGCGGGGCGCTCCATCGCCAGCGCGCCGGTGTCCGAACCGTTCATCTGGCCGAAATTCTGGCCGCGACGGAGTGAATCACGCGAACCGCCAACGCTCAGGAAGATGATGTTAACCATCAAGACACCAGGGCTCCAGGAAATAGATATGTAAAATGCTCCCTGGTGTCTTGGCGCCTTGGTGGTAAAAGGGAACTGTTATGAAGCCAGAAGAACTGCCGGGACGCCATCCAATCACATTCCAGGAGTCGGCCAAAATCGCGCTGCAGAATACGCAATTGCGCCGCAACATGGGCAAGGCGACCCAGACGATCCGCGCCAAACGCGCCGCGGTGGTTGGCGAGTTGCCCGATTGGGAGGAACTGCGCGAGGCCGGGCGGGCGATCAAGGAGCGGACGCTGCGACATCTCGACGAGTATCTTGTGCAGTTGGAGGAATCGGTGACGCGCGCGGGCGGCCATGTCCACTGGGCGCGCGACGCGCTGGAAGCCAATCAGATCATCGCCGCGATTATGCTGAAACACAGCGCGCGCGAGGTCATCAAGGTCAAGTCGCTGACCACCGATGAGATTCGCATGAACGAAGCGCTGATTAAGATCGGCGTCACGGCTATCGAGACCGACCTGGCCGAATTGATCATCCAGTTGGCGCACGAGGAATCGTCGCACATTCTGGTGCCGGCGATTCACAAGAATCGCGCCGAAATCCGCGAATTGTTCATGCGCACGCTCCATGTGGAGGAGCTTTCCGACAAGCCCGCCGAACTCGCGGCGGTCGCGCGCCAGTACCTGCGCCAGAAATTTCTCAGCGTGCCGATCGCCACCAGCGGCGCGAACTTCGCCGTGGCCGAGACCGGCACGATCGCCGTGGTCGAGTCGGAGGGCAACGGGCGCATGTGCCTGACCTTGCCGCAGGTGCTGATCTCGATCATGGGCATCGAGAAGATTATCCCGACATGGCAGGATTTTGAAGTCTTTCTGCAACTGCTGCCGCGCTCCTCGACCGGCGAGCGCATGAACCCGTACACATCCATGTGGACCGGCGTGCGTGAAGGCGACGGGCCGCAGGAGTTCCACCTGGTGCTGCTCGACAACGGGCGCAGCAACGTGCTGGCCGACGAGATCGGGCGGCAGACGCTCAACTGCATCCGCTGCTCGGCCTGCCTGAACGTTTGCCCGGTCTACGAGCGCACCGGCGGCCACGCCTACAATTCGGTCTATCCCGGCCCGATTGGCGCGATTCTGACGCCGCAACTGGTTGGCGTGGAACGGGCCGGTTCGCTGCCCTACGCCTCGTCGTTGTGCGGCGCGTGCTACGATGCATGCCCGGTCAAGATCAACATTCCCGAAGTGCTGGTGCATCTGCGCGCGCGCGTGGTGCGCCACAAGCAGACCGAAGAAGGCATCAAGGGCAAGCTCGACCCGGAAGCGGTCGCCATGCAGCTGGCCGGTGAAATCTTCCAAAGCCCGGCGCGCTACGAAGCAGCGCAGAAACTCGCCCGCGTCGGGCAGTGGCCGCTGGTTCACAACGGCGCCATCACCTATCTGCCGCCGCCGCTGAATGTGTGGAGCACGACCCGCGATCTTCAGGCCGTGCCGCAGCAGAGCTTCCGCGACTGGTGGCGCGAACGGCAGCGCTATGGGCCAGCGG
>DASTWM010000491.1:0-4986 GCA_035765855.1 Roseiflexaceae bacterium
GCAGGCGCTCGATTCCAAGATTGTGCTGGACGACAGCGCGCTGTTCCGCCACCCCGATCTCGAGGCCATCCGTGATTCGTCGGACGAGCCGGAAGCCGAGCAGCGGGCGCGCGAGGCCGGCATCACGTTCATCAAGCTGGACGGCGATATTGGCTGCATGGTTAACGGCGCGGGCCTGGCCATGGCGACCATGGACGTGGTCAAGCTGTACGGCGGCGAGCCAGCCAACTTCCTTGACATCGGCGGCGGCGCGGGCAAGGACAAGGTGCAGGCCGCGTTGCAAATCATTCTGGCCGATCCGAATGTCAAGGCGGTCATGTTCAACATCTTCGGCGGCATCACCCGCGTGGACGAGGTGGCGCGCGGCATCATCGCGGCGCTTGAGGAAGTGAAGACCGACGTACCCATGGTCGCGCGTCTGACCGGCACGAACGAAGAGGAAGGCCGCAAGCTGCTGGCCGAGTCGAAGCTGATTCCGGCGGCAACGCTGGGCGAGGCCGCACAGAAGGCGGTCGAGGCGGCGCGGGCAAGAAGTTAAGAATTGTAAGTTATGAGTTTTGAGTTACGTTGATGGTGCAACGTTTTATCTCAAAACTCATGACTCATCATTCAAAACTCACTACTGAATCCCCGGTATAATCTCGAACTTCACGATCTGCTCGATCCCGCTTTCCTTGCCGTGCGCCACCATCGACCATGTGCCAAACTGCACATCGAACGGCGCAACCCACTGCCAGTTCGCGCGACCATCCGACGCCGCTTTCACGTTGAGGTCGTTGAGCGGCACCACGCTGCCGTCCGGCGCATTCAGCCATGTGCTGATCACCTCCTTCGGCTTGAAGCCGGATGTGTAAAACAGGAAACGCATGCCGCGCATGCCCCGATCCGGGCTGACTTGCAGCGGCGTGGCGGTCGGCGCGGTCGTCTGCTCGATCTGGAACGGAATCGTCTGCTTGACTCCACTGGTGCGCCCGCTCATGACAATCTGCCATGTGCCATACGAGGGTACATTGAGCGGCGCGGTCCAGCTGCCGTCCAGCCGCCCATCGGTGCCAGGACTACCACGGATAATGAAGTTATCCCTGAACTCTACTTGATTTGGTGTGAGCGCGTAGGTGTCCACCCGCTCGCCCGGCGTGAAGCCCGTCGCGTAGAAGCGGAAGATGGTTCCCGCGCTGCCGACTGCTGGCGTGATGTTGTACGCTGTGGTTTGCGCGGGCTGCTCCGGCGCGGTGATCTGGAACGTCAACACGCGCTCCGTGCCGCTGGCAAGCCCATGCACCACGATCTGCCAGAAGCCGGTCCGGGATGAATCAGGCGCAACCCAGTTCCACGTCACGCTGCCGTCCGATAGTGCGCGCTCCGGCACGCCCGCTCGATCAGACACGACGCTGCCATCCGGCGCATTCATCCATGCGCTGAGCCGTTCGTTTGGCTTGAATCCACTGGTGATAAACACAAAGCGTGTGCCGACCGGCCCGGCAGGCGGCTGCACGGTGTCGGTTTGTGTGGCGGGCGCGGCCAGCATGGACGTTGGCAGCAGCAGCGCCAGCATGGCGGCGAATACGATAATCAGGCGGCGGTTCATTGTACGATCTCCTCTGACTTTCACAAAATGCGTCGGCTACGTGGTATTTCTGATCTGCATGAGCGCCGCGTCGAGCAACTCGCGTTCATGCAGATCATCTGCATGGTGTTGCAGGTGCGCTAAACAGCGCTGCCAGTTGGCGATGACATGCTGGCGCAGCGTTTCATCCTCGATGCGCGCCAGCCAGTCGAGATCGCGCTGCAACAGTGCCAGTTGCATTTCTACTTCGCTGTACCGGCATGCAATCGCTGGCAGCCGCTCGGTCTTGGCGGGTGGGTAGTTCGTGCCATCAATCAGTTCATGCGGCTCTTGTTTGAATAGCCCGGCCAGCAGCACGACGGTTCGCTCGCTCGGCATAGCCAGCCCGGCCTCGAAGTGCGACACGGCCACGCGCGACGCGGCCAGCCGTTCAGCGAGATGTTCCTGTGTCCAGCCGCGCTGCGCCCGCAGCCGCGCGATGCGCTGCCCGAGCGACTCTGGTGATGTTAATGCTGTCATGCTGTTCATTATACCAACATTGTTGGCGCGTACGTTTGACGTTTGATGAGTTTTTGGCATGATTAACCAATCGAGCATGTATTCGCTAATCCACTTAGCAGACATGCCCGCAACATATGTATATAGTCCATGTATCAGAATCTTTCTATCGAACCTGCTTGAGCAGGTTTGGTGTTTCAGACGCCGAATTCATTCGGTGGCTACAAGGAGCCGTTCCATGGCAAAGGCAAAACGCGCGCTGATCACCGGCATCACCGGGCAGGATGGCAGCTACCTTGCCGAGTTTTTGCTCGCGCAGGGCTACGAGGTGATCGGCGTGGTGCGTCGCTCCAGCACGGTCAACTTCGAGCGCATTCGCCATATTCAGGATAAGCTGACGCTGGCATCGGGCGACCTGCTCGATGAAGTGTCGTTGATCAACCTGCTGCGCGACTACCGCCCGACCGAGGTGTACAATCTCGCCGCGCAGTCATTCGTCGTGACCTCATGGGCGCAGCCGGTCTTCACCGGCGAGGTGACGGGCCTGGGCGTGACGCGCATGCTCGACGCGATCCGGATTGTGGACCCCGACATTCGCTTTTACCAGGCCAGCTCGTCGGAAATGTTCGGCAAGGTGGTCGAGGTGCCGCAGCGCGAAACGACGCCGTTCTACCCGCGCAGCCCGTACGGTGTCGCCAAGGTGTACGGCCACTGGATCACGGTGAATTATCGTGAAAGCTACGACATGCATGCGAGCAGCGGCATGTTGTTCAATCATGAGAGTCCCAGGCGCGGGCTGGAGTTCGTCACCCGCAAAATCACCTACGGCGTGGCCCGCATCAAGCACGGCCTCGACAAGGAACTGCGGCTTGGCAATCTGGAATCGCAGCGCGACTGGGGCTTCGCGGGCGACTACGTGAAAGCCATGTGGCTGATGTTGCAGCAGGATCAGCCGGATGATTACGTCGTCTCGACCGGGCAGACGCAATCGGTGCGCCGTTTCTGTGATCTGGCGTTTGGCTACGCCGGGCTGAACTACGAGGATTACGTGGTGCAGGATGAGCGCTACATGCGGCCTGCCGAAGTGGATCTGCTGGTCGGCGACCCGACAAAAGCGCATGAAATCCTCGGATGGAAGCCGGAAACGTCGTTCGAGCAACTCGTCGAGATAATGGTGAAGGCTGATCTGGAGTTGGTCAGGAGCCAGATGTAACTCTGCTCCCCCATGAACACTTTACGTTGTCATGCTGAACGAAGTGAAGCATCTCATCGAAGGTCAGTGAGATGTTTCGCTCCGCTCACCATGACAAAGATTACGATGTGAGCGCTTCCTCGAATATGCCCAGCGCCGCGCGCACCTGCTCGTCATCCACAATCAGCGGCGGAATGAAGCGAATAACGTTGTCGTACGGGCCGCAATTGAGCAAGAGCAGGCCACGGTCGCGGCAGCGCGCCAGCACGTTCTTCGCCAGCCCCGCGTCGGGCGCGCCGTCCTTGCCCACAAGCTCCACGCCAATCATCATGCCCAGCCCGCGCACGTCGCCAATCGCGTCGTGGCGCTCCTTCATGCCAATCAGTTCGCCTTTCATGGCCGAGCCGAGCCGGGCAGCGTTTTCAACCAACCGCTCATCTTGAATCACGCCAATCGTCGCCACCGCCGCCGCGCATGCTACTGCGTTGCCGCCGTAGGTGCCGCCATGCGCGCCGGTGTGCCAGCGCTCCATGATCTCGCGCTTCGCGGCGATGCCCGACAGCGGCATGCCCGATGCAAGCCCTTTGGCAATCGTCATGATATCCGGCACTATGCCGAAATGCTCGATGCCGAAGAATGTGCCGGTGCGCCCAAAACCGCTCTGCACTTCGTCGGCAATCAGCAGCATGCCGTATTCGTCACACATGGCGCGCAGCCCCTGCATGAACGACGCGGGCGGCACGATGTAGCCACCTTCGCCCTGCACCGGCTCGACCAGAACAGCGGCCACGTCCTCCGGCACGGTTTCGGTGGCGAGGATGTGGCGCAACTGGTGAAGTGGATCATGGCAACAGCCGATGTCTGCCGGTGCGGCCTGCGAAATGGCCGCGGTGTCTTTGCCTGCCGCGCGTGCCACCGCGCACTGGTAGCATGCGGCATACGGCGCGAAATGCACGCCTGACGGCAGCGGCGCATAGCCGGCGCGGTACTTGCCCTTGCTGCTGGTGAGCGCCATGGTGCCTGCGGTGCGCCCATGAAAGCCGCCGCTAAACGCGATAATGTCGGGGCGTCCCGTGGCATGGCGCGCCAGCTTGACCGCGCCTTCTACCGCTTCCGCGCCGCTGTTGCTGAAGAAAAAGCTATCGAGTTCGGGCGGCATGACTCCGCGCAGCGCGCCGACAAGTTCCAGTAATGGGCGATGATACAAAATGTTTGCTTGCCCATGGAGCAGCAGCCCGGCCTGCTCGCGGATCGCCTCAACGACGCGCGGGTGGCAGTGGCCGGTATTCGTCACGCCAATGCCACATGTGAAGTCCAGGTACGCGCGCCCGTCGGCGGCGTACAGGTACGCGCCCGCGCCGCGCTCCACGAGAATATCGTTGTAGCGCGCCCACACTGGCGAAAGGTACTGCGTATTATCGAGCAGCGACATGGATCGCTCCTTCAGGATTTTATGAAAACCGCACTGTCATGGTTGTTTCAGCCGCGCAATTGCCGCTTCGGCTTCGCGCGCGAGGCCGCTGTCGCGAACCTGATCGACGACGCTTTGGAATGATGTCATAGCGTTGGCTGGCTGGCCGAGTTGCTCCTGGGCGATGCCCTGATAAAACAGCGCCTCGGGATAATTGTTGCCATGCTGTTCAAGTGCCGTGGCGAACTGCTTCTGCGCGTCGTCGGGGCGATTGTTGACCAGGTACATGCGTCCGAGCCAGTAATGCGCTTCCGCAAA
>DASTWM010000492.1:0-24292 GCA_035765855.1 Roseiflexaceae bacterium
CACATGGGGCGAACACGTTGGTTCGCCCCTACGACAACAATGCTTCTGCTACGCTTATGATGTTCGCTGCTGCGCCGACTTGGCGACGATCATGTTCCCAAGCAGTTCGACGCGCGGGAGATCGAGGCGCGGTTGCAGCGACGCCGCAATGCTTGCTATCGCAAGATTGAGAAACGCGATTTCGGTTGGCCTGCCGTTGCGCATATCTTGCAATGTTGATATCAGTTGGCCGTCGGACGTTTTGCTGATGCGCATGAGTTGTTCCATCAGCTCATGTTCGCTTAATCCCAGATTGAGCCTGTCCGTCAGCATGACACACTCCCTGACGACCTCGCGCGCCAGATTTGCCGCTGCTTCATCCCGAATGAAGATTCCATTGTCAACGTCAAGCAGGGGACAAATCGAATTGAAGGACGCGTTGATGATCGCCTTCTTCCAGATTTCTCGCTGGATGTTCGCTTCAATGCGAAACGGAAATGCGTCGGTGGTCAGCGCTTCAACGATGTGTTGAAGCTCGGCTTCGTCGCCGCCGACGGTGCCAATCGGCGAAGCGGTGACTGGGCGAAAGGAAAAGCCGTTTTCAGAAGTAACCTGAGCAGTGACATACAGAATACAGCGATAAATTGAGGAAAACCCGCCATCAATAAACGGTTGTTCCACGCCGACGCCGTTTTGCATGATCACGATTGGCCCGGTTGCAGCCTTGTCTTTGAGCGCCTGGGCAAGCGCCGCGTTTGCGTAAGCCTTGGTGGTGATGACAATCACGCCATCGAGACTCGTCAGCCTGGCGAGCGAAATGGTTTCAACTGGCATGCTGATAAAGTCTGGGCCGTTCTGCACGGTCACGGTGATCGTGCTCTCTGGCACATCATTTCTGCTCGTCCGCACGGCAATCACCGATCGGCCCGCATGGGCGAGGTACGCGGCCAGCGGGAAGCCGACCGCGCCCGAACCGAGGATGTAAAGCGTTTCCTTTGGGTCCATGCGCACCTCCCAAAATACTACCGTTCGTCGTCCATGGTCTCTCGCAGCAGCGCGCCCAGCCGCTTGATGCCTTCACGGATGCGCTCCGGCGCGGCGTTCGAGAAATTCAGCCGCATGGTGTTGGCTGGTTGGCCGCCGGGGAAGAATGACGCGCCCGGCACAAATGCGACCTTCTGTTCGACCGCCGCGCGCAACAGCTCGGCGGTGTTGATTCCTGCTGGCAGCGTCGCCCACAGGAACATGCCGCCCTGAGGCCGCGTCCAGCGCACGCCCGCCGGGAAGTGGTCATGCAGCGCCTGAAGCATCACATCGCGCCGCTCGCCGTACAGCTTTGCTACACGCGCAGACTGCCGCTCCACCACGCCGTCGCGCAGCAGTTGCGCGACGAGCGCCTGGTTGAATGTGCTGGTGTGCAGGTCGGTGGCCTGCTTCATTTGCGCCAACTTGTTGATCAACACACGCGGCCCAACGATCCAGCCGACGCGTAGGCCCGGCGCAAGCGTTTTGGAAAACGTGCCAATGTACACCGCGACCATATCATCAACCGAAGCATCGTTGCGCTGCTCGCCAGCCAGGCTCAACAGCGACGGCAGATGATCGCCCTCGAAGCGCAGGGCATGGTACGGGTCGTCTTCCACAATCGGCACGCCGTAACGCTGCGCCAGCGTAACCAGTTGCCGCCGCCGCTCCAGTGTCAGCGTCGTGCCAGATGGATTCTGAAAATTCGGCTGGCAGTAAAGGAACGTCGGCTCCTGCTGCAACAGCGGCTCCAACTCGGACGGGCGCAGACCATCGTCGTCGGCAGGCGCTTCGAGGTAGATCGGCTCGTAGATGCTCCACGCCTGCAATGCCGCCAGGTAGGTCGGCGACTCGACCACAATGCGGTCATTGGCATCGACCAGCACCTTGCCGAGCAGATCAAGCGCCTGTTGCGAGCCAGCCGTGACCAGCACATTCTCAACGTTCACCTGCACATGCTCGTCGCTCAGTTGTGCCGCAATCAGCTCGCGCAGCGGGCGGTAGCCCTCGGTCGTGCCATATTGCAGCACGCGCGCGCCATGCTCCACCAGCACGCGCTCGGTCGCCGCCGCGACTTCTTCAACCGGAAACACCTCGGGCGCAGGCAGCCCGCCCGCAAACGAAATAAAATCTGGCTGCTCGGTCAGCTTCAGCAGGTCGCGCACCGCCGAACTCGTGATACGCTGCGTGCGCTGTGCAAAGCGCGAGTCCCACACATTACTCATTTTTCTATCCTTTCGGCATAACCGCGCCAGTATACCAGATGCTGCCGCGCGTCAACAGAGACAAGCGCGCACGGCAAAAGGGAACAATCCGGCCCTGTTGACAGCGCCGCGTACATCCTCTAGTATCTGCTCACAAAAGTGCCAACAAGCGGGAGAACCATGCAATGAAGCTTAATCAGCGGGTGGCAGTCATCACAGGCGCGGGGTCGGGTATCGGGCGCGCAATGGCGCTCCAGTTTTCGCGTGAAGGCGCGTATATTCTGGCGGCAGATGTGAATAAAGCGGCTGTGGAAGCAACGGCATCGGAAATCATGGAGAATGGCGGCAAGTGCGAAACATGCCAGGTCGACGTGACATCGCCTGAGCAGGTCAAGCGCATGATGGACGTGGCGCTGCAAGCCTATGACCGGATTGATATTTTGTGCAACAACGCCGGTATCGGCTCGACCACCGACGTGGTTGACTGCGAGCCAGACGAGTGGGACCGCGTCATGGCGGTGAACGTTCGGAGCGTGTTTCTCGGCTGCAAGTACGTGATCCCGCACATGATCGAGCAGGGCGGCGGCGTGATCATCAACACTGCCTCGGTCGCGGGCATGGTCGGGCTGCCGAAGCGCGCTGTGTACAGCGCCAGCAAGGGCGCGGTGATCGCGCTCACCCGCCAGGTCGCGATCGAGTACGTCGAGCAAAATATTCGTGTGAACTGCATCTGCCCCGGCACAGTCGATTCGCCGTGGGTCGGACGGCTGCTCAACCAGAGCGATGACCCGCAGGCCGCGCGCGCGGCGCTGACCGCCCGCCAGCCGATGGGCCGCCTCGGCACGCCGGAAGAAGTCGCCGCCGCCGCGCTGTACTTGGCGTCCGACGACGCGAGCTTCATTACCGGCACCGGCCTGGTGATCGACGGCGGCCTGACGGCGCGGTAGTTTTTTATTTTAACCAAACCCGACAGGTTTTAGAAACCTGTCGGGTTTGGTTAAAATAAAAAGAAACCTGTCGGGTTTCGAGAAAAATATAAAAAAGGATAAACCATGCTCCTCGCCGACCTCCGCCAGCAGGTCTTTATCCACGCCCAGAAAATGGCTGCCGACCAGCTCGCACACGGCTCGCAGGGCAACATCAGTGCTCTCGACCGCGACAACGGCCTCATCGCAATCACGCCGTCCGGCATGGATTATGGCGTGATGACCGTCGAGGACATTGTGATCATTGATCGCGATGGCACAGTCGTGGAGGGGCGCTGGCGTCCGACGATTGAGACGCCCATGCACACGCTGTTCTATCGCCGCCGACCCGATGTGGCCGCCGTGGTGCATTGCCATGCGCCGCAAACGTCGGGCTTCGCGGCGGCCATGCGGCCCATGCCGATGGTGCTGGCTGAGGCGGCGGCCTGCGTCGGCGGCGAGGTGCCGGTCGCGCCATTTGTGCCTTCCGGCACGCCCCGGTTCGCCGAGATTGTGCTCGACGCGATTGGGCAGTGTACCGCCGCGATTATGGGCCAGCATGGGATGGTTGCCTGTGGCGTGAACCTGCGCCGCGCCTATGCCACCGCCATCGCTGTGGAAGACAACGCCCGCGCATATCTGCTGGCCCGGCAGCTTGGCGTGGACCCGACGCCGATTCCAGCAGAAACGTGCGCAGCGCTGCACGACTGGTGGCTGAATCAATATGGGCAGAAGCCCGCGTAGGCGGACCAATGCGCCCGCCCCGTCTCCTTATCTAAGCGTATTGCGCCTCGCCGTTGCCAAACGACCAGTTCTCTTTGGTCACTTCGACAAGGCTGATCAGCACATCTTCCTTGCGCACGCTCAGATCCGCATGCAGCCGCTCGGCGACCATTTGATAAAGAGCCTTTTTCATGTCGACGCTGCGGCCTTGGTTGAGCGTAATCTGGATCATGATGATGCCGTTGGTGCGCGGAATATCAAGGTATTCTGGATCGTAGATCAACGTGTCTGGTGAGTGTTCGGTGATGATCTGAAAATGATCTTTGGCTGGTACGTTCAGGGTTGCCATCATCGCCTCGTACACGATCTGGCCGACCTGCCTGCCGAACGATTCGCCTTTGCCTTCCATGAGCGAAATACAAACGAGTGGCATGCCATTCCTTTCTACAGCTTCAAACGCATCTGGTGCCAGCGCGCGCCGCCATGCAATGAATTGGACAGCCCTTCATCACGAAAACCAGCGCGTTCATAAAAGCCGACCAGATGCGCTTTGCACAGCAACAAGATGCTTTCTTTTCCAAGCCGCCGCGCCTGTTCGATAAACGCGCGCAGCAACTGCGTCGCCACGCCCTGCGCCTGCATGGCTGGCCGCACGGCAACCGAAAACACAATCAGATTGCGCCCCGCCGAGTCATGCCCGACCATGTCCTTTAGCGCCTCGTCAGCCAGGTCATCCTGATTGCTGGCACCGCTGTTGACAAAACCAATGATCTTACCTTCATGCTCAGCCACGAGAAAGCCTGCCGGGAACAGCGTGGCGCGCGTGCGGATGTTCTGCTGCGAGGCAGCCTCGCCGGGCGGAAAGCACGCCGCTTCAATCGCGTAACATGCCAACACATCCTCGCATGTCGCTTCTCTGATGTGCGCAATCATCACGTAAATCGTTCCGTTCATGCAGTAGAGACGCCCCGGCGGGACGTCTCTACAAAAGCATCCATTTGAACAGGATTGTTAGACCAGCGCCTTCTCCGACTGGCGATCGAAGATGTGCATCGCGTCCATGTTGATGACAACATCCAGCGGCTGGCCCGTGCGCGCATCGGTGCGCGGGTCAAGCTTGGCGACCATCTCCTTGCCGCCGTTCTCAACGTACGCAAACACCTCCGAGCCAAGCGGCTCAAGCACGTTCACCTGGGTCGTGATCTTCGCCGTCTCCGCGACACCACGAGGAACATAGTGTGAATCATGGATGTTCTCGGGGCGAATGCCAAAGTAGATGTCCTGGCCGACGTAGCTGCCAAGTTTCTCCAGCATGGGCTGGGGCACTGGCAACTGGAACGAACCGAGATCAATCACTGAGCCGCCATCTGTTCGCGCCAGCTTGGCTTCGAAGAAGTTCATGGCGGGCGAGCCGATGAATCCGGCGACGAACATGTTGGCCGGCGAGTCGTACAGCACCTGCGGCGTGTCAAGCTGCTGGAGAATGCCATCGCGCATAACGGCGATGCGCGTGCCCATCGTCAGCGCCTCGACCTGGTCGTGCGTCACGTAGATAAAGGTTGTCTTCAGGCGCTGGTGCAGCTTTGAAATCTCGGCGCGGGTTTGCACACGCAGTTTTGCGTCGAGGTTGGACAGCGGCTCGTCCATCAAGAACACGGCCGGATTGCGGACAATCGCGCGACCGAGCGCAACACGCTGGCGCTGACCGCCGGAGAGCGCCTTCGGCTTGCGGTCGAGCAGGTGGCCGATACCGAGCATGCCAGCGGCTTCCTTCACGCGCTTGTCGATCTCGGCCTTGGGCGTTTTGCGCAGCTTGAGGCCGAACGCCATGTTGTCGTAAACCGACATGTGCGGATACAACGCATAGCTCTGGAATACCATGGCGATGTCGCGATCCTTCGGCGGCACATCGTTCACCACGCGGTCGCCAATCTTGATCTCGCCGTCGGTGATTTCTTCCAGACCGGCCAGACAGCGGAGCGCCGTGGTCTTGCCACAACCGGACGGTCCGACCAGCACCAGAAATTCCTGATCGGCGATGTCGATGTTCAGGTCCTTGAGCACCGTCACTTCGCCGAACCGCTTCCAAACGTGGTTGAATTGAATGCTTGCCATTCTTCACTCCTTTGTGCTGCGACAACGACACATGCTGCCGCCGTACCCTCTTACCAAAGCGATGAAAACATCGCTTATTGGACCCGTGCTGTTGTTTTGCGGACCATGAGGCGCATGGGAAGCGTCACATGGTTCGTTTTCGGCTGCCGCTTTTCGATGATGTCGATCAGCAACGTCGCCAGTTGTTCGCCCATTCTGCGGCGCGGCTGCCGCAGGGTGGTGAGTGGCGGGTGCATGTGCGCCGCAAGCGGCACATCATCAAACCCGATCAGTGAAATATCTTGTCCGACTGTCCTGCCCGCATCGTACAGCGCGTGCATGGCCCCAAATGCAAGTTCATCGCTGCATGCCAGCACCGCAGTGGGCGGCTCCGGCAGAGAAAGCAACTCCTGCATGGTCTGGAAGCCATCCTGCTCGCCGCGCCCCGCTTCCACCACCAACTGCGGGTCCGCTTCGACGCCTGCTTCGGCCAGCGCCGTGCTGTAGCCAAGATAACGGGGCTCGCTCTCGGCCAGCTCAGACGGCAGTTGAATCAGGCCGATCCGCCGATGACCAAGCTGAAGCAGGTGCCGCACGGCAAGTATTGCAGCGCTATATCCATCCGCTGTAACGAACGGACTGTTGCAGCGCGCCGGCGGCCCCGCGCACACATGCGGAATGCCTGCTTCGCACAGCGCCTGCGCCCGCTCGTCGTCGGTTTGCATGTCGAGCAGCACCAGCCCATCGACCTGGCCGGTGCGCGCGAGGCTCAGGCACATCTCGCTCGCGCTTTTGTCGGCGCGGGCGGTGGCGAGCAGCAAGCTATAATCGCATGCCGCTGCGGTGTCAGACAGGCTCGCCAGCATTTCTGCCAGCGTCGGGTCGGCCAGCCGCCCGGGCTGCGCCGGAAGCGCCAGGCCCAACGTGTACGACCGCCCGCGCAGACTGCGCGCCGCATGGCTCGGCTGGTAGCCGAGATCGGAAACGACGGCGAGCACCCGCTGCCGCGTAGCTTCGGTCACTGTGCCGGTGCCATTCAACACATATGACACGGTTGCGATCGAAACGCCTGCCTGTTTGGCAACTTGTTTGATCGTCGCGGACACAGCCTTCCACCTTTAGCTATGGTGTTTACGTACAATGCCGAGACCTGGTGAAACGATTAAGCAGTGAAACGATTAAGCGGAGTATACCATAGCCCATGCAAGGCTGTCAACATGATCGTTGCTTCTGTCGCTCTACCTTTATTGCAACACGTTTCCCTGTATGGTACGATGACAGTATGGAGATTAGGTAAGGAGCATGGTAACTCGTTATGCCACGCGTGCTGATTTTACATGCCTCGGTTGGAAACGGCCACCGCAGCGCCGCACTGGCCTTACAAGAGGCATTTCGCCGCAAGCCCGATACCGAGGCGCGCGTTGAAGATACACTTGACTACGGGACGCCCATTTTTCGGGAGGCCTACCGCCGCTCGTACCTGGATCTTACCGATCGCGCTCCGATGCTGTGGCAAATGTTCTACCAGAACACCGACATCAGCGACCCGGAAGCGATCGAGCTTGCGAACCGGCTGCGCGTGCTGGTGGAGCGTCTTGGCGCGATTCACCTCCGCCAGTTGATTCGCGATTACCAGCCAGCGGCGATCGTATGCACCCACTTTTTGCCAGTGGAGCTATTGCTGCGCCGCAAAGAAGAAGGGCGGCTGCCGCAGCCAGTCTACTGCGTGGTAACGGATTATGTCGCGCACACCTTCTGGCTCACGTCCGGCCTCGACGGCTATTTCGTCGCGACGGACCTCACCCGCGATCTCATGGCCGAGCGCGGCGTCGCGCCGTCGCACATTTACGTCAGCGGCATTCCGGTTAACCCGAATATCGCGGAGCCCAAAGATTGTACGGCGGTGCGCGCCGCCCATGGGTACGCGACGAATGAGCCGCTGATCACGCTTTTTGGCGGCGGCATTCCGATCCCGCGCGTGCGCCGCATGGTAACGGAACTTTTGAAAAGCAACATTCGCGGCACGCTGGTCGTCGCATCCGGGCGCAACGAAGGCCTGGCACAGGCCATCGCGAAGCTGAGCAGCGGCCCGCAACTGCGGCTGCAAGTGCTTGAGCATATTTCGTATGTGGATGATCTGATTGCCGCGAGCAACCTCGTGATCACCAAGCCCGGCGGCCTGATCGTCAGCGAAGTCCTGGCGCGCGGCACGCCGATGCTGCTCATCGATCCGATTCCCGGACAGGAAGAGTGGAACGCCGATTATGTTGCAACCACTGGCGCGGGCGTGCAGGTGCGCATGCCGGAGTCAGTGGCACGTGCCACGCAAAGCCTGTTGCACAATCCTGCTCGGCTGCTGGCGCTGCGTGAAAGCGCCAGGCAGGCCGGGCGTCCGCGCGCGGCTTTAGATATTGCAGAGCACGTACTGCAAGCACTACGTTAGGGAGATGCTATGGCTGACACTCCACGAATCCTCTACGCGATCTCCGACACGGGCGGCGGCCATCGTTCCGGCGCGACGGCAATAGATGCCGCCGTTGAACACATGGTTGGTGCGTCGGTGGAACGGCAGATTGTCGATATTTTAGCGATCACCGGCACGCCGTTCATCCGCGACGCGCCCGACCTGTACGATCAGCTTTCGACGCGCTGGCTGCCGATTTACGATTTTTTGTATCGCGCCACGGATGGGCGTCGCCGGATCGAGATGCTGACGGAATTAGTTTACCTGCAAGCTCACCGCAACGTGCTCCAGGTGCTGAAAGAGGTCCGGCCAAACCTCGTCGTCTCAACACACCCGCTTTCGACGCGCCTGATCGCCTACGCGCGCCGCAGCTACCGGCTGCCGTTCCGCTTCATGAGCGTTGTCACCGACCTGGTGAGCCTGCACGCCGCGCATGCCGAGCGCGCCGTGGATCTGTGCGTGGTCCCAACCGATGAAGCGTACCAGCGCCAGCGGGCGGGTGGCATGCAAGTCGGGAAGCTGGTTCGTACGGGCTTCCCGGTTCATCCGAAGTTCCCGGCCTACACCGGCAGCCAGTCGCAAGCCCGCGCGACGCTCACCGTGCAGCCTGCGCCATTCACCGTGCTGGTGACAAGTGGCGGCGTCGGCTCCGGCAACCTGCGTACGATCGTGCTCGCGCTCGCGCAGACGTACCCGCAACTCCAGTTTCTTGTCGTCACCGGCAAGAACGCGCCGCTGCGGCAGGCGTTACAAGAGCTGCATTTGCCGAACGTCCATGTGTTTGGCTTCGTCAATAACATGGAAGTGCTGATGGCGGCCAGCGATCTGATCGTGACGAAAGCTGGCCCTGGCACGCTCATGGAAGCGCTGGTGATGCGCCGCCCGGTGATTGTGACCGAGGCGGTCGGTATGCAAGAGCAGGGCAATATTGATTACGTGCTGAACCATGAAATCGGTCTGTTCTGCCCAACAGTCGAACGGATGATTCCTGCCGTGGCTGAGTTCTTGCAACCTGAAATCTACGCGGCAACGGTGCAGCGCCTGAAGCAGGAGGTCACACGCGACGGTGCCGCAGAAATCGCGCAGATTGTGCAGGAACAGTTAAAACTCGCGCCACCTATGCTGCGGCGGCGCTGGCTGCCGACCATGGGCAACCTGCGGCGTCCGCAGGGGCGCGCGTTCCGGCGGCGCGCGGCGGCAGTCGGCAGCCGGTTACGCACCTCGGCGCGGCGGCTGCGGAAGCCCCATACACGCCACTCGCTGCTCCGGCGGCAGCGCCACGCCAAACCGAACAAAGCCGAACGATAAAGATATCATTTCGCTCACAACGGTTAGCAATTTGTCAGATTACAGTCATTGACACTACTGACAATCGTAAAGTATAGTGAAGGTATTCTGCGAATTTGTACGACAACCTGGAGGTCTGCGTGTCAGCTGACGACTTTCCACATTATCATTCCACATCCGGAATAGACGACCCGTATGCCACACAGCCAATGCGCATACCGGAGGCTGCCACATCTGGCAAGAAACAGCGTGAAGGCCGCTCGCCGCAACGGCGACGGCGCTCGCCATTGGTGATGTTCCTGGATGGCCTGCTCATCCTGCTGATCGTGTTTGTGTTTGCGGCAGGCGGCATGCTGTATTACCTCGACCGCAGCTACGAAGGCAAGATTTATCCCAACGTCACCGTGCAGGGCATGAAGATCGGCGAGATGACGCCGGAGCAGGCCGAGGCGACTGTTCGCTCGCGCTATGCAGATTTTCTGCGCCAGCCCGTCACACTGACGTATGATGGCCGCACATGGCAGCCTTCAGCCGACGAGCTTGGCCTGAGCTTCGACTTCAATGACGCGGCGACCGAAGCGTATCGGGCAGGCCGGGGCAACGGGCTGATCGCGAACCTGCAAGAGATCAATTCGATCTGGAACAACGGCCTTGAACTTCCGCTCCGTGCGACGGTCAACGAGCAGAAAATTCAAGCGTATGTGAACAAGGTCAGCGCGGAGTACAACGTCGCGCCTGTCGATGCGTCGCTGACGCTCGACGGCATTACCGTGACGACAACCCTGTCGCGGACGGGCCGGCAGGTGCTGGTCGACGAAACCACGCAAAGCATCATGCAGGCGCTTCAGACATGGACGCCGCAGACGGTGAACATTCGCACGCGCGAGCTTACACCGCGCCTGCACGACGACGAAGTGGCTGCGGCCAGGCAGCGCATCGAGTCGTTTGTGCAGGGGCCGTTCACGATGCACGTCAAGAACAAGGATTACAAGTGGACCGCCGAGGATGTGGCGCGCATGCTGACCATCGGTCGCGTCGCAAAGGACGATGTGACGGACCGCATGGTTGTCGATGTCAATCCGTACTTCATCGAGCGGCAAATCCGCAAGATCATGGATGAAACCGGGCGCGGCAGCGTGAACCCGCGCGTGGCGTGGAACGGCGGCAACCTGAAAATTATCAAGGCTGGCAGCCCAGGCTGGAAGCTGAACGAAGATGGCGCTCACAAAGCCATTCTCGCGTCGCTCAACACTTCACAGCGCGATATCACGCTGCCAACTGACGAAATTCAGCCGACCGTGAACGAGGCGAACCTTAACGCGCTCGGCATCAACGAGCTTATCTCGGTAGGGCGCAGCGATTTCAGCGGCTCGGCGGCGTACCGCATCCAGAACATTGGCGTCGGCATGAACATCCTGAATGGTATTCTGGTCGGGCCGGGCGAAGAATTCTCCTTCAACCAGAACATCGGCGAAATCGATGAGAGCAACGGCTTTGTCGAGGGCTATGCCATTGTTCAGAACCGCACGCAGCTTGAGTTCGGCGGCGGCATCTGCCAGGACTCGACGACGATGTTCCGCGCCGCATTCTGGGCTGGTTTCCCGATTACCGAACGCTGGGGCCATTCGTTCTACATCAACTGGTACGACAAATACGCCTACCCCGACAGCAGCGGCCCCGGCATGGACGCGACGATCTTCACCGGCGGGCCGGACCTGCGGTTCCTGAACGACACCGGCCACTGGATTTTGATCCAGTCGTACTCTAACCCGAACAGCGCGGTGGCCGAGGTGGCAATCTACGGCACCAGGCCCAATCGCACGGTGACGGCGACCGACAAGATCTACAACCGCAAGCCAGCGCCGACCGAGCCGACCATTATTTATGACAAGACGGCCCCGGCGGGATCGCGCCATCAGACCGACACGGCGCGCGGCGGCATGACCATCGACGTATACCGCACGATTACCGAGAATGGCGTGCAGCACAAGCCGGAACTGTTCCGCACGGTCTTCAAGCCATGGCCGAACGTTTTTGTGGTCGGGCCAGCTTTGCCGAAGCCACCTGCACCTGCACAGCCTGCGCCCGATCAGGCTGCGCCCGCACCTGCCGATCAGGCAGCACAGCCCACACCCGTGCCGGAGCAGCCTGCACCGCCCGCCCCGGAGCAGCCCGCCAACGGCTAACAGAAACCGTTCTAGCTCAAGCACGAGGAGCCATGCTTCTCGTGCTTTTTGTTGTACATCCGCTGTCGTATCTTTGCCCGTATGCTGTACACATGCAACCGTAAACTAGAGCAGCACAGCCGTGTTGCAAAGGATTATTGCTATGACTCCCGCTCACATAACTCTTGATTTTGCTGCATTACAAGGCCAGCAATTTATGAACCTCATTACATTCCGCAAGAACGGTCAGCCAGTCTCTACGCCAGTGTGGATGGCGCAAGAAGGTAGCCGAGTATATGTCATGACTGGTCGAAATTCTGGTAAGATCAAGCGCATACGTCACACGAGCCGCGTGCAGGTTGAACCCAGCGATCGTCGGGGTATATCACGCGGCCCAGCCGTGTGGGGAACAGCACGGCTGATTGACGGCGCGCAGGCGCAGCACGCTGATAGGCTGTTGACAAAGAAATACGGCATGCTGAAGCGCCTATTTGATCTTGCGAGCATGCTGCGCCCGAATACGCGTGCCTATATCGAAATTGTGCCAGCCGTAGGCGAATAGGTGTTAATACAAGGATACTGCCATGATTATTCGTCCGGCAACTGAAGCCGACCTGCCAGCGATTTTGGAATTAGCGGCTGAAAGGCGGAAAGAATATGCGACCTATTCACCACTATTCTGGCGCGTCGCCGAAGACGCCGCCGAGCAGCAAGCGCCGTTTTTCCGCAATCAACGCATCCAGAACCCGCATGCCCTGACGCTCGTAGCTGAAGATGATCAGCGCATTGTTGGCTTCGTCATGGCAACGATCCATGCAGCCCCGCCGGTGTATAATCCGGGTGGGCCGGTCTGCTCGATCGACGACTTTACTGTTGCCACTCCTGACCTGTGGCGCACCGTTGGCGAAGAACTCGTCCGCGCTGCGAAAAAGTGGGCGCGCGAACGGGGCGCAGTGCTCATCGTCGTTGTTGCCGGGCAGCAGGATGCCGCTAAACGGGCAATGCTTGCCGCGACGGGCGCAAACGTTGCCTCGGAGTGGTGGGTTCAGGCACTTGATGATGAAACTACATAGCTGAGGATATTGCCATGGAAACCGTATCAATTACCCGCCAGGGGCCAGTCGCCACGCTGACGCTCCAACGGCCCGAGGTTCACAACGCCTTCAACGCCGCCATGATCAGCGAACTGCACGCGGCGTTCAAGGAGCTTGCCGCCGATGCAGCCACGCGGGTCGTGGTGCTGACCGGCGCGGGCGCGTCGTTCTGCGCGGGTGCCGACCTGACATGGATGCGCGACAGCCTGGATTGGACGCATGAGCAAAATGTGGCCGACGCCGAGCAACTGGCCGCCATGTTCGAGGCGGCATGGACACTGCCGAAGCCGTTGGTTGGCCGCATCAACGGCGCGGCGCTGGGTGGCGGGGCCGGGCTGGTGGCGTGCTGCGACATGGCTGTGGCAATAAATTCGGCGCGCATCGGCTTCAGCGAAGTCAAACTCGGCCTGCTTCCGGCGGTGATCGCGCAGTACATCGTGCCGAAAATTGGCGTGAGTCAGGCGCGGGCGCTGTTCGTCAGCGGCGAGCGCTTCACAGCCGAGCGTGCGTTCGACATCGGGCTGGTGCATGCGGTGGCGCACCCGGAAGATTTAGACGCGACCGTGGCAGGGCTGGTGCAGCGGTTGCTCTCCAGCGCGCCCGAAGCAGCGGCCGCGGCCAAGCGGCTCGTTGACGCTATGTGGACGCTGGATCGCGACGCTGCTCGGCGCTATGTCGTGGAGGCGATTGCCAACGCCCGCACCAGCGCGGAAGGACAGGAAGGAGTGCGGGCCTTTTTGGAAAAGCGCGCGCCGCGTTGGAGCCAGTAAGGAAATGGAGCCACAGAGGACACAAAGGTTATTGAGAAAAATTGGCTCTGTGATCTCTGTGTCCTCTGTGGCAAAATATGTATCACGGCTTGCCGTTGCCGTCCTTGCGCCGCTCTTTGTGATATTTGAAGATCGAGCGGCCAAACTCCTTGTTCTGCTGGCGGCGGTCGCCCTTCATGGTCGTCGCTTTGCCCTGCTGCTTGCGCACCCGCTCGAAAGTCGGCTCGTCGTCCGCCTGCCACGTGTCCGAATCCTCGCCGCTCCAATCGTCGGCATTTTCATTATGTCGCTTTGGCATCGCTGTATGCTCCTATGCAGATGTATGCCGCGCGCGCCACTCATCGCGCAGAATGCCCATGATCATCCGGTCGCTGCGGACGCCATCGCGCAGCACCGCCCCGCGCATCGCGCCCTCGTGCTGAAAGCCCGCCCGTTCGTAGGCGCGGATCGCTGCCGTGTTGTAGCTGATCACGTCCAGGCCGACGCGATACAGATTCAGTTCATTAAAGGCGTAATTCAAAATCAATCGCAGCGCGTCCGAGCCGTAGCCCTTGCCACGATACTCCGGCTCGCCAATACCAATCGCGGTCATGCACGCGCCATTGTTCCATTCAATATTGAACAGCGCCACAAAGCCGATCAGCGTGTCGTCGGCCAGTGTGCGCAGGCGGAATGAGACGCTGTGCGAACTGCTTTCGCCCGCGTCCGGCCCGGCGGCCACATCCTCCGGCGCGAGCGGGCGGGCCATGTCAGTGTCAATCAGGCGGCGGTAGATCGCATCGTTGCTCCAGCGCGCAAACGTCTCAATATCGTCAGGGCGGCGTGCTGCCAGCCGCACCAGTGTTCCTTCAAACAGATTGCTCATGTTCGCTCCTGCACAGTCCGTAACAGCGCGTTATTGTACTGCACGTCGCAGTCACTGTCGATTGAAGCAGCTGATGCCTGATGCCTGAACTGCACGTTTTATACTTCAGTTTCACGTATCAAGCATCAAGCACTTTGTTATCATGCATGACGTTCCTGGCATTCTGGTGGTCGCATCCATTGGCATGCCGCGATACGTAGAAGAGCAAGAATCTTTTTCACATGGAGCAACAACGCTATGCGCGCGATTATTGCCGGAGCAGGCCCGGCGGGTTTTGCCTGCGCTAAATGGCTTTCTGACCGTGGCTACGAGGTGGTGCTGCTGGAAAAGCGCGACGTGCCGGGCGGCAAAGTGTCGGCCTGGCGCGACGAAGATAACGACTGGATCGAAAGCGGTCTGCACGTCTTTTTCGGCGCGTACCACAATCTGCTTAATTTCCTTGACGAGTGCGGGCTGCACGACTGTTTCCAGTGGAAGCATTCCGAGATGACGTTTATCGCGCCGGAATGGGGCCGCACCTCGATCGAATTCGTGCCATGGCTGCCGACGCCGCTCAACGGACTGGCGGGCGTGGCCAAAACCAAACTCATTTCATGGCCCGACAAGCTGCGCATGGCGCTCGGCCTCATGCGCCCGATCTTCGGTTCGCAAGCCTACATTGACGCGCAAGATAATCAAACCTATGCCGCATGGCACCTGCGCCACGGCATGGGCGAGCGCTCGCTGTACGGCATCATGGACACCATGGCGCTGGCGTTGAATTTTCAGCGGGTTGACCGCGTGTCGGCCAAGCTGCCGCTGACCGCTATGCTGCACTTCGCGCAGGTGCGCGGCGCGGCGCGCATGGGCGTGGTCAAAGGCTCGCCCTATGTTCACATCTGGCAGCCGCTCATGCGCATGCTCCAGCAGCGCGGCGTGGACATTCGCTTCAATCAGCGTGTGGCCGAAATTTGCTACGATGCCGACACCGAGCAGGTGGCAGGCTTCCACATGGAAGACGGCAGCCTTGTGACCGGCGACGTGTACGTGTCGGCCATGCCGGTCCACAGCCTGCGCAAAGTGTTGCCGCCAGCACTCAAAGCCATGCCGTACTTCGACAATCTCAAGCACCTCAAAGGCTCGCCGGTGATCACCATGCAGTTGTATTTCGACCGCATGATCGGCGAGGTGGATAATCTGTTGTTCAGCGCCAACACGCACATCAGCGTGTACGCCGACCTGGCGCGCGTGTCGCCCGAATATCATCATGGCGGCGGCTCGATTTTTGAGCTTGTCGTCGCCCCGGCAGAGGAACTCATCCGACAGTCGGACGAGCAGGTGCTTGCAACTGTGCTTGAGGATTTTTACCGCCTGCATCCAGAAGCGCGCAGCGCGACGCTGATCAAGCACACGATCGTGCGCATCCCGAACTCGGTGTACCAGGCGCTACCGGGCGCGGACAAGTATCGCCCGGATCAAGCCTCGCCGGTGCCGAATTTTTTTCTGGCGGGCGATTACACCCAGCAGGAGTTTCTGGCCTCGATCGAGGGCGCGATTCGAAGCGCCCGGCGCGCAGTCGAACGGATTGCGAGGGAAGAAGGAAGAAAGCAGAAGGAAGAAATGTGCTGATTTTGTGTACATGATATAAAATAGAGCAGTTTCTATTGATGTACAAATCGGTCCTGGCGATGGACGAAAGCGTGCCGTCATTTGTCATTCGTCGTTCGTCCTTCGTCTCATCGGCACGTTGATGATTCAGATAGCATTCTCATGCACATTCTTCCTGCGTTCTTCTGCTTTCATCCTTAAGGACATGTATGCTGCCACCCAACTTTACCGTTCGCGACCGCTACCGGATTGTGCAACCGATTGACGAGCGGCCTGATGGCGCGTTGTACCGCGCGCATGACACGCAGAACGACCGCGCGGTACTTGTCGGTACGCTGCCGCACTACGAAACGCACGCCGACGACATTGACATGCTGACGCGCCAGCTTGCCAGCGTGCGGCACGAAGGGCTGCTGCCGCTCACGGATCATTTTGCTGATGGATCGACGTATTATCTGGTGTGTGACGATCCGGGCGGGCGCGATCTGGAGCGCGTGCTGCGGGCGCGCGGCGGTAAACTTGCAGAGCAAGCCACGCTTGAACAGGCGCGCAAGCTGCTCAATACAGTTGAATTTCTGCATAACCAGCGCCCGCCATTCTTTCTCGGTGAGCTGTGGGCCAGCGACGTGTGGGTGAATGATGCGGGCGACTGGCTGCTGGTGCCGTTCACCATGGCGCGCCCAATCGACCAGGCACCGACGCCATACCGCGCGCCCGAACTGCTGTCATCAGATGTAGAACCAGGCCGCGCAAGTGATACGTACGCGATCAGCGCGCTGCTGTACCATGTGCTGACCGGCGCGGTGCCGCCGACGGCGCAACAGCAACAGGCTGGCACGCTACTCCCTGCGCCGCGTGTGCTCAATCCGGAAATATCGACATTGGCCGAGCAGGCGCTGCTGCGCGGCATGCAGATCAAGCAGCAGAACCGCTACCAGACGGTTCGTGAGTTGCGGCTGGCGCTCGAAACGGTGCAAATGATGGCCGGGCGACCGCTTGGCATGATTTCGGCTGATGCGCCGCCGCCAAACCAGACCGCGGTGCCGCAAGGCGCGATCAATCCTACGCCTGCGCCCGAGCCAATTCCGCCAACGGGCTTCCAGCCGTCGCCCACCCAAACCGTTGCACCGCAGGCCGCCGCGCCCGGCCAGCCCATGCCCGCGCCACAGGCCGCCGCGCCCGCTGCCCCACGGCGCGGCCTGAGCACCGGCTGCATTGTGGCGCTGGTTGTAGCGCTGTTGGTTTTTGTGGCGCTGCTGTGCTTCGCGCTGGCGGCAGTATTTTTGTATAGTCGGTCAATCGTTGGCATGCCGAGCGCGCCCGTGGCTGTGGCAACAAGTGCTCCGCAACACGTTCAGCCGACCACGGGCGCGCAGCCAGCCACCGGTGGCCAAACCACGCTCCCGCCGCCGCATCTCGGCCCAAAGGCTATTACCATACAAAACGCTGCACAGATCACCGTCACCGATACGATCACGAGTTCAGCCGTTGGCCCGGCAACATTTTCGCCGGACGGCAGCATGATCGCCATCGCGATTGGCAATGCGATCAGCATGCGGCCTGTGCAAACCATGCAAGAGGCGCACCGGCTCGACGGACATAGCGGCGATATTAGCTCGGTGGTGTGGTCGCCGAACGGAGCACTGCTGGCTTCCGGCGCGCAGGACGACAATTCGGTGCGCCTGTGGAACGCAAATACCGGGCAGCCGGTGCATACGTTCGAAGGTCACAAAGGCTGGATCCGCAGCCTGGCGTTCTCGCCCGATAGCACGCTGCTCGCTTCGGGATCGACCGACAAAAGCATTGTGATCTGGAACGTTGTGAACGGGCAGGCCCGGCAAATGACCGGCCACACCGATTATATCGGCGGCGTCGCATGGTCGCCCGACGGAAGCATGCTGGCGTCGACTTCGCGCGATGGCACGGTGCGCGTGTGGGATGTCGCCACCGGCCAACCGCATGCCGGTTTCACGTTCCATGCACCGCAAAATCCTTCCACCAATCAGCCGTACTGGACGACGGGCGTTGCATGGTCGCCCGACGGCAAGACCATCGCCGTGGGCGCAACGGACGGCATTGTGCGGCTGCTCGACGCCGGGAGCGGCCGGCAACAGCGCGAGTTGCGCGGGCATTCCAACTGGATCATTATCCGCGGCATCGCGTACACACCTGACGGCAAAAATCTTATCAGCGAAGATTTAGACGGCGCGATTTTTCAGTGGGATGCTGCCAGCGGCACCAAAACCGCCCAATTCGACGGCCTGCATTTGAGCGCGGGCGGCATGGCGCTGAGCGCGGACGGCAAACAGCTCGTCTCGACCAGTTCCGAGGAAGGCGTGCTGCTGTTGTGGGATGTCGCAGATCCTTCGCAATCGCCGCACAGCCTGCGGCTTGGGCAGGGAATCATCACGTCGCTGCGCTACACGAACGACGGCGGCACACTCGCCATGGCAGGTTACAACGGCATCATGCGCGTTGCCGATCTGGCCACCAAACAAAGCCAATTGCTTGTCGGCGCGGCGAGTGCATCCGAGCCGCTCGCGCCACTGCCCAACAATCGCTTTGTTGTTATCAGCGATCAGGGTAACGTTGTAATTGCTGGAAGCGCGAGCCAGGCGCAAACGCTCGCTGGCCTGACCGGGCAGCCCACCAGCGTCGCCGCCACGCCGGACGGGCGCGTGATTGTTGCGGGCAGCTCGGACGGCACAATTGCGATCTGGCACGACCAGGCAGTTACCGCGAGCAGCACGATCAGCAGCGGCTTGCAGATCATCGTCAGCTTGCAGGTAAGCGACGACGGCACCATGATCGTCGCGGCGGGGCCATCGTCCGATCCGCGCATCATCGTGTTTGATGTGGCCTCAGGCAGGCCGATTCAAACCTGGGATCAAGCGCGCGCGACGACTAGCGTAGCATTGCAAAGCCATACGTCGCAGGTTGCCTCCAGCGATGGACAAGGTGCGGTGCATGTGTGGGATGCACGCACCGGCGCGCAGCGCCAGTCATGGACGCCCACGAGCGAGCGCGGGCCGTTTACCAGCGCGGCATGGTCGCCGGATGGCGTGCTGCTCGCGGCGGGCACGCTGAGCGGCGACATGGTGTTCTTCAACGCCGACAGCGGCCAGGAAGTTGGGCATGTGGCGCTGCCACAAGGCGGCGTGGTCACGCTGGCTTTCAGCGCGGACGGACAGCAACTCGCGGCCAGCAGCAACAGCGACGCGGTGTACATTTTCAAGCTGCCGTGATGGCTACACGGTGCGGCGGGCAAACAGGTGGCGCACGGCCATGCCGACAAGCACGCCAACGAGGCCGCCGACAATATTATTCAGCATATCTTGCAGGCTACACGAGCGACCCAGCGCCGTAACCAGCGCTTGAGTTGCCTCGATCGCAACCGGCAGCGCAATCATCACAGTAGCACATATCCACGGACGGCGCACCGCCAGCGTGCCAAAGAAGCCAAGCGGCATCGGCATGAGCGTGTTGAGCGACATGTGTGTCACGCGGGGAAGTTGCAGCAAGCCCAGCGTGTGCGGCAGCGTCATTCGGCAGCCTACATTAGTATCGCCGCCGGGCGTCAGCGTGAGCGCGAGCATGCCTGCCAGCGCAACGCCCATGCCGAGTGTTGCCCATGCATGCCAGCCCATGCGCCGCGCCACCGGACGATACACGATCACAACGCCAGCGCAGAGGATGAGCCAGACCATAATCGCGTCTGTAAACGCGCGAACCAGGGCTTGTATCACGCTTGCGGCTCCTCTCTTGCGGGAAACAGTCCGCAAGTATAGCACACGGCTCATGACGCGCCGTCCATCCACATCACTACCGTCGCGCGTATGTAATTAACAACACCATCTACGAAACAGGAGCACTTTTCGTGTCCAAACATATTCTTGTGATCGGCGCGGGGCCGGGCGGGCTTGCCACCGCCATGCGCCTTGCCAGCCAGGGCTACCATGTGGACATCTATGAGGCTGCCGACCGCGTTGGCGGGCGCATGCGCGGCTTTGAGGACGGGCCGTATGCGTTCGACACCGGCCCGACGATTTTGCAGGTGCCGCGCGTCTACGAAGAATTATTCGCGGAATCGGGCCTGCGCTTGAGCGATTATATTCGGTTCAAGCAGGTGCTGCCGAACACCCGCCTGCATTTCTGGGACGACACAACGCTCGATCTTACATCCGACCTGGCCGATTTCAAGCGCCAGCTCGCCGCCATGCAGCCCGACCTGCCGGAAGCGTTCGAGCGCTGGTATATCGAGCACCTGCGCAAAAACGAGGTCGGCTACGGGCCATACCTCGGCACGCCGGTGCGCTCGCCGCTCGGCTATCTGCGCTTCAACGAGCTCATGGCGGCGCTGCCGTTCCGCCCGTGGGAAAGCCTGTACGACCATTTCTGGCGCTTCTTCAAGGACGAGCGGCTGGCCTATGGCATGGGCTACCAGGCCAAATATCTGGGCATGCATCCGACGCAGTGCTCCAGCATCTTCAGCCTGGTCTCGTTTCTGGAGTTCCACGACGGCATCTGGCACCCGGAGGGCGGCTTCCGGGCGCTGGCGCAGGCGTTTGGCCGCGCCGCCGAAGATCTGGGCGTGCGAATCCATCTGAACAGTCCGGTGCGGCAGGTGCTGGTCGAGCATGGGCAGGCCGTGGGCGTCGAGCTTGCCGATGGCGCGCGCGTGCATGCCAACGGTGTGTTGATCAACGCCGATTTTGGCTACGCAATGGCAAACCTGCTGCCGGACGAGGCGCGCGGGCGCTACACCGAGCGCAAGCTGCGCCGCATGGATTTTTCGTGCTCGACGTTTATGCTGTACCTGGGCGTGGATCGCCGTTATGACGACCTGCCGCATCATCAGTTGTATTTGTCTGACCACCTGCGCCGCCGCGACCCGGCCTACACCAGAGATGAGATCCTTGACGAGACCGATCCGCCCTTTTACGTCTGCAACCCCACGCCGCTCGACCCCGGCAACGCGCCGGAAGGCCACAGCACGCTGTTCGTGCTGGTGCCGATCCCGAATACTTCATATCATGTGAACTGGGACGCCAAACGCAAGCATTACCGCGACCTGATCGTCTCGCGCATGCCCATGCTCGGCTTCGAGAACGTCGCGCAGCACATCGTCGCCGAAACGTGCTACACCGCTGAGACGTGGCGCGACGAGTATCGCACGCACCTGGGCGCGGTGTTCAACCTGACGCACGGCTGGACGCAACTCGGCCCGCTGCGCCCGCACATCCGCATGCCCAACGTCGGCGGCCTGTATCTGGTCGGCGGCGCGGTCCATCCCGGCAGCGGCCTGCTGACGATTCTGGAGGCGGCTCGCAGCGCCACGCACTTCATTGGCGAAGATCTGCCAGTTGAGCGCGAACGAAGCGGAGCGCTCGCGAAGTAAGAAAGCAGAAGGAAGAAAGCAGATTATGCGTGCTTTCTTCCTCTTCTTTTGATCTTTATCCAGATGCTTCGTGTATAATGTTATGCGCGTTTATTCTCAGAAGCAGGGATGCGCGTTACACTGCGCAGCATCCTACGGAGTCGATCACATCTATGCGCATTGCGCTGCTTTCCGATATTCACGGCAACATCGTCGGCCTGCAAGCCGCGCTTGCACGCATTGACCAGCTGGGTGGCGCGGATGTCCTGTTTGCGTTGGGCGATTTTCTGGCCGTCGGTCCGGGCGCAGACGACCTGATTGATCTGCTGCTGGCGCGGCAGGCGCGCATGATTCGCGGCAACTGGGACGAGATTTTCATGGGTGTGGAGCGCTATCTGGAACACATACCGCCAGACGCGCATGCATTTGTCATGCAGAATTACGAATGGCTGATGCACAACGTATCGCCGGACGCGCAAAACCTGATCGCCGGGCTGCCGCTCAACGACCAGATCGAAGTGGAGTTTGGGCGGCGGCTGTTCGTCTGCCATGCCGCGCCCGACGACCCGTGGAGCCGCGCGTGCAGCGCCAATGTCCCCACGGCAACGCTCCGCGACGTGTATGGCTCGGTGCAAGCCGATGTCGTGGCGTACGGGCATTATCATGCCCATCATATCGTGCCGCTCGACCACAAGCTGCTGGTCAATGTCGCAAGTGTCGGCATGAAGCGCGGCGCTCAGAGCGCGTTTACCATGCTCGAATACGCCGACGAGCGCTGGACGATTCAGCAGTACCAGACGCCGTATGACACCGAGCAGTTTACGCGCTTATCGCGCGAGCGCGGCGTCCCACTGCGCGAATAATAGCTAGCGAACGCCGAGCTTCTGCGCGAGCTTCCGTACCTTCTCCCCCGCGTTGTGCGTCAGCGGCGCGCCGTGGCCCAAACAGACAACCTCTGGCCGCAAATCGGCGAGCTTGCCAAGCGAACGCGCGTCTTCGGCCATGTCGATCGTGACCACCGCGAACGGCTGGGAAAGATAGGGCTTGCGCACCATGACATCGCCGCTAAACAGAATGCGCCGTTCGGGCTGCCAGTAGGCGACGTGGCCCAGCGTATGGCCCGGCGTGGCGATGACATGCATTCTGCCAAGCACATCCGGCAGAACGTCGCCGTCCTTCACCGCGCGATCGACCGGCGCGCCGCGCATTTTTTCAGGCATAAGCCCGGTCCACCTGGCAAAGCGGGTGAACGGATTGGAGGCCATGGGGAACGGCGCATCGCCCGCGACCGCCGCGCGCTCCGCAGCCGGAGCGATGACCTGCGCGCCGGTTTCCGCCTTTAACCTCGACAGCCCACCGATATGGTCCGGATGCGCATGCGTAATCAGAATGCGCTTCACATCCTGCGGGCGATGGTTCGTGGCGCGCAGTTGCCTGATGATTTTACCGGCGGCAGACGGAATGCTTGCGTCAACCAGCGTCAATCCATCGGCGTCTTCGATCAGGTAGACTCGTCCCATACCCAGGCCAGTGAAGCTGTACACGTTCGGCACAATTTTTTCCGGCTTACTGCCGAACGCCCCAATAGCATGCAGAAAGCGCCATGCCGCGTAGAGCATGCCCGCCTCGCCGAGCATGCCGAGCAGCAACGGCACGGACGAAGTTGTGGTGGGCGCAGGAGGTGGCGGGATGCGCGCTTGTTCCGCCGGCGTTCTGGCACGGCGGCGCGCAAGTTCGAGGCGCAGGCTTGCTTCGCCCGTGCGCATGGCCCAGCGGTGGTTGGCGGCGAAGATCGGCTTGAGCAGGAACGAAAAGGCGCGCAGCAAGGGTTTGTCGGCGCGGATCCTCCAATCATACGTTATGTTCACAAACGAGCCATCTTGCTCGAACGTCCAGATTCCACGCCCGACGAAGTCGCCTTCGGCCACCAGCATGATCCGTTTCAAAGGCTCGACTTCGGTGACGCGGAAGCGCCAGCGCAAGGTATACGGCAGCCAGCCTTTGGTGTACAGATCGATCACCCTGCCGACGCCATGCGCGTCGCCCGATTCCAGTTCACGCACATCGAGGTAGACCGCCGGCCACCAGCGCACCAGATCGCGGGCATCCGCCAGAATAGTGGCAACTTCCTCAACTGTGCCTGGCACGCGCCAGCGAGTAATGAAGTGATAATCGTTGATTGCCATGCTATCAGTACGTCACCCGCACCGGCGTGCCAACTGGCGCCCAACCGTACAGCCACGCCGCCGAGTTGAGCGGCAGATTGACGCAGCCGTGCGATGGGCGCGCGCCGGTGCCGAATAAATTGTGCCAATACGTGCCGTGCAGCGCCACGCCGCCGTTGATGTACATGACGTTTGGCACATTCGGCACGATCCAGTATTTGCCGTCCAGCACGCCGTCCATGGTTTGCAGCGGCGTCTTGGAATAGATCGCGAAGTTGCCGGTGGGCGTCTCCATGCCATCGCGGCCCGTCGAAACTGGCGCACTGAAGACCTGCACGCCATCTTCATAGGCATAGAGCCATTGCCTGGTCAGGTTCACAAGAATCGACTTGCCCGCGCTCCTGGGAGCTGGCTGGCGGGCTGGCGGCGCAACAGATGCAGGCGACGCTGGCTTCGGCGCGGCAGCCGCCGTCGGCTGAGCGGTGGGCTGCGGGCGCGGCGTCGGCGTGGGCGGCGGAGGCTGATCGAG
>DASTWM010000493.1:0-5779 GCA_035765855.1 Roseiflexaceae bacterium
ACCCGCCAAGCTCCGACATGCCGCGCAACGTCGGCAAGATGCCGTCCGGCAGGCCGTGACCCCACGGCTTAATTGCCACCGCATGGCGCACAAGCTGCTCGATTTCGTCCTGCGTTGCGCCGGCACGAATAGCCGCCCGCAAATCCACCTCGTCGTCGCGCAGCAGGCACAGGTGCAAGCGCCCGTCGGCTGTCAGCCGCATGCGGTTGCATGTGGCGCAGAACGGGTCGCTGACCGAGCTGATGAAGCCCAGCTTGCCGCGCGCGCCCGGCAGCCGGTAGCGCCGCGCCGGGTCGCTGGCCGCCGCGCCGATGTATTCCAGCTTGCCGTAAGCCGCTTCCAGCATGGCGATTAATTCTTCGCTCTTGACCACGCCATCATGCGCCACGTTCGCCACGCCGGTCAGCGGCATGACCTCGATGAAACGCATTTCCCATGGGAAGCGCATGGTCAGCGCGGCCAGTTGCGGCACTTCCTCGTCGTTCAGGCCGCGGATGACCACGGCATTGAGTTTAATCGGATGCAGCCCAATCCGGTCGGCCTCCTCGATCGCCTCCCAGACCTGCTCCATGCGCCCGCCGCGCGTCAACTGGCGGAACTTCTGCGGGTCGAGCGTGTCAATGCTGATGTTCACCCGGTCGAGGCCCGCGTCCTTAAGCGGCTGGGCCAGTTTCTTGAGCCGCAGCGCGTTGGTTGTCATGGCGATATGCTCGATGCCGGGAGTGGCTTTGATCTCGCGCACCAGATCGACCAGATCGGGCCGCAACGTTGGCTCGCCGCCGGTCATCCGGACTTTGCGGAAGCCCGCCGCCGCCGCCGCCCGCACCACCAGCAGCAACTCATCGGTCGTCAGCAGTTCGGGGCGCGGCATGAACTTCATGCCGACCGCTGGCATACAATACACGCAGCGCAGATTGCAGCGATCGGTCAGCGAAATACGCAGATAATCGATCCGCCGATCATAGGAATCAAGTGCTGGCGCATCAGTCTGATAGGTTGGAATAGACGCTTGCTGCGCGGTGTAAATCGGGATGGTCGCCCGCATGTCTTCATTCAGCATAACCACTCCTCAGCAAAAGTGCAGAGCGTAGAGCGTAAAACGCAGGGCATTCTTGTCTGCGCTTTCTCTTCTACGTTCTACGCTAGGCATATTCCATGACGCTGACGCGCGCCGCAAGCTGTCGGGCAATTTCACGGAAGTTTTCCGCGTAGGCGTCGTCGAAGTCGCGCGTTACTGCCGGAGTTCCGGCGTCGCCGCCCTCGCGGATGCTCAGGCCAAGCGGAATCTGCCCCAGCAGCGGCACGCCCTCTTGCTCGGCCAGCCGCGCCGCGCCGCCGGTGCCAAAGATGTTGTAGCGCGTGCCGGTGTCCGGCGCGACGAAGTAGGCCATGTTTTCCACGATGCCGAGCAGCGGCACGTTGACCTTCTTGAACATTTCCATGCTTTTCAGCACGTCGAGCGTTGCGACCGATTGCGGCGTGGTCACAGTAACTGCGCCCGTCAAGCCAGCGTTTTGCAACGATTGCGCCAGCGTGAGCGCGATGTCGCCGGTTCCGGGCGGCATGTCAATGATCAGATAATCGAGCGGCGCCCACTCGACATTGTAGAGAAACTGGCGCAATAGCTGCGACACCATCGGGCCGCGCCAGATCACCGGCTGGCTGTCGTCCACCAGAAAGCCGACCGAGATCATCTTGATGCCGTAGGCTTCGACCGGCAGCATGGCCTGCTCGCCATTCGGGCGCTGCGTGACCATGGGCTGCTTGCCGACGGTGCCGAGCATGAGCGGCACGGACGGGCCATATACATCGGCATCCAGCAGGCCGACCTTCGCGCCTTCCTGCGCCAGCGCCACCGCCAGGTTCACCGCCACGGTTGATTTACCGACGCCGCCCTTGCCCGCCGACACGGCGATGACATGGCTCACGCCCGGGATGGCCGCTTTGTCGAGCAGGCCGCCGCGCGGGCGCACGTTGGAGCTCCACTCGATATGCACATTCGCGCGCGGCACATCGGCCAGCCGCTCCAGCGCCTCCCCGCATTCTTCCTGAATCTGATCCTTCAACGGGCATGCCGGCGTGGTCAGCACCACGGTAAATGACACATCATCGCCGTTGATTTTAATATCTTTTATCATCCGCCGCGACACAAGATCGCCGCCGAGCTCTGGCTCCTGCACCGTACTGAGCGCCCGCAGCACCTGTTCTTCGGTAAGCTGCCTGGCGTTGCTACGGGAGAAAATTCCCATTTACTATCTCCAATCACGCGGCAGCATGGTCTTTTATCGCCGCCACGATCTATGTATCTTCACTGAAAAAGTTCTCTGTTATTATAGCATAGTTTCGAAAGCAAATACTATCAAAAGTCGGGCGGCGCGCTATGCAACAGCGCGCGCACCGGCTCGCCACCGCGCAGGTGCTGCTCGACGATCTGCTCAACTTTTTCGAAGGTGAGGTGTGAATAGCGCCACGGGCCGGGCCAGACGGTGATGTTCGGGCCGAAGTCGCAGCGATTCTGGCAGCCACTGACGCGCACCTCCACATCGCCGTCAAGCCCAAGCGCCCAGATTTTTTCCTCAAGCAGCCGCAGCAAGCCCTCTGAGCCATTCATGCGACAATGGATATTGCCGCACACGTAGACGCGATATTTCTTTTCGTCGAACATGGTTTTTAGCCACAGAGAACACAGAGGACACTGAGACAAAACATTTATGTCTATTTCTCTGTGTCCTCTGTGGCAAATAATTTACGAGCGATAATGCTGCGCCGAAACGCTCCGCAGTCGCTCGGCGGCCTGCTCGGCGGTGATGTCGCGCTGCGGCTCAGCCAGCAACTCGAAGCCGACCATGAACTTGCGCACGGTTGCCGAACGCAGCAGCGGCGGGTAGAAATGCAGGTGCAAGTGCCACTCCGGGTGATCCGCGCCGTCGGTCGGGCGCTGGTGGAAGCCCATGGAATACGGGAACGAGACATTGAACAAATTATCGTAGCGCGTGGTCAACTGCTTCAGAATGTTGGCCAACCCATGCTGCTCATCGGCATCGAGGTCGGGCAGCGCGCCGACATGCCTGCGGCTGATGATCATGGTCTCGAACGGCCAGACCGCCCAGAACGGCACGAGCGCCACAAAATGCTCGTTTGTACAGACGATGCGCGTGCCTTCCTCAAGCTCCAGCGCCAGGTAATCGGCCAGCAACGAGCGCCCATTCGCGGCAAGGTATTCCCGTTGCGCGTCCTGCTCGCGCTGAAGATTGAGCGGCAGGCGCTCGGTGGCCCAGATTTGCCCATGTGGGTGCGGGTTGCTCGCGCCCATCATCGCGCCGCGATTCTCGAAAATCTGCACATAGTTGATGAACGGCTCGCCGCCAAGCTCGTTATACTGCTCGGTCCACACATCGACCACGCGGGCCAGGCTCTCGACATCCATCTCGGCCAGCGTCAGGTCATGGCGCGGCGAAAAGCACACCACCCGGCATGTCCCACGGTCGCTTTCCGCAAGCAGCAGGGGCGAACCAGTGTGTTCGGCCCCGCGCTCGAACGTGCCTTCCGGGGTATCAGGCAGCAGCGCGGCATAATCGTTGGTGAACACAAACGTCGACTCGTACTGCGGATTGTGTTCGCCGCCCGCGCGCTCGTTGCCGGGACACAGGTAGCACGTCGGATCATAGGCCGGGCGTTGCTCCGGCGCGGTCGTCTCGACCTGGCCCTGCCATGGGCGCTGGGTGCGGTGCGGCGAAACCAGCACCCACTCGCGGCTGAGCGGGTTATAGCGGCGGTGCGGATGGTCAGTGAGGTTGAACATGGTTTTCTCCTGCCACAAAGGACACACCAGAGAAGTAATGAGCGCATGGGTATGCTACCGCACGCAGCGAGGCGCGTCAAACACAGAGGGCGAGATTGCATGGTGCATCCCGCCCTTGAGCGCCGTTGACAGATCGAGCTACTTCATGATGATCGGCAGGTGCAGCACCGCATCGCCGACTGTGAGCGTGAAGGTTGCCGTGGTTTGCGTCTTGCCATCGCTCACCGTGATCGTGATCGTCGTCGTACCGCGCTGACCTGCTGCTGGAGTAACCGTCACCGTGCGATTCGCGCCGCTGCCGCCAAGCACGATATTGGCGTTTGGCACAAGCGTCGTGTTCGAGGAACTGGCCGTCACGGTCAGCGGGTCGCCATCCGCGTCGCTGACCGTGAAGCTGATTGGCCCGACCGCCGTGCCCATGCTGGTCGTTTGGTTCGCAATGTTCGAAATCGTCGGCGGATCGTTCACCGGCGTGACTGTGATAGTCACCGTGGCCGGTTGCGAGGGCATATTGCCGTCGCCCGCCACATAGGTAAAGGTCACGCTGCCGTTGAAGTTCGCGGGCGGCGTGTAGGTAAACGAGCCATCCGGGTTGAGCGTGAGCGTGCCAGTGGTCGGCGCGGTTTGCAGCGTCGCGGTGAGGACATCGCCCTCCATGTCGCTGTCATTGCCAAGCACGCCCGGCGCTGGCACGCTGAGCGGCGTGTCCTCGGCGGTTGTGTAGCTGTCGTTCACCGCAGTCGGCGGCGTATTGCTGAACTCATCCGCGCCGAGATCGGGCGCGCTGCCCTGCGGGCGTGTCTGGCCGTCAATATCAGTTGTCACGCTGGTCGGCACGCCTTTGTCAATCGCCACGCTCGCGCCGGTCAGGTGGTAATTGCGCGCCGCCGGATTGACGAAGGCCGCCGTGCCGGTGTACGCATGCGTTATGGTAATCGCGCCGCTGTTGTTCAGCCGCTCGGTCGGCGTCGTCACGTTCGAGAACAGCACGCCGTCGGCGGTGATCGTCGCCGGGTTCGGGCCGGTCTGCAACGCCGTGCCATAGTCAGCGAAGATCGTGTTGGTCAGCGCCACCGTGTCGCCAGCGATGTCCCTGCCAGCCCTGATCGCCACGCCGCTGCCCGGCTGCGCCGCCACAAACGTATTGTGGGTTGCGATCAGGCTGGACGGCGACGACATAGGCGTTGGCGCGCCAATGACGATCGGTGGCGCGCCGTTGACGCCGGTGCTGCCGCTAATGAAATTGTTTTCGAGCGTGGCCTCGACAGATGCGAGATAAATTGCGCTGCCGTCATTCACCGCCGTGTTATCAAACAGGCGGCTGGCGCGGATGGTACTATGCGGGAGCGGCGCGCTTATCCTTGCGCCAGCGGCAGGCCAGCCGTTACCTGATAGGCGATTGGCGCTGATCGGGACAGGCCCAGTTTGTCCAATGAACAGTGCGCCGCCTTCATCCTGCGCCGTGTTGCTGATCAATGTCGTGCTGGTGATTTCGGTCGCATCCAGCACGAGCGCGCCGCCGCCAATTTCAGCAGAGTTGCGCTCGATATGCGCGTGTTGAATGCTGGCAAACGCTGTGTAGATACCGCCGCCCTCCTGCGCGGTGTTGCTCATGACCTGCGTCCCCGACAGCGTCAGACTGAATACAGCTAAGGCACCGCCAAGAAAACCATGGTTATCTGTGAACATACCACCGGTGATGCTTGCGCTCGTTGGATCAGGTGTAGTAACACCGCCGCCAAACGGTGCCATGTTGCTCACCACATCGGTGCCGCTCATGACGAGCGTGTTCACAGCCAGCGCGCCGCCGTCAGAACCCGCGCGGTTGTTCTCAAAACGTCCGCCGTTCACGGCCAACGGGCCGCTGGCAGCGACACCACCGCCAGCGCTACTTGCAACGCTATCGCGCACTATCACATTGGTCAATGTGAGCGCGGCGCTGCTCTGAATGCCGCCGCCATTCCCGGAAGCATTGCC
>DASTWM010000494.1:0-3467 GCA_035765855.1 Roseiflexaceae bacterium
GCTTAGGCCGCTCAGGTGGTAGCTGGGGAGCGATCTGCTCCCACAGTTCGTCTGGTATGCGCCACTTATCGTCAGCAACTGGTCGTTTAGTTGGCATTTTTCCACCACTGGTATACGTATTCATGAGCAGATTGTACCAGGTTTTCGGATAGGCTCTAAGTATCGCCGCGGCCAGCTTGTGACACGATTCTCGAAATACTTGGCTGGACCAGACTATTGGGATAGTCTGCCCACGTATCTCATAGCTCGTTGTCCGTTTTGTGCTGCCGCGTACACGGCCAAAGTTGATACCTATAGCTTGGCTGGTTGGGCACCACATCACGAACTTTACCGTGATGTTTACTGTGAGGATTATCAACATGTTGGTTGCGAGCATTTTGTAGGCGTCCAGACGTTTGTCAATTTGCAAGGGCAAATGCCTACCAAACTGGCATATTACAGCAGTTATCTGGATGTGCATCCCCACCGTCCGCAGGGAAAATTGAAGATATTCGCTGTCCATGCAAAACGACGCCCACGAGGGGCGTTGCTACTATGCGCTACAGGCGTGCAATCAAACGCTCGTATTCATCATGACCGCCAATCCAGAACCAGATCATGATTTCATGATCGCGAATACCGACAGCGCGATAGTTAAGATTAATGCGGGCTGAATAGATTGGCCTGGTAGGATGGACCTGGCGAAAGCGCAAACTCGGATGCTGAGGATCGTTCCGAAAGAGGCGATATGCGTCACGTGCTTGCTCGCGGACTTGCACGGGCAACTGTGCATACAGGCGGCGAAACTGTTCGGTTGTGTGCGAGATCATAACGCGTCTGGATCAAGTAGCCTGGTCTTGCCAGCACGATATTCGTTGAGCGCTTCGTCAGCTAATTCTGCTAGCATCTCAGCACTTTGGGCAAATGCATTGCGCCAGTGGTGTTCCGATTTCAATTCTTCCAACAGCCATGCCGCAAACTCATCTTGATCTTGATCTGGAAGCTTGGCTGCTTCGGCAAAGGCTGTTTCCAACAATGTCGTCATAACGAACCTCGTATCAGTGACAAGAGAAAACGCGGTAATCTACCTGTATTGTACCATCATGAGCGGTGGCTCTGGGCGGGACGTCGCTACAATCCGATCTTGCCGCCCGCTCACAGCGCCGCAAGCAGCGCCTGCACATGGGCAATTTCGTCGCGGTTCACGGTGTGGCCCATGCCGGGGTAGATTTGCAGCGTCACTTCCGCGCCGAGGCCGCGCAGCACATCGGCGCTGCGCTCCACGCGCCCGGCGGGAATGTGCGGATCCACATCGCTGCAGCCGAGGAACACGGGCGTGCCGCTCAGCGAGCCGTCGTACGTTCGCGGCTGGTCGCCGTTCTCGATCAGCGCGCCCGACAGCGCCACCACGCCACCGTAGCGCTGCGGATGGCGAGCGGCGTATTCCAGCGCCAGGCATGCGCCCTGCGAGAAGCCGAGCAGGATCGTGCGCTCCGCCGGAATGCCGCCTGCCGCGATATGCTCCAGCAGCAAGTCAAGCGTTGCGATGGCCGACGAGAACCACGGCTCGTTCTGCGCCAGCGGCGCAATGAAGCGATTCGGGTACCATGTGCTGTTGGCGGCCTGCGGCGCGAGGTAGGCCACATCCTCTGCGCCGAACTCCAACGCCAGCGATAAAATATCTTCTGCCGATGCGCCGCGCCCATGGACCAGCACCATGGCGGCGCGGGCCTGCTCCAGCGGCGCGCCGGTCGCCAGCACTGGCTGGCCGTAGTGCGGGTTGTTTGTAGCCATATTTTGCTCTCTTTTCCTGACGAACGACCAAAGACGAAAGACGAAAGACGAAGGAAGTTATTGTGCGTCATGTGTCCTTCGTCTATCGTCAATCGTCCTTCGTCAATGGGGTTGTATGCTCTCAGGAATCGTAATCGGCTTCAGCGAGCGCTCGATGGCGTGGCGATGCTCCTCCAGCCACGGCGGCAGCATCAATCCTGTTCCCAGTTCCTCGGGCGACTCGTCTACTGCAAAGCCGGGGCCAGCCGTCGCGAGTTCGACGATGTGGCCGTCCGGGTCGTTGGTGTAAATGCTTTTGAAGTACACGCGGTCGCGCACCGGCGACACGTTGTAGCCCGCGCCAATGAGCTTCCTGCGCCATGCAAGCTGTGCCTCCTCGTCCGGCACGGCCAGCGCGAAGTGGTGCGTCTGTCCAGCACCCATCTGCACGCGGCGCTCGCCGGGCCGCTCGAAATAGGTGATCAGCGTGCCGGGCCGCCCGTCGCCCACGCCCCAATACCAGTGCGCCGAGTTCGGGTCGTCGAAGTTCGAGGTCATTTTGACGCGCCGCATGCCCAACAAATCGCCGAAAAAGGCGTCAGTGCGCTTGATGTCGGCGCCAATCGCGGTGATGTGGTGCATGCCGCGACTCAAGGCCATGTCGTCGGTGATCTCCGGCGCCGGCTCCGGCCATGTCGTCGCCGCGATGCGCGCCTCGTCGCGGTTGCGCACCAGCATGTCAGCAGGCGGCGCGCGGTAGCTCGTGCCGATCTGGTCGGGCGCTTCGTCCATCGTCCAGCCCGGCCCCGCCGTAGCGATTTCCACAATCGTGCCGTCCGGATCACGGAAATAGATTGACGTAAAATAATGCCGGTCAAGCGGTCCATCAACCGCAATTCCATGATCGGTCAGCCGCCGCTTCCACTTGAGCAGGCCGTTTTCGTCGGCCACGGTGAGCGCGAAGTGGTGCGTGCCGCCGACGCCCGGGTGGCCCTGCGCCGCGTTGGGCCACTCGAAGAACGTCACCGCCGTGCCGGGCCTGCCAAGCTCGTCACCGAAGTACAGATGGTAGCTGTTCGGCGCGTCGAAGTTGACGGTCTTCTTCACCAGCCGCAGGCCAAGCAGACCGGCGTAAAAGTTGACTGTGCGCTGCGCGTCGGCACAGACAATTGTGATGTGATGCAAGCCTTCAATCGTCATGGCTGCCTCCATGAGTTATAAATAAACTATTCGAGCAAACTAGTCCAGGCTTTGATCAATTTTCCGCAGCAGCCGTACGAGCTGCGCCTGCTCATCGAGCGTGAGCGCCGCCATGAGCGTGTTAATATGCGCTTCCTGCTGCGGCACAGCCGCCTCGAACAGCGCCTGCCCCTGCTCGGTCAGGAACAAGTATTTCGTGCGCCCTTCCTGCCGCCGGACGATCAATCCGCGCTGCTCCATGCGGTCGAGCACCTGCGACACATTGCCCTTCGTGACCAGCAGTGATGCGGCCAGCTCCTGCTGGGTCATGCCCGCCGACGCGCCGAGCTTCGCCAGCACGTCGAATTGGGCGGTTGTCAGGCCATACTGCTGGAACAGCCGCGCCGACAATGTGTCGATTTTTTGAAAAACTCGGGCCAACCGCAGCCAGCCAACCACCGCCATGCTGCGGGTGAGCGAGCGCTTTTCTGATTTCATGCGTTCTTTAGTTTATCTATAAACTTTCTGAATGTCAA
>DASTWM010000495.1:0-21918 GCA_035765855.1 Roseiflexaceae bacterium
GCTTCGTCATCAGGCGGTCTTGCGTCTGCTCGCTCGCCTGACTGCCCGTTCATACGCCTCGCGCAGCCATGGCCGGAGCGTGTGAAAGGTTGCATCGCTGGGATTGAGCACACAGATCCACGACTGCGGCGCATAGTCGGGATGCGGCATGATCGTGTCCAGCGCGGTAAAATCGCAGGCGCTGACATCAACACTGTTGGTGCCGAACAACGACTGGAAGGTCTCCTTGCTCACGCCGATATTCAGGCGGAACACGCCCGGGCGGTCAAGATTCGATGCGCGGTCCCCCTCATTGTCGGCGGTGGCAATGGTCACGAACGGCAGCATGCGATCCGGCCCGTAGAAAAAGAACGTGTAGCCCAGCGTGGTCATGGTTTCGACGCCCGCAAACGTGGTACTGATGTAGTCTGTAATACCTTTTTCGTCCATTGTCTACCTTGCTCTTCTTTAGCGGGTATCCAGAGCGTAGCAGTAACAGCCCGCATCGTACAATACAGTCCTTGCCCGACTATGGCGACAACCAAGATGCGAAGAAAGTATAGCATTGATCGTTTGCCGTCGAACAGGAGATTTGCCAAATGGATATTACGTTCTACGCGCATGCCTGTTTTCGTCTTGAAGGTGATAGGCTGGCGGTCATTACCGACCCGTACACGCCCGGGCCGCAAGGCTCCGGGTTTGAGCCGGTCAACGAACCAGCCGACATCGTGATCATGAGCTCGGCGACCGACCGTTTTCACTCCGATCCCAGCCATATTTCGGGTAATCCTATTGTCGTCAACGCGCTGGAACTGCCGCCGGAAGGCGCGACCGTGCGCGGGCTGCACATCAAATCATTCCCAGCCATGGAGAACCTGAACTATGACTTCGGGCGCGACCCGGACGCGAACGCGATGTACCTGTTCACGCTTAGCGGCGTGCGCGTGCTGCACATGGGCGATGTCGGCAATCCGCTGTCCGACGAGCAGCTCGCGGCACTGCGCGGCAACGTTGATCTGCTGCTGGCGCTCGCGGGCGGGCGCGCGACCATTGCGCTCGACGATCTTGACGCGGCGATTCGCGCGATTCAGCCGCGCGCCGTCATTCCGATGCACTATTATCATGCGCGCGGCGTGCTCAAGATTCTGCCGGTTGACACATTTGTCGAGCGCTATCCGCCCGAACAGATCACGCGAGTTGGCGCACCAACGCTGACGCTGACGCCAGAGAATCTTCCAGAACCTGTTCATATCTACGTGCTCGATCAGGCGCGCTGATGGATTTTCCCCAAATAACCGGATATGTCGGTGCGGCATCCCTTGTGGGTGTCGCACATGCCGCCCGCCGCCCACAAGGGGCGTCGCTACGGTGACATGTCCCAATAATTTCCTAATGTTCATGAGCGCCAATGCAAGGAGGCAAGGAATGGGTGAGCCACGGATTACCAGCATCGAGGTGCATGAATACACCTACACGTTGAACGACCTGGGCAAAGATTACAACGGCTTCAATCTGGTGTACGTGCCGGGAAGCACGGTCGAGCAGAAAAGCTACATCATCCGCATCAACACGGATGCGGGCGTATCCGGCGAGTACGCCGGCGGTAGCAGCGCCGATTATGCCGTGCTGCCGTCGTTCGTTCATTACCTGCTTGGCAAGCACGCCCTGGAGCGCGAACGGATTTACAGCGATGTGAAGCGGGCGCTGCGGCAGGTGGCGCGCATCGGCCTCGCGCCGGTTGACGTGGCTCTGTGGGATCTGGCGGGCAAATATTACCAGACGCCGATCTACCGGCTGCTGGGCGGCTACAAGGAGCGCGTGCCATGTTACGCCAGCACCTACCATGGCGACACGAACGGCGGCATCGACAGCCCGGAAGCCTACGCCGAATTTGCCCAACAGTGCAAGGAAATGGGTTACCCGGCGTTCAAAATTCATGGCTGGGGCCAGGCACCAATCGCGCAGGAGATCGCGACGGTCCACGCGGTGCGCAGGCAGGTTGGCCCGGACATGGACCTGATGCTCGACCCGGCGTGCGAGTACACGACTTTTGGCGATGCGCTCAAAGTCGGCTGGGCATGCGATGAAGAACGATTCTTCTGGTACGAAGACCCGTACCGCGACGGCGGCATTTCGCAGTTCGCGCACCGCAAGCTGCGCCAGTTAATCAAAACCCCGCTGCTCATGACCGAGCATGTACGCTCGCTGGAGCCGCACATCGATTTCGCCATCGCCGAGGCCACGGATTACCTGCGCGGCGACATTGGCTACGATGGCATCACGGGCGTCATGAAGCTGGCCCACGCCAGCGAGGCGCTCGGCCTTGACATGGAGTTTCATGGCCCCGGCCCGGCGCAGCGCCAGTGCATGGCCGCGATTCGCAACACAAATTACTACGAGATGGGGCTGATCCACCCGAAAGCGCCCGCCAGCCATGACGAGCATCTTTACAAAGATGGCTACCGCGACACGCTCGACGCAATCGACCAGGACGGCTGCGTTCCGGTGCCGCAGGGCGCGGGGCTGGGCGTCGAGATCGACTGGGACTGGGTGGCGAAGCGCCGCACCGCGCTAGTAGAATACAAGCAATAATAATTTACATACAAATCGTATAGAAGGCGCGGGATGCATAACATCCGCGCCTTCTGTTGCATTGCGCGTGCCTGTTCGTGTAACATACATGCACCTGCATGCGTACCAATAACAATCGATCCTACACCACAGGAGACCAGCACCATGGACATTCACTGCCCGCGCTGCGGTGCCGAACCACGCGCCGCAGACATCAACCTCGACCGCATGGTTGCCAAGTGCTACAACTGCAACGCCGTGTACAGCATCGCCGACCAGGTGCCGCACAACAGCCTGGCCACCGCGCCGCGCATGGACGTGCCGTTGCCGGAGAATATGACCTTGGAGCAGGAGCCGGGCGGGCTTGTGATCAGGCGGCGCTGGTTTGGCTGGCAGTATATTTTTCTGCTCGTTTTCGCCATCTTCTGGGATGGGTTTCAGCTCATATTCATTGGCATTGCGTTCTCGTTCAGGGTAGGCGCATTTGCGTTATTTCCGAGCATTCATGTGCTGGTCGGCATATTTATTACTTACACTGCCATCGCCGGGCTGGTGAACATGACGACGATTCATGTCGGCTATGAAGGCGTGCGCGTGCGGCATGGGCCGCTGCCGTGGCGTGGCAACACGCAGCTTGCCACGACAGATCTGCGCCAGGTTTTCTGCCGCGAGCGGGTGACGCGCGGGCGCGGCTCCACGTCGGTGTATTACGACGTGTACGCCATCCGCGCAGACGGGAGCGACACAAAGGTAGTGAGCAGCCTGCCGAACGCCGAGCAGGCGCTCTTTCTGGAGCAGGAGATCGAGCGCTATCTTGGCATCAAGGATCAGCCAGTGCGCGGCGAGGTGGCACGATAGCCATACGCTGGACCGATGTGAATCTGGCGCGCAACTTGCTAAGACGGTGTACATTCATTACGATTTTATGTAGTTTTTCTGCTGAGCGTATGCCTTTTTATGCTTTATTGGCATGCTCGTAACTTTTTGCTGATAGATGGAGTTTATTTCTATAGAGTTCTCTTCTCGATAGCCAGCCATGTTGCTGTGAAGCTGCGCCAGCGCATCTACCCCCGCATTGATGCGCTGATCAGTCATTCTTGCGCACCATGCCGTCCTTTATGGCCACGCCGCCGAAAGTATACAGGCGCGTTCCACGCGTGATGCGTTGCGCGCGTTGTATTCCACAGGTTGTAGCTGAAGGCCGCCATGGCACATGTGGTCAGTAGACCGCGCGTGTCCGAAAGGAAGGAAAATGCGTTATCGAATGCCGGTATTCACTCGAATGTTCATCGTAGTCAGCGTGGTGCTTGTGAGCATGGCTCTAAGCAGTACCTACGCGCCGGTTGTGCAGGCCACTATTTTCGGCTGCCGTTCAGATCCGGTGCTTGTGCTTTCGGATGGGACGATTCTGGATGTGACGGCTGATATTGATACCAGCGTTTCAAACGTTCAGGAGATTCACTACACGATTCATGGACCGCCCAATGTTCAATTAGTCGCCGCGATCAGGACGCCGACCCTGGGTTTTCAAGGTAAAGAAACATTTACCTACTATGCTGATGCCGAGCCATACCAGTATGTCACCGAAACACTGGTGCAGACGACGCCTGATCGTGTCAGCGTCACCTCCCACACAATCTTTGGGAAGGTCACGTTAGTGCATATGATACCTGTGGAGTTGCAGTACAAGCCGATCACAGGCTTCAACGGCCAGGTTCTGCGAGCGGTGCTCACGCGCTAGTTTTTCGCCTGCTCGAGTTGCGCCTGATCTGTCACTCGTGGCAGCTCAGGCGTCACAAAGGAAGAGCAATGAAGGCGTATCTCGGCCACCTTTATCCCCAGCCACTCACGTCAATCGCCGTAAGTGTGCTTGCGCTTGTCGTCCTGTTCCTGTCGTGGCAGGCCAGCGCCGCGTTGCATCAGCCTGTGGTCGGCGTTCAAGCGGCGCTGATTGCGGCGTTTCTCGTCGCCATGACGATCTGCGCTGGCCTGCGCCCGATTCACCTGCAACACAGCATTCAGGCCGCCGTAACCACAATTCCACTGTATGTGGCCGCGATTATAGCCTCCCCCATTATGGCGGCACTCATCGCAGGCATGAGCATGTTGTCCATTCAACTGCTTACGCGCGCACAGCGCGGCAACACGTTAAGCGACATTGCGACGGCAACGAGCCGGTGGGTCATGATCGCTGCTTTGAGCGCATGGGTGGCGCGGCGCGGCATGGCTGATGACTGGCCGTTGCTGGCCGTGCTCCTGAGCGTGGCTGCAATCATGTTTCTCTGCGACATCGTGACTGGCTCGTTCGAGATTGCGCCCATGATCGGCGCGTCGCCACGCCGCGTCGTAGCCATTTTGCTGCGCGAATCCAGCCTGACCGAAGGCGTGCAATACATGCTCGGCATCCTGGCCGCGCTGGCTGCCCTGGAACAGCCATGGTCGCTTGTCCTGTGGGTGCTGCCGCTGTGCATCATCTATCAATCGTTCAGGCACCTCAAGGAAATGCACGAAGGCACCGTCAATCTGTTGGAGAGCATGGCCGATGCGGTCGATTTGCGCGATCCGTATACGGGCGGCCACTCGCGCCGCGTGGCTGAGCTGGCCGCGCACATCCTGCGCGAAATGCACATCACCGGCCCCGAGGTGACGCTGATATGCTCTGCCGCGCGGGTGCATGACATTGGAAAAATCGGCATCCCAGATGACATTCTCAACAAGCCAGGCCAGCTTACGCACCAGGAGCGCTGGGTCATGGATTCGCACCCGGAGCGTGGCGCGGCGCTGCTGGTGCGCCACCGCGATTTTGCGCGCGGCATCGATATTGTGCGCTGTCATCACGAGCACTGGGATGGCAGCGGGTACCCGGCTGGGTTAAAAGGGCTGGATATTCCATTTGGCGCGCGGGTGATTGCCGTGGCAGACAGCTTTGATGCCATGACGACCGACCGCCCGTATCGGAAAGCGCTTGCGGTTGTGGAGGCCGCGAGCATCCTGCATGAGGGACGCGGTCAGCAGTGGGATCCGGCGATCGTTGATGCTTTCCTGAAGTATCTGCTGAAAGACCAGCAGGATGCTGATATTTTGTATTTTGGCAGTCAATCTCCATGCCCGCATGCTGCTGCGCAACCGCGCATCGGCTCGCAAGCCTCTTCTCAGTAGGCGCTCGACTTCACGCTGTTGCCCATCCGCGCCAATCCGTGTACCATGCGCGTGCGAAATCGTACCCGCATGCCGCAAAGGAGCGCGCCATGTCGAAAGCTTTGACCTACGCCAGCTATCTTCGCGTTGATGAATTGCTCGATCTTCAAACGCCGAAAAGCCATGGCCCGGAACATGACGAGCTGCTCTTTATCATCATTCACCAGGTTTATGAGCTATGGTTCAAGCAGCTTCTGCACGAGTTCGATTATCTGTACGAGCGCTTCCGCGTGCATGAGACGGCGCGCGCAGTTCACACATGCACGCGCATTCTGAAAATTCTCAAGACGATTGTGGCGCAGGTGGATGTGCTGGAAACGATGACGCCGCTGGAATTCGGCGCGTTCCGTGGCTACCTTGAGTCGGCCAGCGGCTTTCAGTCGGTGCAGTTCCGCGAGATTGAGTTCATGCTCGGCCACAAGCGCGCGAATATTTTCAAACATTATCCCGACGACATGCCCGGCCTCGAACGGCTCCGAGCGCGTTACGAACAGCCGACGCTCTGGGACGCCTTTCTGCGTTACCTCAGCCGCCAGGGCTACCCGGTGCCTGCCGACCTGCTCGACCGCGATGTGCGGGAGCCGCTCGCGCCAGCGCCAGCGCTGCAAGAACTGCTGATTCACATCTATCGCTCCGATCCCGAAGCGCGCAATGTGTGCGAGCGGCTGGTGGATATTGACGAGGGCTTTCAGGAATGGCGCTACCGCCATGTCAAAATGGTCGAGCGCACGATTGGCATGAAGACCGGCACGGGCGGCTCAAGCGGCGCGCAATACCTCGCGGCGACGATCAAGCCGTTCTTTCCCGACCTGTGGGCGATTCGCGCGCAGTTATAAATCTTCCCGAAACCTTCCTGCAAGCTACAATCTTCCGGGAAGGTAAGGAAGGTGAGGAAGATGAAAAGGAAAACCATGGCGCATACAACAAATCATCTCGGCCAGCCAATCGGCCTCAGCGTTGGCGATTGGCGGCCACCGCCGATGCCGCCACGCACGCCCATGGCGGGCCGCTTCTGCCGCGTGGAGCCGCTCGATCTCAATCAGCATGCGGATAGTCTATACGACGCAAACACGCTGGACGCCGAAGGCCGTAACTGGACGTATCTACCGTACGGCCCGTTTGAGTCGCGCGAAAGCTACCTTGATTGGGCGCGTGCTGCGACTGAAAGCGACGATCCGCTGTTCTACGCGATCATCGACAGCGCGACCGATCGGGCGGTCGGCGTCGCGGCCTATCTGCGGATCACGCCTGCGAGCGGCGCAATCGAAGTCGGCCATCTTAATTTCTCGCCGCTGCTGCAACGCACACCGGCGGCGACTGAAGCGATGTATCTCATGATGAAGCGCGCCTTTGAACTGGGCTACCGGCGCTACGAATGGAAATGTGACGCGCTGAACGCTGCGTCACGAGCGGCGGCGCAGCGCTTCGGCCTCTCGTTCGAGGGTATTTTTCGGCAGGCGACGGTTTACAAAGGGCGCAGCCGCGACACGGCCTGGTTTGCGGCGATTGACGGCGAATGGCCCGCGCTGGGAGCCACGTTCACGCGCTGGCTCGACCCGGCGAACTTTGACGAGCTTGGCAACCAGCAAACCCGGTTGGCGGATCTTACTGGCCCGATTCTGAAGGCGCGTGGATGATTCTGAGGAATGTATAACGACATGTCTATTCCAGTCTTTGATGGACATAACGATTCGCTGCGCTATCTGCATCCCTATACGGAGCAGCGCGCGCACGATTTTTGCACTGGCAGCACGCCGGGACACCTCGATCTGCCACGGGCGCGCGCCGGTGGCATGGGCGCTGGATTTTTCGCGGTCTTCGTTCCGGCGGCTGGCTCGAACGCGGACCCCGCCAGCATGGAAGTGATCATTACCTCGAACGGCTACGAGGTTCCGTTGGCGGCTGCACTCGAGCCGACGTATGCCCGAACAACAGCAATGGCGATGATCTCCGCGCTGTTTCGCCTCGAAGCAGCAGCGCAGGGCCAGTTGAAGGTCGTTCGCAACGTCCACGAGATTGCGGCCTGTCTGCGTGATGGCGTGATTGCCGCTATTCTGCATCTGGAAGGCGCGGAAGCGATTGATCCGCAACTCGATATGTTGTACGTCCTGTATCAGGCTGGCATGCGCTCGCTGGGCGTGGTGTGGAGCCGCCCAAACATCTTCGGCCACGGCGTGCCGTTTCGCTTTCCACACTCGCCCGACACCGGGCCGGGACTGACCGACGCCGGACGCGGGCTTGTGCGGGCATGCAATCAGCTGGGCATCATGCTTGACGTGTCGCATCTGAACGAGCGAGGCTTCTGGGATCTTGCGGCGCTGACGGACGCGCCAATCGTTGCAACGCACAGCGCTGTGCACGCGCTCTGCCCGTCCGCGCGCAACCTGACCGACAAGCAGCTCGATGCGATCCGCGATTCGGATGGCATGGTCGGCGTCAACTTCGAGGTCAGCGTGCTGCGCGCCGATGGCTACGATGAGCCGAATACATCGCTTGACATCCTGATACAACACATTGAGTATCTTGTGGCGCGGCTGGGTATTGATCGGGTTGGCTTTGGCTCGGATTTTGACGGCGCGACCATGCCACAGGAACTTGGCGATGTGTCGGGCTTGCCGAAGCTGATTGCCCGGCTCCAGGAACACGGCTACGATCAGGCAACGCTCCGCAAATTGGCGCACGAAAACTGGCTGCGCGTGCTGCGGAAAACATGGGGTTCTGGCGCTTGACTCCTCACTAACAGAAAGAAGGGACGTAATGCCATTCAACGGCCTGGGCATGCACATGGGCAATCTCGCCCGTTTGTCGGACGCGCAGACGCGCTCGATCAGCCCCGAAAATTTCACCGGCGAAAAGGGGCGCGGCGGCATGGCGACTGAAGGCACTGGCTCGCACGCCGCACGCGATCTCGGTCAAGGTTGGAAGCTGTCACCCTCCGTTCGTATCCATGCCGGCGAAACGTTTGAACTTGCCTCGATTGATGGGCCGGGAGCCATCCAGCAGATCTGGATGACGCCGACCGGCAACTGGCGCTACAGCATCCTCAGATTCTACTGGGACGGCCAGGAGCAGCCCTCGGTCGAATGCCCAGTCGGCGAGTTCTTCGCCAGCGGCTGGGGCCGCTTCGCGCCGCTTTCCTCGCTGGCGGTGTGCGTCAATCCCGGCAGCGCGTTCAACTGCTACTGGGAAATGCCGTTTCGCAGGCACTGCCGCATCACCATGACGAACATTGCCGACGAGGACATGATTCTCTATTATCAAATCAACTACACGCTGACCGATGTGCCGAAGGATTGCGCCTATTTTCATGCCCAGTTCCGCCGCGCCAACCCGCTGCCGTACAAGCAGGATTACACGATTCTGGACCATGTGCAGGGGCAGGGTCATTATGTCGGCATATACATGGCCTGGGGCGTGCAGAACAGCGGCTGGTGGGGCGAGGGCGAAATCAAGTTTTTCATGGACGGCGACGAGGAGTTTCCGACGATCTGCGGCACCGGCACCGAGGATTATTTCTGCGGCTCGTATAACTTCGAGAACAAGGAAACGAAGCAGTACCAGGAATTCACGACGCCGTATGCCGGGCTGCACCAGGTGTTGCGGCCCGACGGCGTGTATCAGTCGCAGACGCGCTTCGGAATGTATCGCTGGCACATCACCGATCCGATTCGCTTTCAACATGATCTGCGCGTCACGATTCAGGCGCTCGGCTGGCGCAGCGGTGAGCGCTATCTGCCGTTGCAGGATGACATCGCCTCGGTCGCGTACTGGTATCAAACGCTGCCAACCGCGCCATTTCCCGCACTGCCCGACCGCGATTATTTAGAAGTGATTTAAGCTATACAAGGATATATGCATGCCCATTCGCACCGACGCAGCCTACGCTGCTGAACTCGATGCCCGCGATCCGCTGGCGCACTTCCGCGAGCGCTTTGTGTTCGCCGACGACGACCTGATCTACCTTGACGGCAACTCGCTGGGGCGGCTGCCCAAAGCCAGCGCCAAGCGCGCCGAACAGCTTGTGCGCGAGGAATGGGGCAACCGCCTGATTCGCGGCTGGAACGAAGGCTGGTTCGACGCGCCGGAGCGCATTGGCGCGAAGATCGCACAACTCATTGGCGCGCAGCCCGACGAAGTGATCGTCGCCGACTCGACTTCGGTGAACCTGTTCAAGCTGGTCGTCGCGGCGCTGCGCCACCAGCATGGCCGCCCGCGCATCCTGACCGACAACCTCAATTTTCCGTCCGACATCTACATTATTCAGGGCGCGATTGATCTGTTGGATGATCGCAGAGACGCTTCGGCGAAGCGTCTCTACCTGGATATTATTCCCTCGCCCGACGATATTCACGGCCCGGTCGATGCGATCATGCGCGCGCTCGACGAACAAACATCGTTGCTCACGCTGTCGCACACCGTGTTCAAGAGCGGCTATGTCTATGACATGGCGGCCATGAACGACGCGGCGCACGCGGCGGGCGCGCTGACGCTCTGGGATCTCAGCCACTCGGCTGGCTCGGTGCCGGTGGACGTGCATGGAAGCGGCGCGGACCTGGCGATTGGCTGCACTTACAAATATCTGAACGGCGGCCCCGGCGCGCCCGCGTTCCTGTACGTTCGCCGTGATTTGCAAGAACAACTGCTCAACCCGATCACCGGCTGGATGGGCCAGAAGGATTTGTTCAAGTTTGGCATGAACTATCAGCCTGCGGCGGGCTTGCGGCGCTTCATCACCGGCACGCCGGCCGTGCTGTCGCTGGCGCTGGTCGAGCCGGGCGTGGATCTGCTGCTGGAAGCTGGCTTGCAGCACTTGCGCGCCAAGTCGGTCGCGCAGACCGAATATCTGATCGGGCTGTGGGAAACGCTGTTGCAGCCGCTCGGCTTCACGCTGAATTCGCCACGCGATGCAGAGTGGCGCGGCTCGCATGTGTCGCTGGGCCATGCGGAGGCGCTGGGTATTGACTTAGCCATGATCCGCGACATGAACGTGCTGCCCGATTTTCGCGCGCCCGACAACATTCGCCTGGGTATCGCGCCAATCTACACGACATTCACCGAAATTCACACAGCCGTCATGCGGATGCAACAGATTGTGGAGCAGCGCTTGTATGACCAATACGCCGACGACGCGCCCACAGTGACATAGACCTGATGCTTTTCTCGGTGGTATGCATACCGTTAGAGCAAAAAGCATGCGCCCGCTGCTTTGGTGGCGGGCGCATTAGTCTGTCATGGCGAACATGATGATAAAGAAATTGTCATCCAAACGTGCTGTCAGCGTAACACATGCTGGTTAGAACTCGTTTATACTTGCACTACATCTTCGTTAAAGCTTTTAGCATTGTGAAGGACATCATCCATGCGTACTCTCAACTGGAGCAGGGGCGTGTTGCTGCGCGCCTTCATCACACTTGCTTTCGCGTGCGGCCTGTTTGTAGCCGCGCTGCCAGCGGCGCATGCGTCCTCGTCGAGCCTGGTGATTAGTCAGTTCCAGGTCGCTGGCGCGACGTCATCTGACGAGTTTGTGGAGTTACATAATGTTAGCAGCGCCCCTGTTGATCTCAATGGCTATCGCATTGTGTACCGTTCGTCCGCTGGTACATCCGACGTCTCGCTCGTAAGCTGGAGCACAAGCACCATTGTGCCAGCCGGAGGCTATTATTTAGCGACGGTCGTGAGTGGTTACACTGGATCAGCGGGGGCTGACAGTACCTGGAACGGCGGTACAAATGGAAGTCTGTCGGGTAGTAGTGGCGGTCTTGCGCTTCGTCAAGGAGCCTTGAACACGGGGACAATTATTGACTCGGTTGGTTATGGCGCGGCGACCAATGCATTTGTAGAAACAGCTACAACCAGCGCTCCGGCGGCAGGCAGCAGTCAAGTTCGTAGCAATAATGGCTGCACTGATACTGATACTAACAGCGCTGACTTTAGCGCATTATCTCCTTCCATGCCACGGAACAGCGCCTCGCCAGTAAATGTGTGTGGCAGCACAACCCCAACGGTCACGCCAACCAATACGCCGGTTCCGGGAACATGTTCAGTTCCAGATGTCAGCATTGGCTCCGTTCAGGGCAGCGGCGCGGCAACATCGCTCAGCGGGCAAACGGTGACAGTGCAGGGCGTGGTCGTGCTGGACTACGAGGGAGCATCGCCAAATCTGCGCGGGTTCTACCTCGAAGATAGCGGCGATGGCGATCCGACAACGTCGGACGGTATTTTCGTCTTTGAAAGTGACAACGCCAACCGTGTGAACGTCGGCGATGTGGTGCAGGTGACTGGCGTGGCTGGCGAAAACCAGGGCCAGACGCAAATCAGCAGCACGGTTGATGTTCAGCCGTGTGGCACGACTGGCACAGTTGCGCCGGTCGATGTGCAGTTGCCCTCCTCAAGCGCCGATTACCTGGAGCGCTACGAGGGCATGCTGGTACGCTTCCCGCAGACGCTGTACGTCACCGAACACTTCCAGCTTGGGCGTTTCGGCCAGGTACTTTTGTCGTCCGGCGGTCGCTTGCACCAGCCGACCAATATTGTCGCGCCCGGCGCGGCAGCGAATGCGGTGCAGGCCCAGAACGATCTGAACCAGATTCTGATTGACGATGACTCGCAGGCGCAGAACCCCGATCCCATCAAATTCGCGCGCGGCGGCCAGCCACTGAGCGCCAGCAACACACTCCGTGGCGGCGATACTGTTGCTGGCATGGTCGGTGTCCTCAGCTACACATGGGGCGGCAACGCGGCCAGTCCGAATGCCTACCGCGTGCGCCCGATCGGCGCGCTGGATGGCGGCGTTCCCGATTTCCAGCCTGCCAACCCGCGCCCGTCCGCACCTCTGGCGGTGGATGCCCGCCTGCGGGTGGTGGGCATGAACCTGCTAAACTTCTTCAACACATTTAGCGGCTGCACGAACGGCGCGAACGGTGCCGCCACAGACTGTCGCGGTGCTGATAACCAGACCGAATTCAACCGCCAGTGGCCGAAGACAGTTGCTGCAATCCAGGCAATGAATCCAGATGTCCTTGGCGTCAATGAGCTTGAGAACGATGGTTATGGCCCCGACAGCGCCATCCAATTCCTGGTGGACAAGCTGAACGCGGCGACGGCACCCGGCACCTACGCATTCATCGACGCAGATGCCGCCACCGGCCAGACCAATGCGCTTGGCACCGACGCGATCAAGGTCAGCATGATTTACAAGCCCGCCAAGGTCACGCCGGTGGGCCAGACCGCTGTGCTGAATACGGTTGCCTTTGTGAATGGTGGCGACAGCGCGCCGCGCAGCCGTCCATCGCTGGCGCAGGCGTTTCAGGAGAACGCAACAGGCAATCGCTTTATTGTCGATATCAACCACCTGAAATCCAAGGGCAGCGCATGTGATATACCTGACGCTGGTGACGGTCAGGGCAACTGCAACGCGGAGCGCGTCAATGCCGCGCAAGAGTTGGTCACATGGCTGGCGAGCGATCCGACCGGAACTGGCGATCCCGACATCCTGCTGGTCGGCGACTACAACTCCTACGCCATGGAAGACCCGATCACGACGATTAAGAACGCTGGTTACACAAACCTGATCTCGACGCTGATTGGCGAGGATGCTTACTCGTATGTGTTCGATGGCCAGTGGGGCTACCTTGATCATGCGCTGGCGAGCGCCGGCATGGCCAGCCAGGTGGCGAGTGTGACCGAATATCATATCAATTCCGATGAGCCGAGCGTGCTTGATTACAACACCAACTTCAAAACCACAGACCTGCAAAACACGTTGTATGCGGCCGATCGATTCCGCGTGTCCGATCATGATCCAGTGATTGTTGGCTTAAACCTTGTGAATCACCCGCCGAAGGCCAACGACGACACTGCATCGGTGAAGAAGAACGGCTCGGTTCAGATTGCCGTGCTGGCGAACGACACGGATGTCGACGGCGATACACTGACTGTGACCGCGGTTTCGAGCGGCAACAGCAAGAGCACCATCACCATCAACAATGATGGCACAGTTACCTACGAGCCAAAGCCCGGTTTCAAGGGCACGGATGTCTTTACATATACCGTCAGCGATGGCAAAGGCGGGAAAGCTACGGCTACTGTGGTTGTGACAGTTTTCAACAAGTAGTAGAGTTTTACGCTATCTGACAAAACACCGCGCATGATTCAGTACTGAGCCATGCGCGGTGTTGTTCATGCGTTGCGAGAAAGAGTGATGCGTCGCCAGGAATATTCTGGATTTGCTCAATTACCTCACTGCTCAGCGTCACATCGGCGGGCTTGATAAAATGTTGATTTTCCTGCGCCCTGCAAGCCGATGAAGATCACCGCTTCTATGTCACCTCTGGCATCCTTACCGTTGCTCAGTATAGGAGCCGCGTGTATGAGAGATTCTTAACACAAATTTTACTAATAAGGCGTATCTCCACATCGATACACGCGGTATATAAGTGCAGCGTGCGATACGCTGTGGCGGATAGCGTCTGCTGTCTTCCTGGTTATCACAGAATAACAGCTTGTGAAACGACATATCTACCAACGCCCTGTGCTGCGTCTGTGCTGGCTGCTTTTTGCAGTGCTGCTTATTCAGTGTGGCAGCACGCCACCAGTTGCGACAATTACGACCAGCGCGCCCACGCCAACTGTAAGTGCCATGCTCGGTGGCGATGCCACGCCTGCGCCGACCGCTGCGATATCGCAGCCGTCGGCCTCGTCTGTTGCTCTTTCGCGGCAACCGAGCGGCCAGCATATCACGGTTGAGGTGGACGCGACGCGCGATGTACACCCGATCAGTCCGCTGATCTACGGCATGTCAGGCGCGCCCGACGATGTCGTTGCTGCTGTGCGCCCAACGCTGCAAAGCTGGGGCGGCAACGCCAACACACGCTATAACTGGAAGCTCGGCAACGCCTGGAATGCGGCCAGCGACTGGCAATATCGCAACGGCGATTACGATTACAAAGGCACGTCAGCCAGCGACGATTTTGCCGCGAGCGCGATCAAGGCCAACATGGACGTGCGCATCGTGCTGCCGACGCTCGGCTGGGTGGCAAAGAACCATGATATCAACACATGCTCGTTTCCGCTGCCGGACGGCAGTTGTGGCGATGCCGACAAAGCCAATTGCGAGCATCCTGGCGCGGTAGCCGACCCGACACGGACCAGCGTGCGTTCAACTCCCGACGATATTGTTGCCTGGGTCAAGCATCTTATCGACGAAAAAGGCTTTAACATCCGGTTCTTTGCCATGGATAACGAGCCAGAGTTGTGGGGCTACACGCATTACGACGTTCATCCCGCCTGTACGACCTACGAAGAAATCCGCGACAGGTATCTGGAATACGCCACAGCCGTGCGCGCTGTCGCGCCGCATGCCGAGCTGACTGGACCGATGACCTGCTGCTGGTATTACTACTGGAACTCGGCGGCAGGCGCGGCGGACAAGCAGCAGCATGGCAATACCGATTTCATGCCGTGGTTCCTTGATCAGGTGCGGGCGCATGATGAGCGGACGGGCATCCGCACGCTTGATGTGCTCGACCTCCACTTTTACCCGGAAGGGCTGTACAACGATCAGGATGATCCTGACACGGCAGCGCACCGCCTGCGCAGCACGCGCTCGCTCTGGGATCGCAGCTACAGCGACGAGTCGTGGATCAACGAGCCAATCTATCTCATTCCACGCATGAAAGAACTTATCGCGCAGCACTATCCTGGCTTGAAGTTTGGCCTCAGCGAGTGGAACTGGGGCGCGGACAAAACCATGAACGGTGCGCTCGCCATCGCGGATGTGCTCGGCATTCTGGGCCGTGAGGATGTGTACATGGCGGCCTACTGGCGCACGCCGGACCTCAACACCCCCGGCATGTACGCCTTCAAAATGTATACCAATTACGACGATCAAGGTAGCCGCTTCGGCCAGCATTCGGTGTACGCGGCCAGCGACCAGGCCGACACGGTCAGCGCATTCGCGGGCGTAGATCCCAGCAGCGGCAAACTTTCAGTGATGCTTATGAACAAAGATCCCAGGCAGGCGCATGAGATTGCGTTGCAGGCGAGCCATTTCGCCACGTCAGGCAAAGCGACGCTGTATCGCTATAGCGAGTCGCAGCCAGACAAGATTGTGAGCGAGCCATTTGTGCCAGGAGCAGACACGGCGCTGACGTTGCCACCCTACTCAATCAGCCTGCTTGTTATGGAGACACATCAATGACACCCTATCGAATTGGCTTTGTGATGGAGCAAGCGCTCGGGCATGTGACGCACACCCGCAATTTGCAGGCACAGGTCGCGCGCGATACCAGCATCGAGGCCCAGTGGGCGCTCATCCCGCAAGATGTTCATGGATTCGCTGGGCGCATTCCGGTATACAAAAGTAACTGGACCGTGCGCGCCGGTCTACGCGCGCGGCACGCATTAGCGGGGCTGGAGCGGGTGGCGCATCCTGATGCGCTGTTCTTTCATACGCAGGTTCCCTCTGTCCTGGCGAGCGATTGGGTTCGGCGCGTGCCCAGCGTGATTTCGCTCGATGCTACGCCACGTCAGTACGACGAACTCGGTTTATCGTACGGCCACAAAACCAGCGCAGCATGGCTTGAGCATCTCAAGTGGCGGCTCAACCGTGACTGCTTCGCGGCAGCCCAACAGCTTGTCACCTGGAGCCACTGGGCGAAGCGCGGGCTGGTCGATGCCTACGAAGTGCCGGCGGATAAAATTACCGTCATTCCGCCGGGTGTCGAAGTGGAAGCATGGGCCAATCCCGATCCACGCCGCGTGCATGATGGCCCCGTCAAAATTCTGTTCATCGGCGGCGACCTCAGGCGAAAAGGCGGCGCGCTGCTGCTCCAATCATTTCGTAAGCTGCGGCACCTGAACATCGAACTGCACCTCGTTACGCACGAGCAGATGCGGGAGGAACCAGGCTTGTTCGTCTACAACAATGTACAGCCCAACAGCGTATTGCTCAAACAATTAGCGCACAACTGCGATATTTTTTGCCTGCCGACCTATGGCGATTGTTTGCCCATGGTGCTTTCTGAGGCGGGCGCGGCGGGATTGCCGCTCGTTTCAACCGATGTTGCGGCCATTCCAGAAATCGTGCATGACGGCGAAAATGGCTTTGTCGTGCCGGTCGGCAGCACGGTTGCGCTCACAGATGCGTTGCGCCGCCTGATTGAAAATCCAGAGTTGCGGCTTCAGCAAGGCGCGCGCGCTGCTGCGCTGGTGCGAGAAACGTTTGATGTACAGCGTAATGCCCAACATTTGCTTGCACTGTTGAAAGATGTGGCCGACACCGCGCGGCCTGTGCGGAGGGCTGCATGAGCGCGGAAGTCTTACTGACAGTTTCGGGTGTTATCGCGCCGGACACTGCTGAACGTGTCGCGCGCGGCGAACGCCCACGCGCCGACTACCTTGAGCTTGCCCGCGCACTGCATGCGGATGTGCTCGATTATGCGGAAGCCCGACAATCGGCGGGCGTGCTTGGCCGAGTGATGGAACGCATCGCCGGTGCGGACGTGTTGTTGGCATGGGCGTGCTGGCGGAAGCGCAAGCAGTACAGTGCGATTTTCACGGATGGTGAACAGGTCGGTATTCCGTTGGCGGCGCTGCTCAAACTGGCGGATGGACACCACCCGCGCCATGTCATGATCGCGCACATTCTGTCGGTGAAGAAGAAAATGCTTTTCTTTGACTGGCTGGGCGTGCAGAGCCATATCGACCGTATCCTGGTCTACTCAACGTGGCAGCAGCAGTTCACACAGCAGCGCTGGAAGCTTCCCGCAGAGCAAGTCGTCTGGACGCCATTCATGGTAGACACGGACTTTTTCTCGCTCAAACGAGTGACACCAAAGCCAACGGCGCGTCCGCAGATTTGTGCGGTTGGGCTGGAGCGTCGCGATTATCCGACGCTGATTCAAGCGGCGCGCGGACTTGGTGCCAATATTACTATCGCGGCGGCCAGCCCGTGGGCCAGGCAGCCCGACACGACCGAAGGCCAGGCTATTCCAGACAACGTGACGGTGCAGCGCTTCTCGCAATCTGAGTTGCGCCAGCTCTATGCCGACAGCCGCTTCATGGTCATGCCGCTGTTCGATGTCGATTTTCAGGCGGGCGTGACGGCCCTTCTGGAAGCCATGGCAATGGAGCGGGCCGTGATCTGCTCAGGCACGCCAGGCCAGACCGATGTCGTAGTCGAAGGCGAGACGGGCATGTATGTGCCGCCCGGCGACCCGGTCGCTTTGCGTGCCGCAATCGAGTATTTGCTCCAACATCCAGAAGAAGCTGCGCGCATGGGACGCAACGGTCGGCGGCGCGTCGAGCAATTAATGAGCCTTGATGCTTACACAGAGCGGCTTGGTGCTATTGTGCGGGGCACGCTTGAAGATGAGGCACGATCTGCTGGCGTGGCGTTGTAGTGAAGGAATAGAAACATGTTTGTTCTCGAAATGCTGCTCATGGGGGTTGAAGGCGTGCTGGCGCTGCTCGTTGCGTATCTGCTGCTGCTGACGATTGCGGCATGGTTTGCGCCGCGCCGCACTCCGGCGCGCAACCAGGCACCAACGCACCGCTTTCTGTTTCTTTTGCCAGCGCACAATGAGGAGCGGCTACTTCCAGGTCTTTTGGAAAACGTGCGCCAGCTTGAGTATCCATCCTCGCTGTACGCCGTCCATGTCGTCGCCGATAATTGCACCGACCGCACCGCAGTCGTGGCGCGCGAAGGCGGCGCGGTAGTTCATGAGCGCTTCGACACAACGCAAATCGGCAAAGGCTATGCGCTGCAATGGCTGTTGCAGTGTATCTGGGCCAGCGGTGAGCCGCACGACGCAGTCATCGTGCTCGACGCCGATAGCGTCGTTTCATCGAACTTCCTGACGATCATGGACGCGCGAATGGCGCGTGGCGAGCGTGCCATCCAGGCCTATTATGCCGTCCGCGATCCTGAGCAGTCGTGGAGTGCAAGCCTTCGCTCGGTCGCGCTGGCCGCTTTGCACTACCTGCGCCCGCAGGGGCGCAGCGTGCTCGGCGGTTCGACAGGGCTCAAAGGCAACGGCATGGTTTTCGCGCGTGACATAGCCATGCAGCATCCCTGGCCAGTTTCATTGACCGAAGACATCGAATATCACATGGCGCTCATCATGGCGGGTGAACGCGTGATGTTCGCTCCTGACGCGGTCGTTTGGGCTGAGATGCCGGGCACGCTGGCTGCCTCGCACACGCAAAATGTCCGCTGGGAACGCGGACGCATGGAAATGATCCGGCGCTATGTCCCCGAATTGTTGGCGGCGGCACTGCGACGGCGCAGCTTCTTGCTGTTCGACGCAGCCATCGAACAACTCATCCCACCATTCTCCATACTGGCAATGGCGGGTGTGGCTGTGCTGTTTGGGGCATTGCTGCTCGGCAGCATGCTAGGCATGGGGTTAGCTATTTTCATTCTTGCCGGGCAGGCGGTGTATGTGCTGAACGGTCTCATGCTGGCTGGTGTGCCGCGCAAGGTGTACCAGGCGCTGCTGTACGCACCGTTGTTTATTGTCTGGAAGCTGTGGTTATATGTACGCGTGCTGCTTGGCTTTGACCGCGGCGGCTGGGTGCGAACGGCGCGCAATGAATAAATATTCCAGATGGAAATGTTGCGGTAATAGCGGTCTGATATAAATGACCTATGGCGCGATCGGAGAGATCACAAAGGGTTTCATTATGAGCACTCAACATCACCAGGATCCCAAAGCCGCGCGCATGTTTGAAACCTTCGCGCAGCGCCGGTTTCAGCAGCGCCGCGCCATGCAACGCGTGCGGTTGCTCCTGACACTATGGGTTATCCGTTCTAAAATCGGTGCGATGCTGAAGCGCGTGCTCGACATGAGCGTCGTATTGGTCGCTTTGATCTTTGCCGCGCCCATTATGGCAATCACTGCGCTGCTCATCCGCCTCGACTCGCCGGGACCAATTCTGTTTCGGCAGATCCGGGTTGGGAAGTGGGGCGAATCGTTCACCTGTCTTAAGTTTCGCTCCATGTACATTGATGCTGAAGAGCGCTTGAAAGAGCTCCAGGCGCTCAACGAGGCCGACGGGCCGGTATTCAAGATGAAGAACGATCCACGCGTTACCAGGGTTGGGCGGGTCATCCGCAAGCTCAGTATCGATGAGTTACCGCAGCTGTTCAATGTGCTGCGCGGCGACATGAGCCTGGTTGGGCCGCGGCCTGCATTGCCGAGCGAGGTAGCGAAATATAGCTACGAACAAGCGCGGCGGCTGCACACTGTTCCCGGCATCACCGGGTTGCAGCAAGTATCGGGTCGCAGCAACGTCAATTTTCAGCGCTGGATCGAGTTGGATTTGCAATACATCAGCGAGCAGAGCGTGTGGAAAGATGTGGAGATTTTGTTGAAAACGATACCTGCGGTGCTGTTTAGCAAAGGCGCATATTAGCGCAGCCGAGTCGTGTAGCGAAGAGGAAGTCATGCGCAAGCTGCTGATAATTGGCGGTGTCCCGGTTGACGATCTTTCCATGGAAACGGCGCTCGATCGTTTAGAGCAGTTCATTGCTGTTGGGCGAGCGACTGGCAAAACGCACCAGGTTGCAACCGTCAATGCAGACTTTGTTGTCAACGCGCTCCATGATCCAGAGTTGCGGCACATCCTTCAGTCGGCTGACATGGCAACTGCCGACGGCACTCCGGTTGTGCTGGGGGCGCGGCTGCTTGGCGTGCGGCTGGCGGGGCGCGTCACCGGCGCGGACATGGTTCCGGCGCTGGCTGAGCGCGCCGCGCAGCATGGCTATTCAATGTATTTGCTTGGAGCCAAACCCGGAATTGCGGCGCAGGCTGGCGAAATTCTCCAGGCGCGCTATCCTGGCCTCAAGATCGTTGGAGTTGAGTCGCCGCCGAACGTGCCGCTCGCCGACATGGATGCATCGGTTTTACACAACATTCAGGCTGCGCTACCAGACATTCTGCTGGTTGCATTTGGCAACCCAAAGCAGGAAAAATGGATTCACATGCATGCCCACGAGCTCGGCGTGCCAATTTGTATGGGCGTGGGCGGCACATTTGACATGATCGCGGGGGTAACTCGCCGCGCGCCGCAGTGGATGCAACGCGCCGGGCTGGAATGGTCGTACAGGTTGCTGCAAGAACCAAAACGTCTCTGGAAGCGCTATGTGCGTGACATGTTTTTCTTTGGGCAGCACTTTATTCGTCAATGGTGGGTGATGAGACAGAAGCCTGCAATAGATATACCGTCGGTTGGGCCAATGCCTGACGAGCCACCCTCACCTGTTCTGCCTGATAGCAATGGGCGCAGGCAGGCTGCGGTGATTAGTGTGCATGGTCGTTTGGATGTTACTAATCAGTCCACATTTATGATGAATGCCGAGCGGGCGCTGGAGAATTATCCGTTTCTCGTCATCAATCTGGCCGAAGCGACGTTTCTTGACAGCTCCGCGCTTGGTTCGCTTGTGGCATTGACCAATCGCGCGCGCGCATCGGGTGGCGCGCTTGGCCTGGCCGCCGTGCCGCCCTCAATTGCCTATATTTTGTCGTTGGTGCATCTCGATCAATTCTTTGAGTTCTTCGACGATGTCATAGGCGCTCTTGAACGATACGACACGACGTCGGAGGAAGCGGCCAAATCTTTGTCAGACACAGATGAATGGATTGTGATCAAGACGCCGCGCACCCTTGATGCAAAGAGCGCGCCATTTCTCCTTGATCGTTGTTCAACAATACCGATGGATCAGGCCAAACTGGTGCTGGACTTTAGCGAAACCGTGTTCGTTTCTGGCGCGGGACTGACTGCACTTATGAAACTGAGCCATGAGTTACGGGGCCGTGGTGGCGAATTACGGGCGGCAGGTTGTTCACGCGACATCGTACACGGTCTGAAGCTCGTTCGCCTCGATCAGTTTATCGCATTGTACGAAAACGTAGCGGAAGCGACGCAAGCCGATGTTGCTGCTTTATCGCTTCCTTGATGAGGATCTTCTATGCAGGTTATTCTGTTGGCAATGGACCAATCACAGAAGCTTCCTCCACTGACGGAGCACATTCCAGCGCCGCTGCTGCCAATCACCAATCGTCCTGTCATGGCGTATGTCGTGGAAGTACTTGCGCGGGCAGATATCAAGCAGATCATGGTTGCTCTGGCGCGGCGTGGCAGCGAAATTGCAGCCCACTTCGGGAATGG